>NZ_JAELTI010000126.1 GCF_016428755.1 Allobosea sp. ASV33
GCTGGCCAGCCGCGCCTTGGCCAGCACGACATAATCGGCCGAGACGCGGGCGGCGTTGCGCAGCGCCGCCTCGCCATTCTCCCGGAACAGGAAGCGCTCGGTGCGCAGGCGATGGTCGTCCTTGCTCAGCACGGCTTCGAAGGCGCCGAGCACGATCTTTTCCAGCGACTGCCCGAACGGGTCCTTGCGCCAGCTCTGGCGGATGAGGGCGGTCGCCTCTTCGGCTTTGCCTTCCTCCTTGAGTGCGAGCGCCAGCGCGATCCGTCCGGCCGGAGAGACCGGCTGCTGGCCATGAAAGAAGGCGCGCACGATGGCGGGGTCCTTCTTCTCCGCGATCAGCGCCTCCTCGGCGCGGCGTCGAAAACGGGTCGTGGCCGGATAGTTGGGGTGCTCGCGCAGGAAGGCGTCGATCCGCAGGAACGGCACGGCGCCGGCATTGGCGTGGATCGCCACCCATTCGAGCAGCGAGCGCGCCGAGCGGTCGTCGATGCGCGCCGCGAGCTCGTCGCCCTCGATCAGCGCGCCGCGGCGATAGGCGGCGACGACGGCTTTCACCGCTTCCGCGCTGACCGCGCTGTCGCCCCGCAGGGCATTGGCAGGGAAGGGCGGCAGCGCGCTCGTGGTCTCGACATCGCCGAGCATGGCGAGCTTGCGCTGGCTCGCAAGCATGCCGTCGTCGCCCGCCAGCGTCGACGAGGCGGACAGCATGGCGGGCAGCAGCAGGCCGATCAGTCTCCTCACGGCGGCAGGCGAGGCCATGGCGGAACTCCAGGCTCGTATGGTCATCAGGGGATGGTCGGGTAAGCGGGTTTATGAACCTTTAACTATCAGGCCACGCATTTTCATGGCTTGCCGGCTTTGCCTTGGCGGAACGACGGTTTATGTGTGGCGGCCCCGTCACTCGCTTTTCGTCCCAGGATCGTCCCATGACCAAGCACATTGCCTTTACCGGCTCGATGCCCGCTCTGGTCACGCCGTTCAAATCCGGCAAGGTCGACGAGGCGGCGCTGCGCGCATTGGTCGAATGGCAGATCGAGAACGGCTCCACCGGGCTCGTGCCCGTCGGCACCACCGGCGAGAGCCCGACGCTGTCCCATGACGAGCACAAGCGTGTCGTCGAGATCGTCATCGACCAGAACAAGGGCCGCGTCCCGGTGATTGCCGGCGCCGGCTCGAACAACACGATCGAGGCGGTCGATCTCGCGGTTCACGCCGAGAAGGCCGGCGCCGATGCCGTGCTCGTGGTCACGCCCTATTACAACAAGCCGACCCAGGAGGGCATGTACCAGCACTTCAAGGCGGTGAACGATGCGATCGGCATTCCGATCATCATCTACAACATCCCGCCGCGCTCTGTGGTGGACATGTCGGTCGAGACGATGACGCGGCTCTACGAGCTGAAGAACATCGCCGGCGTGAAGGATGCCACCGCGAACCTCGCCCGCGTCTCGCAGCAGCGCCACGCCATGGGGCCGGATTTCATCCAGCTCTCCGGCGAGGACATGACCGCACTCGCCTATATGGCGGCCGGCGGCCATGGCTGCATCTCGGTCGTCGCCAATGTCGCGCCGCGCCTCTGCGCCGACCTGATGGAAGCCGTCCAGAAGGGCGACTATGCCGGCGCGCTGAAGGTGCAGGACCGGCTGGTGCCGCTCCATGACGCGATCTTCAAGGAGCCCGGCCTCGCCGGCGCCAAGCACGGTCTCGCGCTGCTGGGCCGCATCGAGGAGGAGGTTCGCCTGCCCTTGATGCCGGTGACCCCGGCGACGGGAAAGGTCATTCGTGAGGCCATGGTTTTCGCCGGGCTGTTGAATGCTTAAGTAGGATGGATGGCCGCGCCGGACAGGGCAAGGCCATCCGCCCGCCCCGCCGGGGTGGGCGGAAGAATGACAAGACCAGTGGCTTCAAAGGCTTGGGCGCCGATTCCGAATCGGATTCTCAAGCTGTGGCAGCGCCGGTCGAGCAGCATGGATTCAGCGGAACGGCATGAAGAAACCCGATCCGGAGCGCTATCGTCTCGCGGCGGATAACCGCAAGGCGCGCTTCAATTACGAGATCAATGAAACCGTGGAGGCGGGCATCGCCTTGCAGGGGACCGAGATCAAGTCGCTGCGCGGCGGCAAGGCGACGATCGGAGAGAGCTATGCCGGCCCGATGGGGACGGAGCTCTTTCTGTTCAACGCCCATATTCCGGAATATCTCGAGGCCAACCGCTTCAATCACGAGGTTCGCCGGCCGCGTAAGCTTCTGCTTCACAGGCGGGAGATCAACAAGCTGATGGGCGCAGTCCAGCGCGAGGGCATGGCCCTGATCCCGCTCAAGGTCTACTTCAACGACCGGGGTCGGGCAAAGGTCGAGCTCGGCCTCGGCAAGGGCAAGAAGCTGCACGACAAGCGCGAGACCGAGAAAGAGCGCGACTGGAACCGCGACAAGCAGCGTTTACTGAAGAGCGGCGGGTAAAATTCAGCCGTCATGCTCGGGCTTGACCCGAGCATCTCGGAAACCATTGTCCTCTCGCCATGAGATTCTCGGGTCTGCGCTTCGCTTCGCCCGAGAATGACGGCTTCTGTTACCCCTCCGCCGGTTCGTCGCCCTGGCGGATGCCGTAGCGGCGCTCCAGCGACGGGTTTCCGGGCGTGCCCGGCGCTCCCGCCGCGCCGCCGCGGCTGGCGCGCTCCGCCGGGTCGCGGCCGATCTTCTGCATGAGCTGGGCGAGATCGACGAACTCGTCGCATTGCCGGCGCAACTCGTCCGAGACCATCGGCGGATTGGTCGAGATCGTCGAGACGACCGAGACCTTGACGCCCTTGCGCTGCACGGCCTCCACCAGCGGCCGGAAATCGCCGTCGCCGGAGAAAAGGTAGATCTGGTCGAGATGCGGCGCGAGCTCCAGCATCTCGATCGCCAGCTCGATATCCATGTTGCCCTTGACGCGACGCCGGCCGGTGGCGTCCGTGAACTCCTTCGCCGCCTTGGTGATGACGCGGTAGCCGTTATAGTCGAGCCAGTCGACCAGCGGCCGGATCGAGGAATACTCCTCGCTTTCCACCAATGTGGTGAAATAGAAGGCGCGGATCAGGTTGCCGCGCCCCTGGAACTCGCGCAGCAGGCGCCGGTAATCCATGTCGAAGCCGAGCTGCTTCGAAGTGGCGTAGAGATTGGCGCCATCGATGAACAGCGCGATGCGCGGTGCGGCGCTCATGGCAATCACTCCTGCTTAAATGTCTTTAGGCGTCAAAATGGCGACAAAACGCGTTCGAACAATGTCGTTTCACGACTGAAATTTGACAAGTTACAAGGGTGTAACGTGGCATCCTGACGCAGCGTACGATGCCTCTCGTCAGGGACGCAGCCGCGCCGGATTGCCGACCGCGGTGCCCCCGGGCGGCACGTCACGCGTGACCACGCTGCCGGCGCCGATGATGGCGTCGTCGCCGATCGTGACGCCGGGCAGGATGATCGCGCCGCCGCCGATCCAGACATTGCGGCCGATCGAGACCGGGCGCCCGAATTCCAGCATCTGCCGGCGCTCGGCGGGATCGCGCGGGTGGTCGGCGGTCAGGATCTGCACGCCGGGGCCGATCTGCGTGCCGTCGCCGATCGTGACCGCCACGACATCGAGGATGATGCAGTTGAAGTTCAGGAAGACGCCGTCGCCCAGGCTGATGTTGTAGCCGTAGTCGCAATGGAAGGGCGGGCGGATGACGACGTCTTGCCCGACATGACTGAGCGCTTCGCGCAGCAGCGGCAGTCGCGCTTCCGGCGTGGCTACCGTCGCGTTGAAGCGCTCCATCCAGGCGCTGATGCGGCGGTTGTCGGCGATGAGCTCGGGGCTGTCGGCGCGGTAGAGCTCGCCGGCCAGCATCTTGTCCTTCTCGCTGCGCATCACGTTTGCTGCGCCGCTCAGGCTTTGCCCTTGGGGAATTCCAGCCCCATCTCGCGGTAACGCTCCGGATCGTCGCTCCAGTTCTCGCGCACCTTTACGAACAGGAAGAGATGGACCTTGGCTTCGGCCGCTTCGGCGATCTCGATGCGTGCCTTCTGGCCGATTGCCTTGATCGTCTGGCCGCCTTCGCCAAGCACGATCTTCCGCTGGCCCTCGCGCTCGACATAGATCGTCTGCTCGATGCGCACGGAGCCGTCCGGCTTCTGCTGCCAGCTCTCGGTCTCGACGGTCGAGCGATAGGGCAGCTCGTCATGCAGCCGCTCGAACATCTTCTCGCGGGTGATCTCGGCGGCGAGGAAGCGCAAGGGCGCATCCGAGATCTGGTCTTCCGGATAGAGCCAGGGACCGGGCGGCAGGCGGTTCTCCAGCCAGCTCAGGATGTCCTTGACGCCATAGCCTGTCAGCGCCGCGACCATGAAGGTCGTCTCGAAGTGGCCGCGCTCGTTCACCTTGGCGGTGATCTCGAGCAGCTTCTCCTTCGGCACGGTGTCGATCTTGTTGAGAATCAGGAATTTCGGCTGCTTCAGCTCGGCGAGCTTCTCGAACAGCGCCGTGTTCTCCTCATGGTCGAAGCGCGCGACGTCGACGAGCACGCCGATCAGGTCGGCATCGGTGGCGCCGCCCCAGGCGCTCGTCACCATCGCCCGGTCGAGCCGGCGCTTGGGCGCGAAGATGCCGGGCGTGTCGACGAAGATGATCTGCGCCGTGCCGGAGAGCGCGATGCCGCGCACCTGCGTGCGCGTCGTCTGCACCTTGCGCGAGACGATCGAGATCTTGGCGCCGACGAGCTGGTTCAGCAGCGTCGACTTGCCGGCATTCGGCGCGCCGATCAGCGCGACGAAGCCGCAGCGCGTGGCTTGATCGGTTTCAGACATTCTCATTTTCCAGGTTGTCGTTCCACAAGCCCTCGCGCTTGAGGAACGTTTCGGCCGCGGCCTGCTCGGCCAGCCGCTTGGAGGGGCCGCGCGCCTCGGCGTCGGCAAGCCCGGTGATCTTGGCGGCGACGACGAAGACCGGCGCGTGGTCGGGGCCGGAACGGCCCCGCTCGCTATAGGTCGGCGTCGGATAGCCCTTGCCTTGCGCCCATTCCTGCAGCGCGGTCTTGGCGTCGCGCAAGGGGCGGACCGGCTTCAACATGCGTTCGCCGAAGGCGCGCTCGACCAGCGCTCGCGCAGCTTCATAGCCGCCGTCGATGAAGACGGCGCCGATGATCGCCTCGCAGGCATCGGCCAGGATCGCCTTGTTCTTGCGGGCGCCGCCCAGGATCTCGCCTTCGCCGAGCCGCATGAACTGGCCGAGATTCCAGCCCAGGGCCACCTCGGCGCAGGTTTCCTTGCGCACGAGATCGGCCAGCCGGCGCGAGAGATTGCCTTCCTCCGACTGCGGGAATTGCCGGAACAGCAGCTCGGCCACCGAGAGGCCGAGCACACGGTCGCCCAGGAATTCGAGGCGCTGGTAGCTGGCGAGGCGCGAGTCCTCGGCGCTCATATGGGTCAGCGCGGTCGCGAGCAGGCTCGGGTCCGCGAAGCGGTGCCCGAGCGCGGCTTCGAGCCGCGCGGTGTCAGGGGCCTTGCGCCCGCCGTCGCCCGCCTTGCTCACTTGATGGTGCTGAACAGACGGTTCCAGCGAACCGTGGAGGGCCATTCCCAGATCTTCCAGGCGGAAGCCCCGTCCTCGATCGAGAAGAAGATGATCTCGGCTCGCCCGACGAAGTTCTCGAAGGGCACATAGCCGACGCTGCGGTCGCGCGAGTCCAGCGAGTTGTCGCGATTGTCGCCCATCATGAAGAAATGGCCGGCCGGCACGATGAAGACCTGCGTATTGTCGAAGGTGCCGGTATCGCCTTCGCGCTCGATGATCTGGTGGCTGACGCCGTTGGGCAGCGTCTCGCGATACTGGATCACCGGGACGCTGCGGCCCCAATTGTCGGTGGTCACGTAATCGGCGATGCGCTCGCGCTTCACCGGCTGGTTGTTGATGTGCAGGATGCCGTCGATCATCTGGATGCGGTCGCCCGGCAGGCCGATGACGCGCTTGATATAGTCGGTCGAATTGTCGCTCGGCAGCTTGAACACGGCGATGTCGCCGCGCTTCGGCTCGGACGCCCAGACCCTTCCTGAGAACAGCGGCGGGCTGAACGGGATCGAGTGCTTGGAATAGCCGTAGGTGTATTTCGACACGAACAGATAGTCGCCGATCAGCAGCGTCGGTATCAGCGATCCCGAGGGGATGTTGAAGGGCTGGAACAGCAGGGTACGGATGACCAGCGCGATGAGCAGCGCCTGGACGACGACCTTGATCGTCTCGAAGACGCCGCCTTCATCCTTGGCCGCCTTGCTTTTGCTGTCGACGTCGTTGGCCACGCGGGCGCTCCTGAGACTGCGATCCAGCGCGCGGTCTAGCCGACTATCGCGCCCGCGACAACGCGCAAGAGCGGTAAGGGGGAAGGGCGCCAATCGACTGGCGAGACTATCACGAATACAGTCGAGAGCGAGAAAACGGCGGGATCAGGGCAGTTTTCGTGCCACGGGCAGATTGACTGCCCGCGTTTTCATCAACAGCATCACAGGTGCGCGACACTTGGGGGAATCATTCATGAGCACGAAGAAGCTGGTCGCCGAAGCCATCGGCACATTCTGGTTGACCTTTGCGGGTTGCGGCAGCGCGGTCATCGCCGCGGGATTTCCGAATGTCGGTATCGGGTTGCTCGGCGTTTCGCTGGCGTTCGGCCTCACGGTCGTGACGATGGCCTATGCCATCGGCCACATCTCAGGCTGTCATCTCAACCCGGCGGTGACGGTCGGCCTCGCGGCCGGCGGGCGCTTCCCGGCGGGTCAGGTCGTCCCGTATATCGTTGCGCAGGTGATCGGCGCCGTCGTGGCGGCCGGTGTGCTCTATCTCATCGCGCGCGGCGCGCCGGGCTTCGATCTTGCCGGCGGCTTCGCCTCGAACGGCTATGCCGAGCATTCGCCCGGCAAGTATAACCTCGTCTCGGCTTTCCTAATGGAAGTCGTGATGACCATGATGTTCCTCTTCATCATCATGGGCTCGACCCATGGCAAGGCGCCGGCCGGCTTTGCGCCGCTCGCGATCGGCCTCGGCCTCTGCCTGATCCACCTCGTCAGCATTCCCGTGACGAACACCTCGGTGAACCCGGCCCGCAGCACCGGCCCGGCGCTCTTCGTCGGCGGCTGGGCCATCCAGCAGCTCTGGCTGTTCTGGGTGGCTCCGTTGATCGGCGGCGTGCTCGGCGGCGTGATCTATCGCTGGCTGAGCGACGAGCCGACCGGTGAGGTCACCGGCCGCTGATCGGCCGGGCGGCTCGCCGAGAGCCTCGAAAAGCCGCCGCCGTTCCGGCGCATCGCCAAGGCGGTGCCCCGGATCGGCGGCGGTTTCCGTTTGAAGAAGAGGGGCCTCAGCCGACCGGCCGCGCCTCGATCACCACGAAGGCCTGCGCCAGGGGCGGGTCGTCCGTCAGCGAGACATGGACGAAAGCCTCGAAGCCGGCTGGGGTCATGGCCTTCAGCCGCGCGGCCGCTCCGCCGGTCAATCGCATCGTCGGACGGCCGCCCGGCAGGTTCACGACTTCCATGTCGCGCCAGAACACGCCATGGCTCATGCCGGTGCCCAGCGCCTTCGAGCAGGCCTCCTTGGCGGCGAAGCGGCGGGCATAGGACGCGGCGCGTGTGGCCCGGCGATCCGATTTCGTCCGCTCGCCTTCGGTGAAGATACGATGCGTGAAGCGCTCGCCGAAGCGATCGAGCGAACGCTCGATCCGGCGGATGTCGCAGAGGTCGGAGCCGATGCCGAGGATCATGCCCGCGATGTAGCGCGCTTTGCGCCGGATCGGAACCGTCTTCGGACAGGGAAAGGGCGGTAGTTGGCCGCTCAGCCCTCGCTCCGGCCCTCGTCCATGGCCTGCCGCATCCGGCGGATCGCTTCCTCGAGGCCGATGAAGATGGCCTCGCCGACCAGGAAATGGCCGATATTGAATTCGACGAAGGCCGACACGCGGGCGAGCGTGCGCGCCGTATCGTAGTCGAGCCCATGCCCGGCATGGACCTCAAGGCCAAGCTTTGCCCCCAGCGCCGCGCCGTTCGCGAGCCGCCGGAATTCCGCTTCCGCCTTGGCGCTCTCGCCGTCGATGACGGCGTGGCACCAGCTGCCGGTATGCAGTTCGATGACCGGTGCGCCGAGCTTGGCGGACATCGCGATCGGCGCTTCGTCCGGCTCGATGAACAGCGAGACGCGGCAGCCTGCCGCTTTCAGGCGGGCGATCGCGGGCTTGAGATGGCTTTCCTGGCCGACGACGTCGAGCCCGCCCTCGGTGGTGCGCTCCTCGCGCTTCTCCGGCACGAGGCAGGCCGCATGCGGCTTGAGCCGCTCGGCCAGCGCGATCATCTCCTCGGTCGCGCCCATCTCGAAATTGAGCGGCTTGGTCAGTTCCGCGGCGAGGCGCTCTATGTCGCTGTCGCGGATATGGCGCCGGTCCTCGCGTAGGTGGGCGGTGATGCCGTCGGCGCCGGCGGCGATGGCGAGATGCGCCGCCCGGACCGGATCGGGCAGGGGGCCGCCGCGCGCGTTTCGCACCGTGGCGACATGGTCGATATTGACGCCCAGACGCAAGCCTTTGGCCATGATGCAAAACCCCTTGTTTCTTTCAGTCCTGCTTAGACGAAAGCGGCATGTGGGCTCAATGCAGGGATTGTGATGCCGGGCTCACGAATTCTGATCGGTGCCGCCGCGGGCCCAACCCTTGCGAATTGTTGAAGAGGAATGGCGGCTCGCCGTGAAGGTAATCGTAACCGAAGCTCCGTAACGTCGACCGACGACATCACAGAGTTTCACCCGGCCGATGCAACTGCCACTGAAGACCGCGGCCTTCCAGACCGATGTCCTCCCGGACAGGCGTGAGATGAACCAGCCGCCGGAGCGGGCGCTCGGCCGGGTCATCGCCTGCGACGGCTCGCGGGCCACGATTCTCAGCGCGGTTTCGACCGGGAGCTGGCTCGCCGGCGACGCCTGGGCCATTGGCCGGATGGTCTCGATCAATCTGGGTTCGAGCCGTATCGTCGCGCTGGTCTACAAGCTGCACGCGGTCGAGCCGGCCTGGAGCGAGGCGGAGGAGAACCCGATCCGGGTCGAGGTCGAGCTCCTCGGCGAGGTCCTGGAAAGCGCCGATGGGCGCACCCGTTTCCAGAGCGGCATCAGCACCTTTCCGCCGATCGGCGCGATCGCCCATCGCATCCGGGCAGGCGATCTCGCACTCGTCCATGATCTCGGCGACCGCGGCGGCGTCGAGATCGGCCATGTGACGCAGGATGCCAGCATCCCGGCCACCGTCAGCATCCAGGACATGCTCTCGCGCCATTTCGCCCTGGTCGGGACCACCGGCGTCGGCAAGTCGAGCGCGGTCGCGCTGCTGCTGCGTCGCGCGGTCTCGGTGCGCCCGCGGCTGCGCGTGCTCATCCTCGATCCGCATAACGAATATTCCAGCGCCTTTCCCGATCTCGCCCTGACCATCGATGGCGAGAGCCTCGATCTGCCCTTCTGGATGTTCAGGCAGGAGGAGTTCGCGGAGGTCGTGTTCCGCGGCCGCGCGCCTCTCGACGACGAGCCGGATATCCTGCGCGAGGTCGTCCTGGCGGCGCGGGCGCGCTATCGCATGCCCAGCAGCGGCCAGGACATGGCGCGCGATCTCGGCTCCAGCCTGTTGAAGCGCCCGCTCGATCTCGGCGCCCCGCGCCAGCCGGCCGAGGCGCCGCAAGGCGGCGTCGTCGACGCGGCGACACCCTATCGCCTCAAGGATGCCTTCGCGGTCATCGACGAGATGATCGGCCTGCACGAGCAGCGCTGGCCTCGCGCCGCCCTGCGCTCGCTCAAGGTGCGGCTCGAATCGCTGCATGCCGATCCGCGTTACCGCTTCATGTTCGGTCGCGCCAACATGTATGAGACGGTGGCCCCGATCCTGGCGCAGGTCTTCCGGATTCCGATGCACGGCCGGCCGATTACGGCCTTCCAGCTCGGCGGCCTGCCGGGCGAGGTCGTGAATGCCGTGGCCTCGGTGCTGTCGCGCCTCGCCTTCGACCTCGCGGCCGCGAGCCAGGGAGCCTGCGAGATCCTGGTGCTCTGCGAGGAGGCGCATCGCTACGTTCCTTCCGACACTTCGCTCGGCTTCGCGCCGACGCGGCAGGCGCTCGCCCGCATCGCTAAGGAGGGCCGCAAATACGGCGCCTATCTCGGCATCGTGACGCAGAGGCCGGGCGAACTCGACCCGACCATTCTCTCGCAATGCTCGACGGTCTTCGCGATGCGCCTGGCCAACGAGCGCGACCAGCAGATCATCCGCTCGGCCATCTCCGACGCCTCCGCCAGCACGATCAACTTCCTGTCCTCGATCGGCAATCGCGAGGCGATCGCCTTCGGCGAGGGTGTCGCCACGACGATGCGGATGCGTTTCGCCGAGCTTAAGCCGCATGAACTGCCGGCGATGGGCGCCCGCGGCGGCGAGGCTGCGGTCCGGCTGGAGCCCACGCTGGACGACATGGTGCGCCGCATGCGCGCCTGATGCGCGGGTGCGAATTTCTTGCATCGCGGTGGCTTTGCCTGTAAGGCCGTGCTCAATCCATTCCCTTCATCGCTGAGATCGGAAGAAGCCGGCCATGGCTCGCGTTACCGTTGAAGACTGCATCGACAAGGTCGAGAACCGCTTCGAGCTGGTGCTGCTCGCCAGCCACCGCGCGCGGATGATCCAGTCGGGCTCGTCGATCCTCGTCGCCCGCGACAACGACAAGAACCCTGTCGTCGCGCTGCGCGAGATTGCTGACGAGAAGCTCAAGCCCGAGGATCTCAAGGAAGACCTGATCCACTCGCTGCAGAAGCATGTCGAGGTCGACGAGCCGGAGCAGGAGACCGTTCCGCTACTCGCCAGCCCCACCAGCGCCGCGACCCCGGACAGCGAAGTCCAGTTCGACCGCATGAGCGAAGAAGACCTGCTGCGCGGCCTCGACGGCCTCGTGCCGCCGACCGAGAGCGCCGACGACGAGGATTGATCCTCAGCGGATAAAACGGCGCCGTCGATCAAATGTGAATCGATTGTTCACCGTTTCCCAGTAAAGCCCGGCACTGCCGGGCTTTTTTCATGGCCCTTCCGGAAAACGCCTTGCTGCCGCCGATGCCTGTGCAAATAATAATGTGTTGCAATGATCGCAGGATGAGGTTGGGGCCCGTATGGGCATGATGCGGCAATATGAGCTCGTTGACCGGGTCAGGAGCTATAATCCGAACACCGACGAGGACCTGCTCAACCGGGCCTATGTCTATGCCATGCGCGCGCATGGCACGCAGAAGCGCGCTTCCGGCGATCCCTTCTTCGCGCATCCGCTCGAAGTCGCGGCGATCCTGACCGATCTCAAGCTCGACGACGCCACCATCGTCGCGGCTGTCCTGCACGACACGGTCGAGGACACGGCCGCGACGCTCGAAGAGATCGAGACCATGTTCGGGCCGGACATCCGCCGGCTGGTCGACGGCCTCACCAAGATCAAGAAGCTCGACCTCGTCTCGAAGAAGGCGGCGCAGGGCGAGAATTTCCGCAAGCTGCTGCTCGCCATCGCCGACGATATCCGCGTCCTGCTGGTCAAACTCGCCGACCGCCTGCACAACATGCGCACGCTCCATTTCGTCCCGCCCGAGAAGCGCCTGCGCATCGCCGAGGAGACGATCGAGATCTACGCCCCGCTCGCAGGCCGCATGGGCATGCAGGAGCTGCGCGAGGAGCTGGAGGAGCTCTCCTTCCGCCATATCAAGCCCGAGGCCCATGCCACCGTCACCAAGCGGCTGGAGGAGGTGACCGAACGCGAGGGCAAGGTCATCGGCGAGATCGAACAGGACCTGAAAGGCAAGCTCGCCGCCAGCGGCATCCAGGCCGAGGTCTTCGGGCGGCGCAAGCGCCCCTATTCGATCTGGAAGAAGATGGAGCGGAAATCCGTCTCCTTCGAGCAGCTTTCCGACATCTTCGGCTTCCGCGTCATCGTCGACAGGCCGGAGGATTGCTACCGCGTGCTCGGCATCGTCCACATGACCTGGCCGATGGTGCCGGGCCGCTACAAGGATTACATCTCGACTCCGAAGCAGAACGACTATCGGTCGATTCATACGACCGTCGTCGGCCCCGGCCATAGCCGCGTCGAATTGCAGATCCGCACCGACAACATGGACCGCATCGCCGAATACGGCATCGCCGCCCACGCCCATTACAAGGACGGCCGCGCCGGCGAACCGATGGGCCTCGCCGATGAGAGCCGCGCCTATCAATGGTTGCGCCGCACCGTCGACCTGCTGGCCGAGGGCGACAGCCCCGAGGAATTCCTCGAGCACACCAAGCTCGAGCTCTTCCACGACCAGGTCTTCTGCTTCACCCCCAAGGGACGGCTCATCGCCCTGCCGCGCGGCGCCACGCCGATCGATTTCGCCTATGCGGTCCATACCGATGTCGGCAACAGCGCCGTTGGCGCCAAGATCAACGGCCGCATCGCGCCGCTGCTGACCGAATTGCAGAATGGCGACGAGGTCGAGATCACCCGCGCCGACGGGCAGGCCCCGCCGGCCGCCTGGGAATCCCTCGTCGTCACCGGCAAGGCCCGCGCCGCCATTCGCCGCGCTACCCGCGCGGCCGTGCGCCGCCAATATGCCGGCCTCGGCCGCCAGATCCTCGAACGGGCTTTCTCCCGCGCCGAGCGCGCCTTCTCCGACGACAAGCTCAAGGCGGCGCTGAAGCGCCTCGCGCGCAACACGGTTGACGACGTGCTCGCGGCCGTCGGGCGCGGCGAGATGTATTCCGGCGACGTGGTCAAGGCGGTCTATCCCGACCTCGAACCCGAGAAGCGCGGCTCCTCCGACGGCAAGCCGGGGGCGGCCGCCAACGGCAAGGGCTGGTTCGAACTGCGCAAGGGCGAAAACCTCAAGTTCAAGCTGCCGGGCGAGGAGCCGGACACTGCGATCCCGATCCGCGGCCTCGGCGGCGACCTGCCGGTGCGCTTCGCGCCGCATGGCGGAGCCGT
>NZ_JAELTI010000127.1 GCF_016428755.1 Allobosea sp. ASV33
GACCTGGATCTCGAACTTGCCGTCGGTCGCCTCGGAGACGTATTTCGAGAATTGCTGGGCCGTGCCGTAGATCGTGTCGAGCGACTTCGGGAAGCTCGACGTCAGCCGCCATTTCACCTCGGGCTGGGACTGCGCGACCGCCGGCATCGCGACCGTCGTCGCGGCGGCGGCCAGAGCGCCGGATTTCAAAAAGCTGCGACGTTCCATATGGTTTCCTCCCGAAGGCTTGTTATGCCTTTATTGGCGCGTCCGAGAAGGAAAGAAAAGACATGAAGCTCGCCTCGCTCGCGCATGGCCGTGACGGCCGTCTCGTCGTCGTATCGCGCGACCTCACCCGTGCCACTGATGCCTTTCCCGTCGTGCCGACATTGCAGGCGGCGCTCGACGACTGGGAGCGATACGCCCCGCGCCTCACCGATCTCGCCGAGGGGCTGGAGCACGGCTCGGTCCCGTCCTTCCGCTTCCACGAGCATGACTGCGCTGCGCCGCTGCCGCGCGCCTATCAATGGCTGGACGGCTCGGCCTATGTGAACCATGTCGATCTCGTCCGGAAAGCGCGCGGCGCCACCATGCCGGAGAGCTTCTGGACCGACCCGCTGATGTACCAGGGCGGCAGCGACGCCTCGCTCGGCCCGCGCCAGGCCGTGCTGGCCCGGAGCGAGGAGGACGGCATCGATTTCGAGGCCGAGATCGCGGTCGTGACTGGTGACGTGCCGATGGGCGCGACCCGCGAGGAGGCGCTTCAGGCCATCCGCCTCGTCATGCTCGTGAACGACGTGAGCTTGCGGAACCGGATTCCCGGCGAATTGGCGAAAGGCTTCGGCTTTGTTCAGTCGAAGCCCTCCTCGGCCTATTCGCCGGTGGCGGTGACGCCGGATGAACTGGGCGGCGCCTGGCGCGACGGCCGTCTGCGCCTGCCGCTGCTGGCGCTGGTCAACGGCACGCTCTTCGGCAAACCCGATGCCGGCACCGACATGACCTTCGATTTCGGCACGCTGATCGCCCATGCCGCCGCGACCCGCCGCCTCTCCGCGGGCACCGTCATCGGCGCCGGCACGGTCTCGAATCGCGATGCCGACGGCGGGCCCGGCCGGCCGGTGGCGGAGGGCGGGCAGGGCTATGCCTGCATCGCCGAGCAGCGCATGGTCGAGACGATTCGGGCTGGCGGGCCGAAGACGCCCTTCCTGCGCTTCGGCGACACGGTCCGCATCGAGATGAAGGATGCCGCCGGCCATTCGATCTTCGGCGCGATCGAACAGGACATCCTGCCGCACGGCTGATCGATCTCCCGGCTGCTGCGGCTTGGCGGCAGCCGGGCGGCCGGATAACGTCACGCCTATAGGCCGAAGCCGAGACGCGAGAACCGAGACGCCATGACCGAGACCGTGCCGTTCTATTCGACCGCCATCCCGCTGGCCTTCTTCGTCTGGGGGCCGGTGCTGGTGGTCGTGCTGTTCTGGCTGGTCGGCCTTTGGTCGAACCGGCAGGGCGTGCCGCGCATCCTGGAGGGCGACTGGGACGGCTACAGCGTCGCCGATGTCGAGAAGCTGTTCACGATCTATGGCGAGGACACCCGCGCCCGCTACCGCAACCGCGTGCTGCCGGCCGATGTCGCCTGCGCCTTCACCTATGCGATCGTCGGCGCCCTGATCATCGCCGGCCTTGCGATGCGCGGGCAGCCCTGGTGGGTGGCGGCGCTTTGCGGCGGCGGCTGGCTGCTCGGCGGCCTCTGCGATGTCGCGGAGAATTTCGCGCTGGCGCGCATGCTCGACCGCTATCCGCAGGTCGATGGCGGCAATGTCGCCTTCGCCAGCACCATGACGCGATTGAAGCTCGTCCTGTTCGCGCTCGGCGTCATCGGCGCGCTCGCGGCGGCCTATCTCGTCTTCAAGCCGCTGGCGGGTTGAGGCCGCGCCACGTCTCGCGCGTGAGCCGAAACCGCGTGGCGATCACGGCGGGGTAGCCGATCAGGATCGTCGGGTCCATCGGCGCGGGCGAAAAGCCCAGCCGCTCGGCGAGGCGTAGCGAGGCCAGATTGAGAGGATGCGTGGTGATGGCGATCGCCGATAGCGCGAGCGCCTCGAAGCCATGCCGCAGCAGGCGCGCGGCCGCCTCGCGCGCATAGCCCTGGCCCCAGCTCGCGACGGTAAACCGGTAGCTCAGCTGGACGTCCTCGGCCGCATCGCCGTCCGGGATCAGCCCGACATAGCCAAGAAACTCGACGGGCTTGGCTTTCGCGAAGACGGACCAGTAGCCCAATCCCCGCTCGACATGGCTGAAGCTGCGGGCCGCGACGGCCTCGGGGCTCATCGCGGGATCGTCGATCGCGGCGATATGCTTCATCACCGCCGGATCGGTGTTCATCCCGGCGATGGCGTCGATATCCCCGAGCGACCGCGGGCGCAGCAGCAGCCGCTCGCTTTCCAATTCCGGCAGCATGTTTCCGTTGTCCCGAGCCAATTCACGGAATGAGATTGTGCGGCGCAGAACTCTGGTGCGCCGCTGCTCCGCTTCCCATATCCTGCCGGGCGCCAAGCTGGAACGCGCCGGGAGAATGGGAATGCTGCTTCGTCGTTGGGTCCTGGCCGCCTTGGCCCTCACCCTCTCGGGAATGACGCTGTCGCCGGCCTCGGCGCAGGAAGACCTGATCTTCCGCAAATCCACCGTCTGGAAGATGCTGACGCCGAACGACAAGCTCGCCGTCTACGGCGTCGACGATCCCATCGTCGAGGGCGTCGCCTGCCATTACACCGTGCCCGAGAAGGGCGGCGTCTCCGGCATGTTCGGCGTCGCCGAAGAGGTCTCCGAGGTCTCGCTCGCCTGCCGCCAGATCGGCCCGATCAAGTTCAAGGAGAAGGCGGAGCAGGGCGATGTCGTCTTCCGCGAGCGCCGTTCGCTGGTCTGGAAGAAGATGCAGATCGTGCGCGGCTGCGACACCAAGCGCAACGTGCTGGTCTATCTCGTCTATACCGACAAGCTGATCGACGGCTCCCCGCAGAACTCGACCTCGACCGTGCCGATCATGCCCTGGGGCACGTCCGGCGAACCGCCGAAATGCTCGGAATGGATTCGTTAGAGATCGGGCGATTTTGCACGGAACCGCTGCGCCATTCCGGGGCAGGCCAGAGGCCTGAGCCCGGAATCCCGAACCGGTGCGGCTTCCACGAAGGGCACGATCGGACCATCGCTCGAATTCATAGCGGCATCGGTTGTGGGTTCCGGGCGCTTCGCTGACGCGAAGCCCCGGAATAACGGCGCGATTCCTCGCGCAGCCTATTGGCCGCAGGTGATGCTGAGCGGCTGCTCGGCCGCCTGAGCCGGGCTGGGCTTGGTGACCGAGCCGGTGAAATCCTCGCGGTTGGCGACGCCGAAGGCAACAGCCTTGCCGAAGCCTTGCGACTCGCACCAGGCGTTGGCGACGATCTTGCCGCATTCGGCCTTGGAGGAGATGCAGTCGGCGACGCCGTAGCCGTCGCTGGCCGGGATCAGGAAGGTACGCGGCTCGTTCGCGGCGGCGGCCGTATGGCTGGTCGGCATGATCGACAGCGAGATGCCGGCGGCGACGATCCCGAGCAGTCCGACGAAGGCCACGGCGCGGCGCATGAATTTGGGTTCCTGATGGGCAGCGGGCGCAGAACCCGCGAATCGGGAGAATGGTTCCGGGCGGTTAAATTTGAATGAACCGCGCAACCTTCGGGCAATGCTGCATTGCAGCAATCGGGCGCCCTCTTGACGGAAAGCCCGCGGAAAGGCAATCAGTTCGCACCATGACGCGAGCCGCCATCAACAGCTCTTGCATTATTTGCCGCTAGCTTTCGCTGGCCGGCTGCTCACGTCCTCGTCCTGAAAAACGAACCGACAAAAGCGCCCCCGGCCAGCGGCCAGGTCGCCCTTTCGTATTTCGCCGTTCGTTTCGTTCCAGGATTTAGCCCGATGTCGCCGACCCTGAGGCTCTACAACACGCTGACGCGGACGAAGCAGGACTTCGCGCCGATCGATCCGTCGAACGTGCGCATGTATGTCTGCGGCCCGACGGTCTACGACTACGCCCATATCGGCAATGCCCGCCCGGTCATCGTCTTCGACGTGCTTTATCGGCTGCTGCGCCATATCTACGGCGCGGACCACGTCACCTATGCCCGCAACCTCACGGACGTGGACGACAAGATCAACGCCCGCGCGGCGCGCGATTATCCCGGCCTGCCGCTGAACGAGGCGATTGCCAAGGTCACGCAGACGACGACGGCGCAGTTCCATGCCGATATCGATGCGCTCGGCACGCTGAGGCCGACGACGGAGCCGCGCGCCACCGAGCATATCGAAGAGATGAAGGCGATCATCGAGCGCCTGATCGCGCGCGGTGTGGCCTATGTCGCCGAGGAGCATGTGCTCTTCCACGTTCCGGCGGTCGCCCATCTCGTCAAGGCGCCGAAATACGGCACGCTCGCCCGCCGCTCGCTCGATGAGATGCTGGCCGGCGCCCGCGTCGATGTCGCGCCCTATAAGCGCGACGCGATGGATTTCGTGCTGTGGAAGCCGAGCCGCGACGGCATCGATCCCGGTTGGCCGTCGCCGGCCGGCATCGCGACGCCCGGCCGCCCCGGTTGGCATATCGAGTGCTCGGCCATGTCGATGGCAAAGCTGCTGACGCCCTTCGGCGGCGGTCTCGCCTGCGATGATCCCATGAAGAACGTATTCGACATCCACGGCGGCGGCATCGATCTCGTCTTCCCGCACCACGAGAACGAGATCACGCAGTCCTGCTGCGCCTTTGGCGGGGCGGAAGGGCAGCCGCTCATGGCCAATATCTGGATGCATAACGGCTTCCTGCAGGTCGAAGGCGAGAAGATGTCGAAGAGCCTCGGCAACTTCGTCACCATCAACGAGCTGCTGGAGACGGATGTGTTCGGCGGCCGCGCCTGGCCGGGCGAAGTGCTGCGCCTCGCGATGCTCAAGACCCACTACCGCCAGCCGATCGACTGGACGGTGAAGGCGCTGGAGGAGGCGGAGAAGACGCTCGATTCTTGGGTTGTCGCTCTGCGCGATGCGAGTTGGGTGAATGTCATCAACGATGACGGAACGCTCGATTCAGCGAGGGCTCGTCCGCCGTTGGAGCTTGTGGAAGCGCTTGCTGATGACCTGAATACGGCAAAGGCGTTCGCTGTGCTCTCCAACATCGCAAAGCGCGCGCGCCATGATGCTGACGAGGCCGAGAAACTGGCCCAATCGGCCGCATTTCTTGGGATCTTCAAGAGACCGACCAAGGATACACGCGGAACTACCATCATCGCAGGCTTAGATTTGTCCATCGACGGTTCTGAGGTCGAGCACCTGATCGCCGCCCGCCTCGACGCCCGCCGCGCGAAGAACTTCGCGGAGTCCGATCGCCTCCGCGACGAGCTCGCCGCGATGGGCATCGCGCTCAAGGACGGCAAGGACCCCGCCACCGGAGAGCCGACGACCGCCTGGGAGGTGAAGCGATGAGCCCGAAGATCCGCCCGGCGGGCTCGCTCTCCTTCGCCATCAAGCTGGTCATGCTGGCCATGGTCGTGCCGCGCGTCGTCCGCTTCAAACTGAGGCGGGAGCGATGAGCGCGGCACGCGTCCATCTCTTCGACACGACGCTGCGCGACGGCGCCCAGACAACCGGCGTCGATTTCTCGCTCGACGACAAGCGCGCGGTCGCAGGCCTGCTCGACCGTCTCGGCGTGGACTATGTCGAAGGCGGCTATCCTGGCGCCAACCCGCTGGATACCGCCTTCTTCGCGGAGAAGCCGACCAGGCAGGCGAAATTCGCCGCCTTCGGCATGACCAAGCGGGCAGGGCGCTCGGCCGCCAACGATCCCGGCATCGCGGCGCTGCTCGAAGCGAAGGCCGACGCCATCGTTTTCGTCGCCAAGAGCTGGGACTACCATGTCCATGTCGCGCTCGAGATCTCGCTGGAGGAGAACCTCGCCGGCATCCGCGAGAGCGTCGAGGCCGCCAAGGCCGCCGGCCGCGAAGTGATGCTCGATTGCGAGCATTTTTTCGATGGCTACAAGGCCAATCCGGACTATGCGCTCTCCTGCGCCCGCACGGCCTATGAGGCGGGCGCGCGCTGGGTTGTGCTCTGCGACACCAATGGCGGCACGCTGCCCGACGAGGTCGGCGCGATCGTGCGCGAGGTCGTGAAAGTCGTTCCGGGCGACCATCTCGGCATCCACGCCCATGACGATTGCGGCTGCGCCGTCGCCAATTCGCTGGCGGCGGTCGAGGCCGGCGTGCGCCAGATCCAGGGCACGCTCAATGGTCTGGGCGAGCGCTGCGGCAATGCCAATCTCGTCACGCTGATCGGCGCGCTGAAGCTCAAGGAGCGCTATCGCGGCCGCTTCGAGCTCGGCGTCAGCGATGCCCAGCTTGCCGAGCTCAGCCATGTCTCGCGCGCGCTCGACGAGATGCTGAACCGCGCGCCGAACCGGCACGCGCCCTTCGTCGGCGCCTCGGCCTTCGCCACCAAGGCCGGCATCCACGCCTCGGCGGTGCTGAAGGACCCGCGCACCTACGAGCATGTCGCGCCCGGGGCCACCGGCAACACCCGCAAGGTCCTGATTTCCGACCAGGGCGGCAAGTCGAACCTCGTCGCCGAGCTGGAGCGCATCGGCGTGACGCTGGGCCGCGACGACCCGCGCCTCAACCGCGTGCTGCAGGAGGTCAAGGACAAGGAGGCGCAAGGCTATGCCTTCGAGGGCGCCGACGCCTCGTTCTTCCTGCTGGTGAAGCGCATCCTCGGCGAGCTCCCGGCCTATTTCGAGATCGAGCGCTTCACCGCCAATGTCGAGCGGCGCTACAACGCTCTCGGCGAGCTCGTCACCTTCTCCGAGGCGATCGTGAAGGTGAAGGTCGGCGACGACGTATTGATCTCGGTCGCCGAAAGCGTGCTCGGACCGGTCAACGCGCTCGACCTCGCGCTGCGCAAGGATCTCGGCCGCTACCAGTCGCTGATCGGCGGGCTGAGGCTGGTCGATTACAAGGTCCGTGTCTTCCAGGGCGGCACGGATGCGGTGACGCGCGTGCTGATCGAATCCGGCGACGAGACCGGCGAGCGCTGGACCACGGTTGGCGTCAGCGCCAACATCATCGACGCCTCGTTCCAGGCGCTGGTCGACTCGATCACCTACAAGTTGGTCAAGGCCGGCGCGACGGCGTGAACCCCTGCGCCGTCATGCTCGGGCTTGACCCGAGCATCTCTTGCAGGAGGAGGCATCAGCGCCTCCATCGTCCCAAGATTCTCGGGTCTGCACTTCGCTTCGCCCGAGAATGACGGTTCTGGATATCACTCCGTCAGGCGGATCACCCGGTCCTTGCACAGGTCCATGTCGGCGTCGCTCTCGGCTTCGTCCTCGAATTTCGCCTGCACGGTATAGGCGCAGCCCTGCGGCTTGTTGAGCTTCAGCGCGATGCTCTTGCCCGGCGCCAGCGGCTTGGCGAGCTTGGCGACGAGGCGCGGCTGGTCGCCGGGCGTCGCGATCGCGAAATTGCTCAAGGGCACGGCGCGCTGGTTGGTGATCGTGATCTGAGGATGCGGCCGGGAGCCCTGCGCCATGGCCGGCAGCGCGAGGATGATGGCGGCGGCGATGCCGATCCCGGAGGCGACAAGCTGTTGAGCCTTCATGGTATTTCCTTCCCCTTCTCGAGCGTCGGGCGCTCTGGATGGGATCAGATACCTGCGATGGGGCGATGGCAAGGCAGCTTTCGGGCAGTCCGAGCCATGTTCCCCACGCAACGACATTCCCCTGCAACGGCGCACGATTGCGTCTATATGAACGCGCCAACTGGAATCGTTTCAAAATGTCCGCGCCGTCAGCGCCGCCCCCGCCGTCGAGCTTTCAACGCTCTGCCGTGATCCAGCCCGGGTCCGGCTTCTTCGCCACCTTCCGGGCGCTCTGGCCCTATCTCTGGCCGGCCGAGCGTGCCGATCTGCGTGGCCGCGTCGTCGCGGCCTTCGCGCTGATGCTGTGCGGACGACTGGTGCTGATGGGCGTTCCCTTCACCTTCAAATGGGTGACGGATGCGCTGGCCGGGACCTATTCGAACCTGGAGAAATGGCTGCCCTGGCTGGTCGGCGCGCCTCTGGCGCTGACGGTGCTTTATGGCCTCGCCCGCGTCGGCGCGGCCGCCTTCGTCCAGATGCGCGATGCCATCTTTGCGCCGGTCTTCATGCATGCGGTGCGCACGCTCGCGCTCCAGACCTTCGGCCATCTCCACCATCTCTCGCTGCGCTTCCATCTGGAGCGCAAGACGGGCGGGCTCACCCGCGTGCTGGAGCGCGGCCGCAACGGCATCGAGGAGATGGTGCGCCTCGGCCTCAACCAGCTCGTGCCGGTGATCATCGAGGTCATCATGATCATCACGGTGCTGCTGTACCTGTTCGACTGGCGCTATGTCGTGGTGCTGGTGGCGATGGTCACGGCCTATATGACCTACACCATCAAGGCGACGGAGTGGCGCATCGCCATCCGCTCGGCGATGAACGAGTCGGATACCGACGCCAATGCCAAGGCGATCGACTCGCTGCTCAATTACGAGACGGTGAAGTATTTCGGTGCCGAGGCCCGCGAGACCGCGCGCTACGACCTGTCGATGGCGCGCTACGAGCGCAACTCGATCAAATCCTACAGCTCGCTGGCCTGGCTCAATTTCGGCCAGGCCGCGATCTTCGCGGTGGGGCTGACGCTGTCGATGGTGATGGCGGTGCGCGGCTTCCAGGCCGGCACGAACACGGTCGGCGACCTGATCCTGATCAACGCGATGCTGATCCAGCTTTACATACCGCTCAATTTCATGGGCACGGTCTATCGCGAGATCAAGCAGGCGACGCTCGACATCGCCCAGATGTTTTCGCTGATTGGCCGCGATCCCGAGATCCAGGACAAGCCCGGCGCGAAGCCCCTGGCGGTTTCCGCCGGCGAGGTCGCCTTCGAGGACGTGCATTTCGCCTATGTGCCGGAGCGGCCGATCCTGCGCGGCGTCTCGTTCAAGGTCCTGCCGGGGCAGACGGTCGCCATCGTCGGCCCGTCCGGCGCCGGCAAGTCGACGATCTCGCGCCTGCTCTTCCGCTTCTACGAGCCGCAAGCCGGCCGCATCCTGATCGACGGCCAGCCGATCGCCGATGTCCAGCAGGTCTCGCTCAGGGCCGCGATCGGCATGGTCCCGCAGGATACCGTGCTGTTCAACGACACCATCGAGTACAACATCCTCTATGGCCGCCCCGAGGCGACCCAGGCCGAGGTCGAGGAGGCCGCGCGCCTCGCCCAGATCGACCGCTTCATCCGCCTGCTGCCGGAAGGCTACGCCACCTCCGTCGGCGAGCGCGGCCTGAAGCTCTCCGGCGGCGAGAAGCAGCGCGTCGCCATCGCCCGCACCATCCTGAAGGGGCCGCCGGTGCTGGTTCTCGACGAGGCGACCTCGGCGCTCGATTCCTTCACCGAGAAGGAGATCCAGGACGCGCTCGACCGGGTCAGCGAAGGCCGCACAACCCTCGTCATCGCGCAC
Organism: Allobosea sp. ASV33; assembly: GCF_016428755.1. Lineage (GTDB taxonomy): Bacteria > Pseudomonadota > Alphaproteobacteria > Rhizobiales > Beijerinckiaceae > Allobosea. The sequence goes on from NZ_JAELTI010000127.1 coordinate 9,531, forward strand.
CGGCTCTCGACCGTGGTCAATGCCGACGAGATCATCGTGCTAGACAAGGGCGTCATCGTCGAGCGCGGCCATCATCGCGACCTGCTCGCTGCCGATGGCGTCTATGCTGCGATGTGGAACCGCCAGCGCGAGGTCGACGAAGCCAAGGCCACGCTCCAGCGCGCGACCGAGGCCGAGGGCGAGAGCGTCCGGGTGACGCTGACGTAGGGCATCGGCCGCGCGACTCCGTCATGCTCGCCCTTGTGGCGAGCATCCACGTCTTGAACGCCACGCTCGACAGGCGAAGACGTGGATGGTCGGGACACGTCGCCTCCCTTTCAGTCAGTTTAAAACCCCTCGCAACTACGGTCCGTTTCCTGCATGCTCTCTCGGCAAGGCTGAGCTTTGGGGGCTGCCATGTTCGATCCGACCACATTCGTAGGTTTTCACACCTGGCTGAGCCTCGTGGCGATCGTCGCCGGGTTTCCCGTGACGATGGGGCTATTGCACGGGCATACCCGGCCGGGCTGGACCGGCGTATTCCTCTCGACAGCCTTCGCGACGAGCGCGACCGGCTTCGGCTTTCCGGTCAGCGGCGTGTTGCCGTCCCATATCGTCGGCGCGATCCATATCGTGCTGGTCATGATCGCGGCCTACGCGCTCTACGGGCAGCGGCTGGAAGGGGGCTGGCGTCGCCTCTATGCGATCATGGCGGTGCTGTCTTTCTACCTCTTGGTCTTCGTGCTGGTCGCCCAGCTCTTCGGAAAGGTGCCGGCCCTGCGGGCATTGGCGCCGACGCAGTCCGAGCCGCCCTTCGCGATCGCCCAGGGCATCGTCCTCGTCGTCTTCGCCCTGCTGACCTGGCGTGCGGCGGTGCGCTTCGTCCAGGTTCCGCATCGGGCGGCCTGACCGGGGGCGTCCGCGACATCGCGCGCCGCCTGCCGGCGCGCGGCGGGGCTTTCCCTTGGCGCCGGAACCCCCTAAATCAGCGCAACGCTCGCTGCCGGCTTCAGGCGGCGACATGCCATTCCCGTGCGCCCGGCGCCGACAGCTCAACGGAACCCGCCTCATGTCCCTCGTCGATTCCGTCCGCAAGGTGATCGTACCCATCCACAAGGAGGGTTACGTCTTCATCGTGATCGGCCTCGTGGCGACGATCATCCTCGCCAATCTCTGGTCGCCCTTCGGCTGGATCGGCGCGATCATCACGATCTGGATCTGCTACTTCTTCCGCGATCCCGTCCGAATCACGCCGCAACGGGAAGGGCTGGTGATTTCGCCGGCCGATGGCCGCATCAGCCAGATCGCGCAGTCGCTGCCGCCGCCGGAGCTGGAGCTGCCGGCCGAGCCGATGACGCGCATCTCGATCTTCATGAACGTCTTCGACTGCCATGTGAACCGCGCGCCCGTGCCCGGCCGCATCGCCAAGATCGCCTATACGCCCGGCCTCTTCCTCAATGCCGAGCTCGACAAGGCGAGCGACGACAACGAGCGCAACGCGCTGGCGATCGAGACCAAGTCCGGCATCGTCGGCGTCGTCCAGATCGCCGGCCTGATCGCACGCCGCATCGTGCCTTTCGTCAAGGAAGGCGACGTGCTGGGCACCGGCGAGCGCTTCGGCCTGATCCGCTTCGGCTCGCGCGTCGACGTCTATCTGCCTTCGCATGTCGTGCCGCTGGTCGGCGAGGGCCAGACCGCGATCGCCGGCGAGACCGTGCTGGCCGACCTCACCGGCAACGAGCCGGTCGCCCGCAGCTTCCGCGACATCTGAGGGTTGAAGGGCGCCTGAGAGGCGGTGTCATCCCGTGCGCGCTGCGGCATGTAATGCCGCTGCGCAGACACGGGACCGCCCCACTGAAAGGGCGCCCTACCGACGGCGCCGAGAAGAACGCCCCATCCCGATGACGATCCCGCATCAGCGCAGCAGCATTCCCATGCCGCAGCGCGTGCGGGATGACACGCGTCGGCGCCTAGCCTCTCATCGCGAAACCGCGTATTCCGGCTGACATGAGCGACCTGTTTCCTCCCTTCGAGCCCGAGCGCGCCGAATCGAAGCGCGCCCGCTTCAAGCCGATCCCCTTCCGGCTGCTGGCCCCGAACGTCATCACGCTGCTGGCGCTGTGCCTCGGACTCACCGCGATGCGCCTTATCGTCGAAGGCAAGCTCGAGACGGCGACGATCTGCATCCTGATCGCGGCGGCGCTGGACGGCGTCGACGGCCGTCTGGCGCGTCTGCTCAAGGGCACCTCGCGCTTCGGGGCCGAGCTCGATTCGCTCTCCGATTTCGTCAATTTCGGCGTCGCCACCGGCTATGTCCTGTGGATTTTCGTCCTGCACGACCTGAAATCGGTCGGCTGGATCATTGTGCTGACGCTGGCCTGCGCCATGGCGCTCCGGCTCGCGCGCTTCAACGTGATGATCGACGATCCCGACCGGCCGGACTGGCAGAAGAACTTCTTCGTCGGCATGCCGGCCCCGGCCGGGGCGATCACCGCCATGCTGCCGGTCTATCTCCACATCATCGGCGTGCCCGTGCAGGAATACGGCGCGCTTCCCGTCGGCATCTACATCCTGTTCATCGCCTTCCTGACGATCTCGCGCATCCCCTGCTATGCCGGCAAGACGCTTGGCACGCGCATTCCGCGCACGCAGGTGCTGCCGATCTTCGTCGCGGTGGTGATCGTCGCGGGCCTGCTCTTCGCCTACACCTTCGAGGTGCTGACGGTCGTCGTGCTCGCCTATCTCGCGCTGATTCCGGTCAGCGTCGCGCGTTACCGCAAGCTGGAGCGCGCGCATGCGCTGGCAGCGCCGGCGCCCGCGGCGGAAGCCGCGTCCGACAACCAGGTCTGATCGTAAGCTGACGCTTAGCGGCGGGAGCCGCTGAGCCGGGCCGCATTGGCGCGCGTGCGCCGCGCGAACGGCTCCAGCGTGCTGTCGGCGGCCCTGACCGCCGCCTTCGCCAGGTCGACCTGCCCGAGCGGGTTGAGCGCAAGCCCCCACCAGAATGCCGCCGTCGCCTGCGTCGCGGCGAAGCTGCTCTCGAGCACGGCAGAGACCTTTTCCGCCACGGCCTTGGTCGCCTCGCGCTGGCCGCGGCTGTCGCCGAAGGCGCCCTTCATCAGGAGCGGCATCCGCATCGCGATGGTCAGGCCGGCATCCGCCTGCATGGACATCAGGCGGGCCGCGAGAACCTGCGCCTCCGCCCCGGTCGCGAGGGCGGAGCCCGTCGATTTGCGCGTGCGGGCCATGAGGGAAAACTCCGGTAGGTCGGCGGCAACAGGGTAGGAGCGCCGAACGGTAGGAC
>NZ_JAELTI010000128.1 GCF_016428755.1 Allobosea sp. ASV33
TGCCCGCCCTCCGCTCAGGCTCTCGGCCAGTCTCCGAGAACCGCCTGGACCAGAGCCAGAGCTGCGACCGCCGCGGTATCCGCCCGCAGGATGCGCGGGCCGAGCGAGATCGGCAGGGTGTTGGGCCGTGCGCGGATCAGCTTCCGCTCGGCCTCGTCGAAGCCGCCCTCGGGGCCGATCAGCACGGCCAGAGGCGCAGGCCCATGCGCCGCCAGGGCGGCAACCGGGCTTTCCTGCGCCATGTCTTCGTCGCAGAAGACCAGCAGCCGCTCCGGCGCCAGGCCCGAGAGCGCGGCTTCGAGCGGCCGCTCGGCCTCGATCGCCGGCAGATTCAGGATACCGCATTGCTCGGCCGCTTCGACGGCATTGGCGCGCAGGCGATCGAGGTTCAGCCGCGAAACCTGGGTGCGCCGGGTCAGCACGGGCTGGAGGAGGCCGGCGCCCATCTCGACTGCCTTCTGCGCCATGTAGTCGAGCCGCGCATGCTTCAGCGGCGCGAACAGGTAATGCAGGTCGGAGGCCGGCGGCTGCGGCTTCGTCTGCCGGACCAGCTCGAGATTGGCCTGCTTGCGTCCTTCCGGCACGAGGCGAGCCAGCCATTCGCCGTCGCGCCCGTTGAAGACGAGCACCGTGCCGTCGACCCGCAGCCGCAGCACGTTCAGGAGGTAATTGGCCTGCTCGCGCTCCAAGGGAAGAATCGCCGCCGGAGCGAAGGCTTGATCGACGAAGAGCCGGTGCCGGGCAAAATCGGGAACGGACATGGGCGCAGGCGCCTCCGGAAATCGATGACAGCGTCGCGTGCTGTGGAAAAACGCCACAATCCTGCTTTAGTAGCGAGCCCTTCCCAAAAGGCTACCCATAGACTCGCAAGGGTCGTTGGCGTTAACAGCGCCTGCTGGTAAGGACATGTTCAAGGACCGGCCAGGCGGACCGGCAATCCGGAGTAAGGACACCATGCGGCGTTGGATGGCTTCAGGCGTTTTCGCGGTGCTCGGCCTTGCCGCGGCCCCGTTCCTGGCGGCTGCCCCCGCATATGCGCAGGCCTCGGGTTGCGAGCAGCTCCAGAAGCTGATCACCGAGCGCCAGTCGATCGTCGCGCGGCTCGCCGCCGCCCAGAAGGCCAAGAAGAAGATGACGCCGCAGGAGGCCTGCGGCACATTCGGCCGTCTCTCCAACAATGGCGACGCCGCGATCAAGTTCGCCAGCGCCAATCAGGACTGGTGCCAGATTCCCCCGTCCTTCATCGAAGGCATGCAGGCCGACAACAAGAAGGTGGCCGGCTTCCGCGCGCAGGCCTGCAACGCGGTGAAGCAGCAGGCCGAGATGCAGCGCCGCGCCCAGCAGCAGCAGCAGGCGCGGGGCGGCAGCCCGTTCGGCGGCGCCGATTCCGTCACCAGCGGCGCCGGCGGCGGGATGCGCGTCCCGCAAGGCGCGCTCTGACCGGCGCCCGGCGCCATGCCCGATCCGGCCTCTCCGGGAACGATCCCGGGGCGTGACGCCCCCCTCCCCGGCGCGCCTTTACCGGATGCGCTCAAGGGGCATTGGGTCGACACGCGGGCTCCCCATGCGACAAGGCCTTTCCTGAAGCTCGCCCGGATCGAGCGGCCGATCGGCTGGTGGCTTCTACTCATGCCGTGCTGGTGGGCGGCCGGGCTTGCTGCCATCGCCGCCGGCCAACCCTATCCCAATCCCTGGCATTGCCTGCTCTTCTTCGTCGGCGCGGTCCTGATGCGCGGGGCGGGCTGCACCTTCAACGACATCATCGACCGCAAGCTCGACGCCGAGGTTGCGCGCACACGCGGCCGGCCGCTGCCCTCCGGACAGGTCACGGCGAAGGCCGCGGCGCTGTTCATGGTCGCGCAGGCACTGGCCGGGCTGGTCGTGCTCCTGCAGTTCAACCGCTTCACGATCGTCCTCGGCATCGCTTCGCTCGTGATCGTCGCGATCTATCCGTTCATGAAGCGGATCACGAACATGCCGCAGTTCGTGTTGGGCCTGGCCTTCTCATGGGGCGGGCTGATGGGCTGGAGCGCCGTATTCGGCCGGCTCGATCCGCCCGCCTACCTGATCTATGCCGCCTCCATCGCCTGGACCGTCGGCTACGACACGATCTACGCGATGCAGGACCTGGAAGACGACGTCATCGCCGGCATCCGCTCGAGCGCGCGCTATTTCGGCGACCGTACGCGCGAGGCGGTGGCGCTTTGCTTCGCGCTGGCGGCGGTGCTGACGGGCACCGCGATTTGGCTGGTCGGCGGCGGGGCTTTCGCGTGGCTGGGCTTTGCCGCCTTCGCCATCCATCTCGGGCGGCAGGTGACGCGCATCAACGGCGCGACCGCACCCGAAGCGCTCGGGATTTTCCGGTCTAACCGCGATGCCGGCCTGCTTCTGGCAGCCGGGCTCGCGCTCGATGCGATGAGCCGCGGCTGGTTCTAGCGTTCTCGTTCCGCATCGGCTTTGCCCGAAAACCGCAGTCCACTTTTCGGGCCGATGCTTCAGTCCGTCATCCGGTCGCCGCTGACGATCACCGGCAATTCGGCGAGGCGGCCTGTCTTGCGGCGGGTCAGGAAGCGCGGGCGACGGCCGCTCAGCAGGCCGTGGCGGCGGCGGATGCGAACCGCGCCGAGCGCGACCCGGCCGAGCTGCGGATAGGGCTCGCTCACCACGCCATCGGCGCCTTCGAGCAGGAGCGGCAAGCCGCTGGTGCGGCCGAAATCCCGCCAGAGCGCAACCGCGTCCTCCTGAGCAACTGACGCCACCACGATGGAACGGCCGTCGCCGGCCGTCAGGGCCAGTTCGAAACGCTCGTCGTCGCCGGCCGGATTGGCCAGGCGAAGCGCGACGCCACGCCAATTGGCGGTGCCGCGCAGGATCCGCACGGAGCCGACACGCTCGATCGCCGGGGCGAACGGACGATCCGGCATCGGGTTGCGGGAAACGATCGCGGGGGTTGTCGGACCACCGGAGAGAACAGGCACAAAACCGCTCTCTCCGGCGGCCGGCGTGACGCTGGCCATCGGTTGTAACGCCTCTCTATAATCCCTGCTGCTACGGAGCCCTCTGTCGATGCCGGGGCTCTCGTGCTTGCCCTGTGAGGATGGCGGCCAGCTGTGTCCGAGCGCTTAAGGGGTTGGGTTAAAGGAAGGTGTTTCCGCCCCAATCGGCCGCCAACCGAGCGCTTTCCCGCCGGATGCTTGACGGAATCTTTCGATCCGCAGCCGCATTTTCGGCTTGAAACAGCGACTTTCACGGCCGATAGGAAAGCCATGAACGCCACCACGCTACCGATCGCAGCCGAGCTGCTGAAGGCCGTCGGCGAAAGCTGCCTCGAAGCCGGCGCGATCGCTGTGGACCTGTTCCGGCCCGGTGCGGCAACGGCCGCGCGGACCTGGTCGAAGAGCGGCGGCTCGCCCGTCACGGAGGCCGATATCGGCGTCGATACCTTCCTGCGTATCCGCCTGTCCGAATTGCTGCCGGAGGCCGCCTGGCTCTCCGAGGAGACGGTCGACGACGCCCAGCGGCTGTCGCATCGCTATGTCTGGGTCGTCGATCCCATCGACGGCACGCGCGCCTTCATGCAGGGCTCGCCGGACTGGGCCGTCTGCATCGCGCTGCTGGATCAGGGCGCACCGATCCTCGGCATCGTCCATGCGCCGGCCTGCAACGCGACCTATCGTGCGCTCGCGGGCGGGGGCGCGACGCTCAATGGCGAAACGATCTACGCCTCTTCCGCGGACAGCCTGGCCGGCGCGCGCATTGCCGGCCCGAAGCCGATGCTCGATGCGCTCGCGCAGTTCGAGAGCTTCGAAGCCGTCGGCCGCATTCCGTCGCTGGCGCTGCGTCTCACGCGCATCGCCGACGGCACGATCGATGCCGGGCTGATCTCGCCCGATGCCCGCGACTGGGATCTGGCGGCGGCCGATCTCGTGCTGAGCGAGGCCGGCGGGCGGCTGACCGACGGCGAGGGCCGGCCCGTCGTCTATAACCGCGAGGTGCCGGTCCATGGCATGCTCGCGGCGAGCAACGGCAAGCTGGCAACCTCCTTGCAGGCGGCGATCGACCGGTTGCGCGACGGACGGACGCAGCCCGCCTGACGATTTTTTTTCAACGCTCCAGGCGCGGCCCGCTCGCATGGGCGGCCGGGATGGCTTATGGGGGCGCCACAGCCCTCGCAGGAGAGTTCGATGAGCACCGAGCCTGAACAGAAACAGCTTCTTCACCTCGTGCTGGGCGGCGAGCTCGCATCGCTCGACGGCATCACCTTCAAGGACCTGTCGAAGCTCGACATCGTCGGCGTCTTCCCGAACTATGCCACAGCCCACACGGCCTGGAAGGCGAAGGCGCAGCAGACCGTCGACCAGGCGCAGACGCGCTATTTCATCGTGCATCTCCACCGCCTGCTCGACCCCGAGACCGCCAAGGCCTGAGCCGAAGCGGCTTTCGCAAGACAGGACCCGACGACAGGACCTATGGGTTTTTCGATCCTCAAGACGCGCGTGGCGCAGGAAACGCTCGGCCGGATGCTGGCCGGCTATCTGCGCTTCGTGCAACGCACGAACCGGATCGTCTTCGAGCCCGCCGATATCTACGACCATGTCCGGCCGGAACTGCCGCTGATCTTCGCGATGTGGCACGGCCAGCACATCATGATCCCCTTCGCGCGGCCGGACTGGATGCCGGCCTGCTCGCTGGTCTCGCGCCATGGCGATGGCGGCTTCAATGCGGTCGCGCTGCGCGAGCTCGGCATCGGCGCGATCCGCGGCTCGGGCGCGCTCGGCAAGAAGATCCGCGAGAAGGGCGGCGCCAGCGCCTTCCTCGCCATGGTCCGGCGGCTTGCGGCCGGCGACACCATGGTGCTGACAGCCGACGTACCGAAGCGGGCCCGCATTGTCGGTCCCGGCATCATCTCGCTGGCGCGCGCCTCCGGCCGTCCGATCCGCGCGGTCGCGGTGGTGACGAGCCGCCGCATCGATTTCAATAGCTGGGACCGCGCCTCGATCGGCCTGCCCTTCGGGCGCTGCGCCATCGTGGTCGGCGAGGCGATCTATGTCGCGCGCGACGCCGACGAGGCGACGCAGGAAGCGGCGCGCCTCGCGCTCCAGGCCAGCCTCGACGACGTCCATGCCCGCGGCTACGCGCTCGTCGGCAGCCGCGACCCGGGCGCCGGCCTGCGCGACAAGCAGCAAGCCGCGGCCGGAGCGCCGGCATGAGCGGCAAGGGGGCTATCCTCCGCAGCTACCGCTACGCGACAAGGCTGCTGGAGCCCGCGGCCGCTGGGCTCCTGCTCTGGCGCCGGCGGCGCGGCAAGGAAGATCCCGAGCGCCTCGCCGAGCGCCGCGGCCATGCCAGCGTCAAGCGGCCGAACAAGCCGCTGGTCTGGCTCCACGGCGCCAGCGTCGGCGAGACCGTGACGCTGCTGCCGCTGATCGCCAAGCTGCAGAAGCGCGGCTTCGGCGTGCTGGTAACCTCGGGCACCGTGACCTCGGCCAAGCTGATGGCGGCGCGCCTGCCCGGCGGCGTGATCCATCAATACATCCCGCTCGACGTGCCCCGCTATATGCGCCGGTTCATGGAGCATTGGCGCCCGGACCTGTGCCTGATCTGCGAATCCGAGATCTGGCCGAACCTTCTGATCGAAGCCCAACGGCGCGACCTCCCCGTCGTGATGGTCAATGGCCGGATGTCGGAGCGCTCCTTCGCGCGCTGGTACAAGATGCCGAAGACCTCGCGCTTCCTGCTCTCCTGCTTCGAAGCGTGCCTCGCGCAATCGCAGGGCGATGCCGAGCGGCTGGCCCAGCTCGGCGCGCCGCGCGTCAGTGTTGCCGGCAACCTGAAATTCGACGTGCCCGCGCCACCGGCCGATCCCGACACGCTCGCGATCCTCGACGGCCAGACGACCGGCCGCCCGGTCTGGATCGCCGCGAGCACGCATCCGGGCGAAGATGAGTTGGTGCTCGCCGCCCATCTCGCGATCAAGCCCTATTTGCCGAAGCTGCTGACCATCATCGCGCCGCGCCATCCGCAGCGCGGCCCGGATATCGAGGCGCTGGCGGAAGCGAACGATGTCGCCGTCTCGCGCCGCGCGGCCGGCGGCAGCCCGGAACGGAATGTCGATCTCTATGTCGCCGACACCGTCAACGAGCTCGGCCTGTTCTACCGGCTGTCGCAGGTGGCCTTCCTCGGTGGCTCGCTGGTCGAGGGGATCGGCGGGCACAATCCGATCGAGCCGGCCAAGCTCGGCTGCGCGCTGCTGCACGGGCCGCATGTCCATAATGCCGTCGAGATCTTCGCCGCCTTCGACCGCGACGGCGGCTCGCGCGAGGTCGCGGATGCGCAGGCGCTGGCCGGCGCGGTCCATCGCTGGCTGAACAACCCGGCCGAGGCCCGGCAGGCGGCCCGCGCTGCGGCGCAGACGGCCACCGAACTGGGCGGCGCGCTGAACCGCACGCTCCACGCGATTGAGCCCTTGCTGATGCGGGTCGCGATCGGCCAGCGCGAGAGCGCCCCCTGATGCTGCGTGCCCCGCGCTTCTGGTGGCGGGACAAGCCCACGCTGCTCGCCCGGCTGCTCCAACCGCTCGGCGTCCTTTATGGCCGGATCACCTTGCGCCGGATGCGGCAGCCTGGCGTCGAAGCCGGCCTGCCCATCATCTGCGTCGGCAATTTCATCGCCGGCGGTGCCGGCAAGACGCCGACGGCGATCGCGCTGGCGCGCCTGCTGGGGGAACGGGGCGAAAAGCCGTTCGTGCTGATGCGCGGCTATGGCGGTCGGCTCGCCGGGCCGGTCGAAGTCGATCCGGATCGCCATCGCGCAGCCGATGTCGGCGACGAGCCGCTCCTGATGGCGCGTCATGCCCGCACCGTCATCGCCCGCGAACGGGCGGCAGGCGCAAGGCTGGCGCGCGGCCTCGGCGCCAGCGTCGTGGTGATGGATGACGGCTTGCAGAACCCGTCACTGGCGAAGCATCTCAGGCTTGCGGTGGTCGACGGGGCGAGCGGCGCCGGCAACGGATTGTGCCTGCCGGCCGGCCCTTTGCGGGCCCCGCTCGCCGAGCAGATGAGCGAAGCCGACGCCATCGTCGTGATCGGATCGGGGGGCGCAGGCGAACGCGTCGCCGCCATTGCGAGGGCACAGAAGAAGCCGGTTCTTGCTGCCATTCTGAAACCAGCGGACGCCGCCGTCGCGCAGTTGCGCGGGCAGAAGATCGTGGCGCTGTCGGGGATCGGCCGCCCCGAGAAATTCACGGCGACACTGCGCGACGCAGGAGCGACCGTCGTCGCCGAACAAGCCCATGGCGATCACCACGCCTATGGACAGGGCGATGTCGCGGCGGCGCTCGCAGCGGCACGCGAACATGGCGCCCTGATCGCGACGACGGAGAAGGACTGGACCAAGCTCGCGCCGCTCTGGCCCGAGGATGCGCTGGGATCGCTGGTCGTGGTGCCGGTCTCGCTCGTCTTCGCGGAGCCCGAGGCGATCGCCGGCTTACTGGACACTCTCGCCAAAGCGGGCTGAGAGCGGCCTTCCTCAGGCCCGACCGGCGCGACGCAATCTCAGCAGCGCGGCTTCAGAGGAGGCATAGGCCTCCTGCCATTCGATCGACCAGTAGCGGAGATCGTCGAGGCGGATCGGCGCGCCGGTCACGGCGCATCGCACGAAGGCACCCGGCTTGACGACTCGGAACTCGCCGGGGCCGTAATCGACGATGGCTTCAGGGCCGTGAGGCGGAAGGCGCTCGCTGATATTCATCAAAATTGCATCAAATCATTGATCGGGAAACGGAAAGCCGGGATACTCCGTGGTTTGTGATAACCTTCTGGTCGGCGATGTCCAGTCTTCAGCGCCTCATGGCGTTCCTGATGAGCCTTGCGCTGCTCGCGGCAGCGCCTGCCGCCCGCGCAGGCGGCTACGAGCGCGTCGCCATTCCCAGCGAGCAGGGGCCGTTGACCGGCGTCTTCTACCTGCCGGCCGGCGCGGGGCCTTTCCCGGCCGTGATCGCCTTGCATGGTTGCGGCGGCTTGTGGCGTGAGCATGGCCAACTCTCGATGCGGCACGCCGATTGGGGCGAGCGGCTCGCCGCCGCCGGCTTCGCCGTGCTGATGCCGGACAGCTACGGCTCGCGCGGGCTTGGCTCGCAATGCGGTGTGAAGGATCTGACGGTCCGGGCCGGGCGCGAGCGCGTCGCCGATGCGGCCGCAGCGCGAATCTGGCTACAGCAGCGCAACAATATCAAACGCGATGCCATCTCCCTGCTCGGCTGGTCCAGCGGCGGCCTGACCGTGCTGACGGCGATCCGCAAGGAGCAGACCCCGACCGACGGCAAGCCCGATTTCAAGCGGGCTGCCGCGTTCTACCCTGCCTGCCGGAGCCAGTCGGAATCGCCGAGCTTCTCCGCCCGCATCCCGCTCCTGATCCTGATGGGCGATGCCGACGACTGGACGCCGGCGGCGCCCTGCAGCTATCTCGCCAAGGCCGCCCAGGCGCGCGGCGAGCAGGTCGGGCTCGTGCTCTATCCGGGCGCGCTGCATGATTTCGACCACCCGCGCCTCGAGGTGAAGGAGCGCGAGAATATCGCATATTCCGCCAGCGGCACCGGCAAGGTCACGGTCGGGACCAACATGGCGGCGCGCGAAGATGCGCTGAAGCGGGTCAAGGCCTTCCTGACCGCGCCCTGAGCCTCAGAACAGATCGCCCTGCGATCCTGGCGTCGATGTCTTGCGGACAGGGCGCGGCGCGAGTGGCCTCGTCCCTCCGGACTCGCCACCACCCGAGACCGTGACGCCGAAGCTGCCATCGGCGAGCTGGACCGAAAGCGCCCTGCCCGGCTGGGCGGCCTCGACGCCGCGAACCAGCGCCCCGGCCTCGTCGCGGATCAAGGCATAGCCGCGAGAGAGCACCGCCTCCGGCCCGAGCGAACGGATCAGCGTCCAGAGCGAGGCGAGTCGGTCGGCACGACGATGCAGCGCCTGGCCGAAGGCGCGTTCGATACGCTGGGACAGCACGGTGACACGCTCGCGGCGCAGGATCAGGCTCTGGCCGAAGGCATTGCGCGCGCGCGTCTCCAGCGTCGCAAGTCGGTCGCGTGCATTGGCGATCCGGGTGCGCTCGCCGGCCACGGCATTGCCCCTGGCGGCGGCGAGCGCGCGCCCGAAACCATCAAGTTGCGTCCGCAAGCGAACGAGCTGAACGCGGGGCGAGCGCGCCTCCAGGCGGCGTGACAAGGCCTGCAAGGCCTGCTCATGGGCACGGGCATTGCGAGCCAATGCAGGGGCCAGCCGCGTCGCCGCGAGATCGAGCCGCTGGCGCGGGCCGGAGAGAACGGCCTCGGGTCCGGGCAAGGCGCGGGCGAGCGCCCTGAGATCGCTGCGGCGGCGATCCGAGAGGCGAAGCATCGCGCCGGCATGGCGGCGTGCGAGATCGGCGACGAAGCCCATCAGTTCAGCCCGGACGGGCACGACCTTCTCGGCCGCGCCTGTCGGCGTCGGCGCGCGCAGGTCCGCGGCGTGGTCGATCAAGGTCCAGTCCGTCTCGTGGCCGACGGCGGAGACCAGCGGAATCTCGGAGGCCGCCGCAGCGCGGACCACGACCTCCTCGTTGAAGCTCATCAGGTCTTCGAGCGAGCCGCCGCCGCGCGCGACGATGATGACGTCGGGACGCGGAATCCGCCCGCCCACGGGAAGCGCATTGAAGCCCGCGATGGCGTTGGCGACCTCGGCGGCGCTGGTCTCACCTTGCACCCTCACCGGCCAGACCAGGACATGGCGGGGAAAACGATCCTCGAGGCGGTGCAGAATGTCACGGATCACCGCGCCGGTCGGCGAAGTCACGACGCCAATGACCGAGGGCAGATAGGGGATGAGTTGCTTGCGCTCCTCGGCGAAGAGGCCCTCCGCGGCCAGCCGCTTGCGGCGTTCCTCCAGCAGCGCCATCAGCGCGCCGGCCCCGGCCAACTCCAGCGAATCGATGACGATCTGGTAGCTCGACTTGCCGGCGAAGGTGGTGATCTTGCCGGTGGCGATGACCTCCAGCCCTTCCTGCGGGCGCGTCTTCAGGCGACCGAACACGCCCTTCCAGATCACCGCGTCGATCTTGGCGTTGGTGTCCTTCAGCGAGAAATAGACATGGCCGGAGGCGACCGGGCCGCGATAGCCGGAAATCTCGCCGCGCACGCGCACGAAGCCGAAATTATCCTCGATCGTACGCTTCAGCGCCCCGGAGAGATCCGAGACTGACCATTCCGGCGCATTGCCGCTCGTCTGCTGCGATTCGCTGTTCATGCCCGGACCATAGCGGGAGGGAGAAGTCAGCAGAAGCGTTGCCCGCGAGGCGCTGTGCCGCTATTGCGCAAGAGTCCTTTCGGCCGATCTCAGCCCTCATCCTGAGGAGCCGCGCCTGCGGCGTCTCGAAGGATGTTCCAGCGCGCTCTGGAGTATCCTTCGAGACGCGTTCGTCAGGAACGCTCCTCAGAATGAGGGCTCACAAACCCGCCAACGCGGATCGGAGCCAGCATGAAAATTCTTCTGATCGGTTCGGGCGGCCGCGAGCATGCGCTCGCCTGGGCGATTTCGGCCTCGCCGCTCTGCCACACGCTGTTCATCGCGCCGGGCAATCCCGGCACGGCCCATTGCGGCGAGAATGTCGTGATCGATATCGCCGATCATGCCGCGGTCGTCGCCTTCTGCCATCTGCAGGGGATCGGCCTCGTCGTCGTCGGGCCGGAAGGTCCGCTGGTCGCCGGCATCGCCGACGATCTCCGCGCTGCCGGGATCAAGGTCTTCGGCCCGTCGAAGGCCGCGGCCCAGCTCGAAGGTTCGAAGGGCTTCACCAAGGAGCTCTGCGCCGAATTCGATATTCCGACCGCCGGCTTCGGCCGCTTCGGCGATGCCGCTTCCGCCAAAGCTTACGTCGCCAAGCAAGGCGCGCCGATCGTGATCAAGGCCGACGGGCTCGCCGCCGGCAAGGGCGTGATCATGGCGGAGACGCTGGATGAGGCGAACGAGGCCATCGACATGATGTTCTCGGGCGGCTTCGGCGCGGCCGGCGCCGAGGTCGTGGTCGAGGAATGGATGATCGGCGAGGAAGCGAGCTTCTTCGCGCTCTGCGACGGCACGCACGCCCTGGCGCTGGCCTCGGCACAGGACCACAAGCGCGTCGGCGACGGCGATACCGGCCCGAATACCGGCGGCATGGGCGCCTATTCGCCGGCCCCCGTGATGACGCCCGCGCTGACCGAGCGCGTCATGGCCGAGATCATCCGGCCGACGCTCGCCGGCATGGCGAAGCGCGGCACGCCGTTCCAGGGCGTGCTCTTCGCCGGCCTGATGATCACGGCGCAGGGGCCGAAGCTGATCGAATACAACACCCGCTTCGGCGACCCGGAATGCGAGGTGCTGATGCCGCGCCTCAAGAGCGATATCGTGCCGGCGCTGCTCGCCGCCTGCGACGGCGTGCTCGACCGGGTCGACCTGCGCTGGCGCGACGAGGCGGCCTTGACCGTCGTACTCGCGGCCAAGGGCTACCCGGAGAAGCCGGAGACCGGCAGCATGATCCGCGACGTCGAGAACGCAGAGGCGCTGGACGATGTCCTCGTCTTCCATGCCGGCACGAAGCTTTCGAACGGCGATCTCGTGGCGAATGGCGGTCGCGTGCTCAACGTGGTCGCACTCGGCAAGACCGTCGGCGAGGCGCAGGCGCGCGCCTACGTGGCCGTCGACAAGATCGACTGGCCCGGCGGCTTCTGCCGTCGCGATATCGGCTGGCAGGCGATCAAGCGCGAGCAAGGCTGACAGGGAGGCTGGCGCGGCGCTATGCTGCCGCGCATGGCGAACATCGACTCCCTCTTCCCCGGCTTCAAGGCGCACTGGATCGACGGGCCGGTCGGCAAGATTTTCGCACGCGTCGGCGGCGAAGGCCCGCCGCTGGTGCTGATCCACGGCTTCCCGCAGACCCATGCCGAATGGCATCGCCTGGCGCCGGAGCTGGCCAAGACCCACACCGTCGTCTGCCCGGACCTGCGCGGTTATGGCTGGTCGGCGGCGCCCCATGGCGATGGCGGGAAGGAGACCTACACCAAGCGCGGCATGGCCGAGGATATCGTCGCCGCGATGGAGGCGCTCGGCCATATCCGCTTCGGCGTGATCGGCCATGATCGCGGGGCGCGCGTCGCCTATCGCCTCGCACTCGACCATCCCGGCCGCGTCGAGCGGCTCGTCCTGCTCGACATCCTGCCGACGGTCTCGATGTGGGAGGGCATGAACGCGGCGCGTGCCATGCAGGTCTATCACTGGACCTTCCTGGCCCAGCCCGAGCCGATCCCCGAAAACCTGCTCAAGGCCGATCCGGTCGGCTGGCTCGACCGCACCATCGCGAGCTGGAGCCGGGCGAAGAATCTCGACCTGTTCGATCCCCTGGCGATGCGATCCTATGCGGAATCCTTCAGCGATCCCGCGCGCACCCACGCGGCTTGCGAGGATTATCGCGCCGGCGCCACCACCGATATCGAACACGACAAGGCCGATCTGGCGGAAGGCAAGCGCATTCTCTGCCCGGTGCAGGTGCTCTGGGGCGAGGCCGGGATTCCAGCCAAGGGCGCAAGCCCGATCGATGTCTGGCACCAGACCTTCGCACCGCAGGCCGAGGGCCAAGCGATCGACAGCGGCCATTTCCTGCCCGAG
>NZ_JAELTI010000129.1 GCF_016428755.1 Allobosea sp. ASV33
GCGCGAGGCGCTCTACGCCGACGACGACGCCGAGGAAGCCACCGAGGCCAAGCCGAAGAAGGCCGCCGCGAAGAAGACCAAGAAGGCCGAAGCCAAGGCTGACGAGAAGGCCGACGACGCCTCCGCCTGAGCATCGGACCGAAAAGTGGCCGCCACTTTTCGGAACGATCCGATGCTGGCCAACGAGCCGGATCGCCACTTTGCGTCCGATAGGACGCCCGGCGATCGGGCCTCGCGGCAACCTTAACGACAGCATTCGCGCCGCCGGCCTTCGCGACCGGCGGCGCTTCCCTTTTCAGCCGCGATTGTCGTGCTTAAGTGGGTGTCTTCCGAGACGCTGCCGATTCGACATCTCGCTGGGTTTCCCAGCGCTCCACCTCAAGGACAGATCCATGCTTCGCGATCCGCTCGAGACCTACAACAATCTCGTCCCGATGGTGGTCGAGCAGTCGAGCCGCGGCGAACGCGCCTTCGACATCTATTCGCGCCTGCTGCGCGAGCGCATCATCTTCCTGACCGGCCCGGTCGAGGATTACTCGGCCTCGCTGATCGTGGCGCAGCTCCTGTTCCTCGAAGCCGAGAACCCCAAGAAGGAAATCTCCTTCTACATCAACTCGCCCGGCGGCGTGGTCACCTCCGGCCTCTCGATCTACGACACCATGCAGCTCATCCGCTGCCCGGTGACGACGGTCTGCATCGGCCAGGCCGCCTCGATGGGCTCGCTCCTGCTGACGGCCGGCGCCAAGGACATGCGCTTCGCCCTGCCGAACGCCCGCATCATGGTCCACCAGCCCTCCGGCGGCTTCCAGGGCCAGGTCACCGACATCCTGATCCATGCCAAGGAGGTCGAGAGCCTGAAGAAGCGCCTGAACGAGATCTACGTGAAGCACACCGGGCGCTCCTATGAGGACATCCACGCCGCGCTGGAGCGCGACAATTTCATGACCGCGGAGCAGGCCAAGGAATTCGGCCTGATCGACAAGGTCATGGAGCGTCGGCCGGAGGCCGAGGCCTGATCGCGGCGCTCGCGATCCTGTGGGTTGGCCCTGCTCATCGGAGCCCCCATATTGAACCAAGGACGGCCCCGTGTTTGCATGGGGTCGGGGGTGAGCGGACAGGCGCTCCATTCTGATCCGGCTTGGGCCGGCCCTGCGTATCCGACTGTACCGGAACGGGCCGTTAACCTAATCATCGTGATCTGAGCGCTTAAGTATGACGGAGAGACGACGGCTGCACCCGCCATGCGCGATGCGGCTCCCGGCTCCCGAACTGGAGATGAACGGATGGCTAACAAGCCCGGCGGCGACTCGAAGAGCACGCTTTACTGCTCTTTCTGCGGCAAGAGCCAACATGAGGTGCGCAAGCTCATCGCGGGCCCGACCGTGTTCATCTGCGATGAATGCGTCGAGCTGTGCATGGACATCATCCGCGAGGAATCGAAATCCGCGCTGGTGAAGTCGAAGGACGGCGTGCCGACCCCCAAGGAGATCCGCAAGGTCCTCGACGACTACGTCATCGGCCAGGAGCACGCCAAGAAGGTGCTCTCCGTGGCGGTGCACAACCACTACAAGCGCCTCTCGCACGCGACGAAGCAGAACGACGTCGAGCTCGCGAAGTCGAACATCCTGCTGATCGGGCCGACCGGCTCGGGCAAGACGCTGCTCGCGCAGACGCTCGCCCGCATCCTCGACGTGCCCTTCACCATGGCCGACGCGACGACGCTGACCGAGGCCGGCTATGTCGGCGAGGACGTCGAGAACATCATCCTCAAGCTGCTCCAGGCCTCCGACTACAATGTCGAGCGGGCACAGCGCGGCATCGTCTATATCGACGAGATCGACAAGATCAGCCGCAAGTCGGACAACCCCTCGATCACCCGCGACGTCTCGGGCGAGGGCGTCCAGCAGGCGCTCCTCAAGATCATGGAAGGCACCGTCGCCTCCGTGCCGCCACAGGGCGGGCGCAAGCATCCGCAGCAGGAGTTCCTGCAGGTCGACACCACCAACATCCTCTTCATCTGCGGCGGCGCCTTCGCCGGTCTCGACAAGATCATTTCGAGCCGCGGCAAGGGCACCTCGATCGGCTTCGGCGCCAAGGTCGAGGCCCCGGACGATCGCCGCATCGGCCAGATCTTCCGTCAGGTCGAGCCCGAGGATCTCCTGAAGTTCGGCCTGATTCCGGAATTCGTCGGCCGCCTGCCGGTCCTGGCGACGCTGGAGGATCTCGACGAGCCGGCACTGAAGACCATCCTGACCGAGCCGAAGAACGCGCTGGTCAAGCAGTATCAGCGCCTGTTCGAGATGGAGGACACCCAGCTTACCTTCACCGACGAGGCCGTCAGCCTGATCGCCCGCAAGGCGATCGAGCGGAAGACCGGCGCGCGCGGCTTGCGTTCGATCATGGAAGGCATCCTGCTCGAGACGATGTACGAATTGCCCGGCCTGGAAGGCGTCGAGCAGGTCGTGATTGGCCCGGAGGCTGTCGAGAACAAGGCCCGCCCGCTCTTCATCTATGCCGAGCGCGAGGACGAGACGAAGACGGCCTCGGCCTCCTGATTTCTCACCGATTGCGACAACAGGACGCGCGCCCCTTGGCGCGCGTTTTGCGTTTGAGATGGCATGGGCTGGCAGCGGTTTCGGATCGCGACAGCCCTGCGCGAGATTGAACCGTCGCAAGCTGCGGTATCCGCCCTTCGCCCGTTGCAGGTCAGCGGTGCATGAGCCGGATACCTCGCTTGAAAGCCGGCGAGGAAGTCTCCACTTTAGGTGCACTTGCGAGAGTCGCATGCCTGATGAGGGTGCGATGCGCGAGGGCGGAGAGGCGAATGGTCGCCTTGGCCGCACACGTCCGATCGCTCCGCCCATCTCGGGGGTCCGCCGGGCGCAACTGCAAAGGAACTGCCATGACTGGCTCGACGCCCCGCGCTCCTTTCGTCACAGGCGAGACCGGCACCTACCCGGTTCTGCCTTTGCGCGACATCGTCGTATTCCCCCATATGATCGTCCCGCTCTTCGTCGGCCGCGAGAAGTCCATCCGCGCGCTTGAGGAAGTGGTGAAGACGGACGGGCTCATCCTGCTGGCGACCCAGAAGAACGCCGGCGACGATGACCCGCAGCCCAACGAGATCTACGAGATCGGCACGCTCGCCCGCGTGCTGCAGCTGCTGAAGCTGCCCGACTCCACCGTGAAGGTGTTGGTCGAGGGCGTCGGCCGCGCCAAGGCGCTGTCCTATTCCGCGTCCGATTCCTTCTACGAGGCGGAGGCCACCGGCCTGGCCGAGGAAGAGGGCAAGAAGGTCGAGGTCGAGGCGCTCGCCCGTTCGGTCGTCAGCGAGTTCGAGAGCTATGTGAAGCTCAACAAGAAGATCTCGGGCGAGATCGTCGCCGCGGTCACCCAGATCGACGAGCCGGCCAAGCTCGCCGACACCGTCGCCTCGCATCTCGCGGTCAAGATCGCCGATCGCCAGGGCGTGCTGGAGATCACCAATGTCGCCCACCGCCTGGAGAAGGTCCTGTCGCTCATGGAGAGCGAGATGTCCGTGCTCCAGGTCGAGAAGCGCATCCGCTCGCGCGTCAAGCGCCAGATGGAGAAGACCCAGCGCGAGTACTATCTCAACGAGCAGATGAAGGCGATCCAGAAGGAGCTGGGCGACGGCGAGGAAGGCCGCGACGAGCTGGCCGAGCTGGAAGAGCGCATCGCCCAGACCAAGCTCACCAAGGAAGCCCGCGACAAGGCGACGGCCGAGCTGAAGAAGCTGCGCCAGATGTCGCCGATGTCCGCGGAAGCGACCGTGGTGCGCAACTATCTCGACTGGATGCTCGGCATTCCGTGGGGCAAGAAGTCCAAGATCAAGAAGGACCTCACCGCCGCCCAGCTGGTGCTCGACGACGATCACTTCGGCCTCGACAAGGTCAAGGACCGCATCGTCGAATATCTCGCCGTGCAGCAGCGCGCCAACAAGCTCGCCGGTCCGATCCTGTGCCTCGTCGGCCCTCCGGGCGTCGGCAAGACCTCGCTCGGCAAGTCGATCGCCAAGGCGACCGGCCGCGAGTTCGTGCGCATGTCGCTCGGCGGCGTGCGTGACGAGGCCGAGATCCGCGGTCACCGCCGCACCTATATCGGCTCGATGCCCGGCAAGATCATCCAGTCGATGAAGAAGGCCAAGACCTCGAACCCGCTCATCCTGCTCGACGAGATCGACAAGATGGGCCAGGACTTCCGCGGCGATCCGTCGGCGGCCCTGCTGGAGGTGCTCGACCCCGAGCAGAACGCGACCTTCAACGACCATTACCTCGAGGTCGATTACGACCTGTCGAACGTGATGTTCGTGACGACGGCGAACACGCTCAACATCCCGCCGGCCCTGCTGGACCGTATGGAGGTGATCCGCATCGCCGGCTACACCGAGGAAGAGAAGACCGAGATCGCCCGCAAGCACCTGATCGCGAACGCGATCAAGAAGCACGGGCTCGACGGCAAGGAGTGGTCGATCACCGACGACGCCCTGCAGACGCTGGTGCGGCGTTACACCCGCGAGGCCGGCGTCCGTAACCTGGAGCGCGAGATCTCCAACACGGTCCGCAAGGGCGTGAAGGACATCGTGCTCGGCAAGAAGGCCAAGGTCGTCGTCGACGAGCCGCTGCTCGAGGAATATCTCGGCCCGCCTCGCTATCGCTACGGCATGGCGGAGACGGAGAATCAGGTCGGTGTCGTCACCGGCCTGGCCTGGACCGAGGTCGGCGGCGAACTGCTGACGATCGAGGGCGTCATGGTGCCCGGCAAGGGCCGCATGACCGTCACCGGCAACCTGCGCGACGTGATGAAGGAATCGATCTCGGCGGCGGCGTCCTATGTCCGCTCCCGGGCCGTCGATTTCGGCATCGAGCCGCCGCTCTTCGATCGGCGTGACATCCACGTCCACGTTCCCGAGGGTGCAACCCCGAAGGACGGCCCGTCGGCCGGCATCGCGATGGCGACCACCATCGTCTCGATCCTGACCGGCATCCCGACCAATCGCGACGTCGCCATGACCGGCGAGGTCACGTTGCGGGGCAGGGTGCTGCCGATCGGCGGTCTGAAGGAGAAGCTCCTGGCGGCTCTGCGCGGCGGCATCAAGAAGGTGCTGATCCCCGAGGAGAACGCCAAGGACCTGATCGACCTGCCGAAGTCGGTGAAGGATGGCATGGAGATCATTCCGGTCGCGCGCATGGAGCAGGTGCTCCAGCACGCGCTGACCCGCCAGCCGGTTCCGATCGTCTGGGAAGAGGATCTCAAGGCTGCGCCGCCCAAGGGCGCGGACGACGAGGCCGCGGGCCTTGTCGCCCACTGATCTCGGGTCCTGAAACAACGAGCCGCCGGCGCGCAAGCGCCGGCGGCTTTTTTGTTTGTGCGCCGTGGCCGGCCATTGCGGACGAGCCTGCCGATAAACATTTTCGAGCCTGCTCCTCGCAGGCGGAGCGGATCAGGGGATCGAGAAGCTGCGACGCTTTCCGAAGCAGAGGCCGAAGCCGGATCGCTGGGCGGCCTTCGACAGCCTCCCGGAGCCGGTGCGACGGGCGCTGGCCCAGGCCGCCCATCCGCTGGACCCGCTCAAGCTGCTCGGCGTGAGCGGCGTCGACGACGCGATGCGCCGCGTGGCCCGGCTCGATGCCGCGGCGAGACGGCGCGCGGATCGCTCCGGATAACAGGTGTCGCCGATGTCCTGGGTGATGGTGGGCGGTGACGGGCTCGAACCGCCGACCCTCTCCGTGTAAAGGAGACGCTCTACCAACTGAGCTAACCGCCCTCGCGGTCGCGTTTAAGGCTTAGGCGATCGTATCGCAAGCGTCCTCGGGCCGTGCGTTCCGCAACCGCCTGCAAGCGGCCGAATTCCGCCATCTTCATCGTCACCCTGCCGGCACCATGAAGATGCGCCGCTTGATCCGCCCTCGTCCTGTCCTGAGCTATGCAGGCGTCGTCGCTAGCGTGGGCCTCGCCCTCGTGACGGGGCAAGCGCTCGCGCAGTCGCTCTTGCCCGATTCCTTCTTCGCGGGCCGCCCGGCCTTCTCGCATCCGGAGCAGCCCGCCAAGCCTGCGAGCTGCGAATCCATCGCGGCGCAGCTTCCCGATTCGATTCCCGCCGATTCGCGCGTCGACATGGCGATCGCGGGAACGGTCAGCCTCGTGCGGACGGATGGCGCGCTCTGGTATGTCGCGGTCTGTGCCGATCCCGGCGTCCGGGTCCTGTGCGTCACCTATGGCGCCGGAGACCTGAAACCCGGCGACAAGGCCGTCCTGCGCGGCGGCTATAACCGGCAGGACGGCCGTCATATCCTGCTGGATCCTTGCCTTGCGTCGCCGTGGAACGATGGCGATGGCGCTGAGCCATAGGCGAGGGTGAGGATAATTTTCCCCAGATGTGATTTTGCCGGCGACACTCGCTTGACACTTCAGGCCGGGGGCAATACTCACCACGTCGCTGACGGCGAATGCCTCAGCCGCCCAGCGCGGGCGTAGCTCAGTTGGTTAGAGTGCCGGCCTGTCACGCCGGAGGTCGCGGGTTCGAGCCCCGTCGCCCGCGCCATTTTCTTCAAGAAAATCATCATCTTACAAATCCCTCCCTCGACGGGGGCCGGTAAATTCGGAATTGCCCAGCCGGCAGTTTCGGAATTACGAGCTGCTTCCGTTTGCGGACTTTGCCCGCCGGCCGCGTCGTCTAGCTTCAGGAACGGTGGCCGCCGTCGCGATCTGCGCAGGCGTGTAAGTGTGCTGCCAAGCCTTCGATTGAGCCAACGTGTTGCCCATCGCATCGGACAGCGCCTTGGGGTCGACCTCGCCCGCCGACGCCTTGAGCGCACCAGACCGGCGGATGTCGGTTAGGGTCCTTGTGTCGCCCGGGTAGACGAGATTCCGGATGTCCCGAAAGTCCTCAGCGAGGCTGTTCTTCCGGTAAGCCGTGGAGCGGGAATACTGCGTCGAGGTCAGAGCAAGCTAGCCTTCAAGGCCAAGTGCCGCGCAACGGCTTCACGGCGGGCGTCCTGTTCGTCGATCACTCTCGGGTCGCACAGCCAATAGACCGCTGATCCCGTCGGGGCCGCCCCGCCAAGCTTCAGATCCTCGCCATCGAAGCCTGCTTCCTTGATCTGCTGGACCAGATCATCCGTGTCATGTTCGACCGCGTACGAGCCAAAAACGTCCTCATCGGTAAAGAAGCCATCCTCACGGAGAAGCGTAACAGCGCGGGCTAGGTCGGCGGGATCATAAATCATCGGAACCTGCTCAATTAAATCTAGGCACTGATTTAACCTCGCGGATTATGAATCCGTTGCCGAATTCAATCCAAATCAATTGGAAATCAAACATGGCCGCCAAACGAGGCGGGAAACGCGATGGCGCCGGGAGAAAAAAGGTTCGCAGTCTCGCGCCACGCGCGAGCAGAAAGCCACCCTCTCCGACCTCGCGAAGGCCCACACTGACATTGCTTTAATGGCGCTCGTCTCGGTCGCCACGAAGAGCGAGAGCGATCACGGCCATGGCGGCATCGTCGTCGCGAGCGTTCCTATCGCGACCGATGACCGGTCCAAGGTGATGATCACGGGCGCACGCGTCACCGCGATGGCAGATCCCGGCTGGTCGACCGTCTGGCACGGTGCCGATGGCGCCACCTATCCCGTCGATGCCGCTGCCATGATCGCGATCAGCGGTCAGGTACAGGCGCATGTGAACGCCGGCTTCGCCACCTTCGCGACCGTGAAGGCGGATATCGAGGCAGGCACGATCATGACATTCGCTGAGATCGACGCTGCCTTTGCCGGCTGATCGCGCTTTCTCAGACCTGTTCCAGCCGCATTCTGGCGGCTTTTCTGCATCTCGGAGTATTGTTGGACGCCATCTCCATCCAGAGGGCTGCGGGGCACCATCTGGACGGCATCGTCGGCCCGAAAACCGTCATGGCGCTGGTGGCCACAGGCAACCAGTATAGCTCCGGCGTCGTCGCCGCTGCTATCGCTTTGCGGATGCTGGTTGAGATTCCGCTGGAGCGAATGCGACTGCGGCAGCCTCAAATGGCCTGACCGCCGCCATCATTGATCGTCACGGCCCGACGCTATTTGCGAGTTCGCCCAAAGCCAGTTCGCAGGCGTCGGAGCGGCTCGGTTATTCCCCATGAGTGAGAGGCATATACGCTGGCCAATTCGGCCTTCGCATTGGCAAGCTCCACTTTCGTGGTGGCCAGATCAGCTCTGGCTCGGTCGAGCTCGGCTAGCAAATTCTCGTAGCTGAGGACTAAACCGGATTTCTGGCCCGGCGCGTCCTGTGGGACAAACGACGCCTCGTCGCGCGTCTCCTGGCTCTTCCCCTTCCGAAGAACCGCGGTGAATTCCTGACTGTTTGCGCGGGTTTGATAAACGCGCTCCGGAGCGAGGTCGATCATGCCGATCCGGTAGAGAAAGGACATGATCTCAAAGAAGGACGAGGGCGTGAACTGCCAAGCATGCGTATCGTGGTACGCATCATCGTCGGGAAGGTCTTTGAAGATTTCGGCCTTCGGATCGCTGTACGTTTCGTACTGCTGTGATCCGTGGTCCGCAGCCCAGTGCCTGTCGCCGTCATTATGGGCTCTGTGCACCTTCTGAACGATGAAGCTCCTCGGTTGGTGGACCGCGCGCTGCGCATGGTGAGCTGCAAGAACATCCGCGACCCCGGAGGCCGGGGCGAAGTGGTCGAAGCAAAACCGCTTGTCCGGGCATGCGATGAAGTACCGCCCATCCTCTTCGAGGATGCCTGACACGCCCTGAAGGTGCCGAACAAGGTCGGGCTGGTGTTCGATGCAGTGCCCGCTGAAGACCGCGTCGAACGTCTGATCCACCATGTCAAACCCGCCCTTGGGGGCGACGTAGTGGATCGTGGGCACGCGCGACGTATCGTGCCCGGCCTCCTCGACCAATTTCGTCAGTTCGTCGGTGCTGAAAACGTCTAAGTACCGAACCCGCTCGCCTGTTACCGAAGGCGAGTGGAAAGGCCCAATCTCGAGGACTGACGCACCCTGTTCGATAAACGACAGGAGGGCGCCGCGCTCCGCCGCAGGGCTTCCCATGAACCCCGCCTGGATTCCTTCTGCCTTGTAGTGCGCAAGAGCCATCTCATCCGAGAGGTTCGCCGCATTTTGGCAGTGCTGCCGATAGAAGTGGGGTTCGAAAGCTCGGGGAAGCTCGGTTGCAGACATGGGGACTCCGGGCGGCTGGCGCAGTGGCGGTCTGGATAGCATAGCGAGCGCCGGTATCAAAAAGCACTGCTGGCCGCGGTTTCCTGTATCGCCCGCCCTCCGACGCAGCTTTCCACATCTGGAGCACTGCTATGGACACCACCGCAGTGCAGCGGGCGCTGGTCGCGCTCGGCTATTCGCTCGTGGTGGACGGCAAGGCTGGTCCGAAGACGAAGGCCGGCCTGTCACGCCGGAGGTCGCGGGTTCGAGCCCCGTCGTCCGCGCCATTTTTCCCTAGATGATTCAGCATCTTATCGAGCCTCCCCGTTTTGGGGCAGGCGGTCCGTGTCCAGATCTGGCCCTGGGAAATCGCGCTGACATAATCGTGGCGAGAGCTGCTCAAACTCTGCCAGCGACCTTCGCTGCGATAGCCAGTTCGCCGCGGATGGCTGCCGATGTTCCTTCGTTTCTCAGAGCCTCGGCGAGGTTCGATGCCCAATGGATAGCCTGCGACCGGCGGGATGACGGCGGCCTCAAGCCTTAGGATGAGGTGGGATTGCTGGCGGCCAGTCGAGAGGCTTCCTGCCCTGCGATCTGGCCGAGACCGACGGCCGTAAGCAACCCGTTGCCCGACAGATAGCCGGAGGCGCGGGAGCCCGAGACCCCGACTGCGGCCCCTCCGCAGGCGAAAAGATTGGGCAGCGCCGCACCATCCGGACGAAGCACGCGGGCCAGCGTGTCGATGCGCAGGCCGCCCTGGGTATGGAACAACGCGCCGGTGACGCGCACCGCGCAGAAAGGCGCCTCGAGAGCGGGCGCATTCCGGAAATCCCGTCCAAAGCGGTCGCTGCCTTCGCCGCGCTTTAGAGCCTCCACCTCCGTGGCGGTGGCCGCAAGGCTTGTCACGGGCAAGCCGAGCGAGGCGGCGAGGCTGGTCATGTCCTGTGCCCTGACGATCGCGCCCTGCGCCTCGGCCTGGCGGAAATCCTCGAACTGCCGCGCGATGCCGGCGATGCGCTCGTCGAAGATCGTCCAGGCTTTGCCTTCGGGCTGTTTCAGCACCGTCGCGGCCTGCTCGGAATAGCCGTGGCTTTCGTCGGAGAAGCGCTCGCCGCGCAGGTTGACCTGGAAGCCGCCTTCCATGACCGTCGCCCAGCTGATCAGGATGCCGTGCGGTTGCGCCACCGAGCCATGCCCCTGATGGCCGGACATGTGAACGAGCTCGGCGCCAAGCGCCTGCCCCCAGAGCACGGCGTCGCCCTCGTTGCCGGAATGGCCGAACCAGAGCGCCTCCGCCATTTGCGGAATGTGTTGTGCGACGAGCCCGCGATGGCCGCCATAGCCGTTGCAGGCCAGTACCAGCGCCTTGCAGCCGATGCGTTCCTCGCCGCCGCCCGGGCGCGTGCCCGCGATGCCAACGACGCGGCCGGCCTCGCCGGTGAAGAGCGTGGTGGCGCGAAATTCGGTCAGGATCGGGATGTCGCGGGCCTCGACCGCATCGCGCAGCCGGTCGATCAGTTCCGCGCCGGTGCGCTTCGGCAGGCCGTGCATGCGGCGCGCCGAATGGCCGGGATAGGAGAAGTTCGTCACCACGTCGAAGGGCAGGCCGTGGGCGTCGGCGAGCCATTCCAGCACCGGCCCGATCTGCTCGGTCAGGCGCGCCACGACCGCCGGATCGGGCTCGCCCTCGGCCTTGGCCATGATGTCGGAAGCGAAGATTTCGGGGCTGTCCTCGATCCCCGCCTCGCGCTGGAAGCGCGTGCCGGCCGCGGGAATGAGCCCGGCCGATAGCGCCGTCGAGCCGCTCGGCACCGCGTCCCGCTCCACGATGACGACCTCGGCCCCGGCCTCGCTGGCGGCGAGCGCGGCGACCAGCCCGGCCGCACCCGCACCGACGATCAGGACATCGGCCTCGGCCTCGAAAGCGACGCCGACAGCGGGGAGGACGCGGTTCATAGCGCTTCGACCTCCGCCAGAACGGTCGCGATCGCCGCGATGCGGGCGACGGGCCTCAGGGCCGCGATCGCTTCGGCATGCATCGCCGGCGTCGGCGCGGCGCAGCCATCTTCCAGCACGGTCACGTCGAGGTCGCGGACATGGGCGTCGCGCACGGTCGAGGCGACGCCGCCATTGGTGACGATGCCGGCGACGACGAGGTGCTCGATGCCGAGCTTGCGCAGCAGCCATTCGAGCCGCGTCTGGTAGAAGGCCGAATAGGCGATCTTCTCGACGCTGACGTCGATCGGTTGCAGGGCGTCCACGATCTGGTGGCCCCAGCCGCCGGGCAGGAAGTCGCCGCGCTTCAAGAACGGCCGCATCTGCTTGAGATGGGGCGAGATCAGAGGCTCGCCGCCGCGCCCCGGCACCAGCGTGAACTGGGTCGCCGCGACAAGGCCGCCGCGGGAACGGATGCTGTCGGCGAGCGGCTTGAGCTTCGCCGGAAGGGCCTGTGCTTCCGGTGCGGCGGCGCCGCCCTTGGCATAGGCGCCTTCGGGATGAATGAAGTCGTTCTGCAGATCGACGATCAGCAGCGCCGTGCTGGCGAGGGAGGTGAGGGGGCCGGCCATGGTCAGTGTCTCAGGATCACGAGATTGCCGAGGGCGTCGACCTCGGCCGTCAGGCCGGGGTCGAGCAGGATCGTGGCGTCCGGTTGCTCGAAGATCGCTGGGCCGTCGATGCGCGTTCCCACGGGGAGGTCGAGGCGCGACCAGATCGCCGTCTCGCGCCAGGCGCCGTCGAGATAGACCTGACGGGCGCCGCGGCGCGCCGTCTCGACAGCGGCATCGGCGGATGGGGCGAGCGCCGTCAGGTCGAAGGCGGGGCGGCGGCCGATGGCGGCGGTGCGCAGCGTCACGATGCGAACCGGGATGCCGGGCAGGAGCCGGCTGAAGGCGGCGCCATAGGCCGCCTCGAAGGCCTCGCGGATGATCGCGGCGCTGACACCGGTGCTGCCTTCGCCGAGGGTGACCGGCAGCGGCACGGAGACGGTGTGCGTTTGCCCGAGATAGTGCATGTCGAGCTCGTAGAGCACGTCGATGCGCTCGACCGAAAGCCCGGCATCGGCCACGACGGCATGGGCCTCGCGCCCGGCCTCGACCATGCGGGCGTCGAGCGCGGCGGCGTCCAGCCCGTCGAGCATCAGGTTCACCGTCTGCACGCCGTCATGGCGGATGTCGGCGATAACGCAGCCGAGCGCCGAGGTCACGCCCGGGAAGCGCGGCACCAGCGCGCCCTTGAGCCCGACCTCGTGAATGAGAGCGCCGGCATGCAGCGCGCCGCCGCCGCCGAACGGCATCGCCATGAACCGCGCCGGATCATGGCCGCGTTCGATCGAGACGAGGCGGATCGCGCCGGCC
>NZ_JAELTI010000012.1 GCF_016428755.1 Allobosea sp. ASV33
CGACCGCGGCGTTGAGCGCCAGGAGGTTGGTCTGGAAGGCGATGTCGTCGATCACCCGGATGATGTCGGAGATCTTCTGCGAGGCGGTCTCGATCCTCGCCATGGCGTCGACCGCCTGGCCGGCGATGGCGCCGCCGTTCTCGGCCGCCTGCATCGCCTCGTCGGCGATGCGGGCTGCATCCTTCGAGGCCTGGGCCGAGGCCTTGACCGAGGCTGCGAGCTCCTCGGTCGTGGCGGCGGTCTCCTCCAGCGAGGAAGCCTGTTCCTCGGTGCGCTTCGACAGATCGTCGGCACCCATGTTGATCTCGCGTGCAGCGAGCCCGACATCGGCCGAGGTGGTCTGGATCGTCGCGACCGTGTCGGAGAGGCGATCGACCGTCTCGTTGATCGCGCCCTTGAGATCGGCGAAGCGGCCGCGATAGGCCGTCTCGACCCGGCTCGTCAGGTCCCCGCCCGCGATCCCCTGCAGGATCTCCGCGAACTCCGTCGTCGCACCGTCGACAACCGCGTTGATCTCGTTGATGCCCTCGACGAGCTCCTTCAGCGGGCCTTCCATGCCGCCGACCTGAGCCTTGCCCGAGAAATTGCCCTCGCGGGCATCGGCGACGATATTGGCGACCTCGCCGAGCAGCTTCTGGACATGGGCGGCCTGCTCGGCATCGGCGAGCATGGCAAGTTCGCGGTCGCGCCGGTTCTGTTCGAGCGCGAGCGCGTTCTCGCGATAGATCTCGAGCGCGCCGCTGAGCGAGCCGATCTCGTCCGGCGAGGGAGCGGCGGGGATGGCCCGGGTGAAATCACCCTTCTGCATCTCGTCCAGCGCCGATTTCAGCGAGACCAGCGGCCGCGCGACGCGGCGCTGCACGCCGCGCCAGCTCATCACGCAGATGACCAGCAGGGCCGCCAGCAGCGCGCTGACGATGCCGAGCTTCACCCAGGCGGCGTTGAGCTTCTTGTCCGTCCGAACGACCATGTCGTCGAGCGACTGGGTGACGGCGGAGACGATGGCCGTGAACGGCCCGTTGCACTGCTTGGTCCATTCCTCCGCCGCGATGACCGGGCCGGCGCCCTGGCCGAGCTTGCCGATCAGCTCGTCCATCTTGCGGTTCGCGGCTTCGACCTCGGCCGACATGACGCCGACCTTCTGGACGAGCTCGCTGCCGACGCCCGAGCGCGAGGCGAGCTGCTTCAGCGTGTCGCCGGCGGCGTTGGAAACGCCGCGCAATTCGCCGAGCTTGCGGATCTGGGTGGCATCCAACGCCTTGCCCGAACCGAAGACCGGGCGCAGCACCGAGCATTGCGTGCCGTAATTCGAACGGACGTCCCAGCCGGACGACTTGAAGCTCTGCAGGTCGGCGAGGATCGGGTCGGCGAGGCGGGCCGCATTGGAGGTCTCGTCCGATGCCTTGACGATCGCGCCTTCGATCGCGCCGATGCCGTTATACCAGGGCATGGTGGCGGCGAGGCTGCGCTGCGCCTTCGGCTTGGCGGCCTCGGCATAGAGATCGGCTATCCTGGCGTCGGTCTGCTTCTGCTGTTGCTGGATGCCGGCGATCAGCTCCTTGCGGCCGGGCAGGTCGGTCTCGCCGAGCTGCGCGATCGCCTCGTTGATGCGGCTGCGATTGCTTTCCTCGATCTGCTTCAGCACGGGTGCCGGATCGTCCGCGACCTGGATGCTGGTCTGCGCCTGTCCGCGCGCGGTGCGGATCGCGTTGCCGGCGAGCAGCAGGGCTTTGTCGGCCTGGACCAACTCGGCCAACTGCATGTTGCTGCGGACTTCCATGATGGACTGCTCCGCCATGTAGCCGAGCGCGCCGATGCCGGGCACGCACAGGCAGGCCATGGTGGCGACGAGGTAGTTCTGGATCGACGAGGGGAAGAATTTCACGGCGGGACTCGAGCCTGACATGCGGCAATAAGGCGGTGGCGAAGGCCGCGAGGCAGGCTGCGGCCAAACCTCGTCATGCCCTTTTATTGCCGATTTAATTAACATTGCGCTTAACCCATTCCGCGGCTTGCGTTCCGGCGCGGCGGGAGGCACGAAAGGGCGATGCACCGCCGTCTCGTCTTCGAGGAACCGGTTTCGCGCGCGGCCGTCTGGAGCCGGCGGCTGGCCTGGTTTTCCTGCGCGGTCCTGCTGCTCTCGCTGCTGCTGGTCCGCTTGCGGGAGCCGAGCATCGAGGGGCTCGCGCCGGTCGCGGGGGCTTATGTCCTCGTGCTCGCGGCGCTCGGCCTCGCCATCCTCGCCTTCATCCGCATCTGGCAGTCCGGTCATCGCGGCGTCGGCATGGCCGCGGGCGCGATGCTGCTCTCGCTCGTCCTGCTCGCACCTGCCGGTTACGTCGCGCTGAAGCTCGTGACTCGGCCGGCGCTCGCCGATGTCTCGACCGATATCGACGATCCGCCCGCCTTCAGCCGCTCGCAGGCCGCGCTGACCGCCCGTGCCGGACGGGTCCCGCCCGATGTGCCGGCGGAGCGGCGGCGCCTGCAGCGGCAGGCCTATCCCAAGGCGGTGCCGATCCTGCTGGAACTGCCGGCGGACGCCGCCTTCGACCTCGCCAGGCGCGCTGCGCTCGGCCTCGGCTGGCAGGTGCTGGAGACGGCGCGGCCGGGCGGGCGCAGCGGGGCGGGGCGGGTCGAGGCCGTCGCGCGCGGCCGGATCCTGCGCTTTTCCGAGGACATCACCATCCGCGTCCGGCCGCGCGTCGATGGCAGCCGCATCGACATCCGCTCGGCCTCGCGGCTCGGCAGCCACGATCTCGGCGCCAATGCGGAGCGCGTCGCGGCCTTCGCCGACGAGATCGAGCTGCTGATGGACAATCGCTGACGACGCGCGTCAGGCGAGCCTGTAGCGGCTGGCGAGCGCCGGAATGGCGTCGCTGGCCGCGACGGTGCCGCGCAGGACGAGGTCTTCGAGCTGGGCCAGCACCGAGAGCGCGGCCGCCCCGTGCAGGGCGGGGGCCAGGCCCTGGTAGATCACCGGCACCATCGCGGCGATCGTCTCGTCGCCCGCGCCGAGCCGGTTCAGGATCGCGGCCTCGCGCTGGCGGCGATGCTGGACGAGCCCGCGCAGGAAGCGCTGCGGCTCGGTGACCGGCCCGCCATGGCCCGGCCAGTAGCGGGCATGCTCCAGCCCGCGCAGCTTCTCGATCGAGGCCATATAGGCGGCCATCGACCCGTCCGGCGGCGCGACCACCGAGGTCGACCAGGCCATGACATGGTCGCCGGAGAACAGCGTGGCTTCCTCGGCCAGCGTGAAGGCGAGGTGATTGGCGGTATGGCCGGGCGTCTCCACGGCGGCGAGACTCCAGCCCGGCCCGGAGACGGTATCGCCGTCGCGCATTTCGTGGTCCGGCTTGAAATCGGTATCGGCGGCGGCATCCAGCACACGGCCCTCGCCCGGCCCGAGCTCCCGCGAGGGGCGGTGCGGCCCGCAGCCCACCACGGTCGCGCCGGTCGCAGCTTTCAGCGCCGGCACGGCCGGGGAATGGTCGCGATGGGTATGCGTCACGACGATATGGCTGACGGTCTCGCCGCGGACCGCCGCCAGCAGGCGCTCGACATGGGCGGGATCGTCCGGGCCGGGGTCGATGATCGCGACGGTGCCGCGGCCGACGATATAGGAGCAGGTGCCGGTGAAGGTCATCGGCCCGCCATTTCCGGCGATGATCCGGCGCACCAGCGGCGACAGCGTCGCGACGATGCCAGCCTCGGTCGGCGCGCTTCTGTCGAACTCGATCTCGTCAGCCATCTCTTGTCTCGGTCGGTCTGCGCCGTTGCCGCGCCCCTTCCACCCACGCGGAGGTCGCGCCGGCTGGATCTGGCGGCGCCGCGCTCTAGTTCGCCGATTTGCCGCCGCAGCTCTTCGTGTCCAGGCCGAAGAGCGGGCCGAAATTGCCGCATTTGTCGCAGCCGGACAGGAACACGGCCAATCCGAGGATGCCGGCAAGGAGGGTGATGCGCTTCATGGCCCGACCGTTCGATTCGATGAGGCGGCACTGTAGTCGCTGATCGAGGCGGATGACAGGGGCAGCCCGGCAGGGGCTCTGCGCTCAGAGGCCGAGATCGGCGAGCCAGCCCAAAATACAGATCGCCGAAAGCGCGATCAGGGCGAGGGTGGCTTTCGCGTCGGTCGGGCAGTCGCGCAGCATGGTCGTCTCCGTTGCGGGAGGCGACGCAATAGTCGTGCCGTTTGACGGTTGGGTGACGATTCCCGCAAGGCGGCTTGGGAAAGAGCGCAGTCGGTCCGCACACAGCCCGAAAACGAAAAAAGGCCCGTGAGGGCCGTTTTTCTAGCTTATTCGAATAACGCGGGAAATTTTGGTCGGAGTGGCAGGATTTGAACCTGCGACCCCCTCGTCCCGAACGCTCGCCGGCTGAAAAAGGGTGCGCGGGATCGCCTTGTTTACTGGGCTTTCGCGGAAGGGCGTTCCTGCTCGGTTCTTCCGTTTCTGTCGGTATCTGTCGGTCGTTCGCGTTTCGGCCTTAGCGCGATGGCCGCCGCCGCGGCGCGGTTATGGTCCGGGTGATGGTGGCCGTAGACGTTCTGAAGCGTCTCCAGCGTCATGCCGAGCATGCCCGACAGAGCATAGGGATCGGCCCGGTTCTGCATGCCCCAGGTTGCTGCCGTGTGCCGGAGGATATGCGGCGTCACGTCGGCGCCAAGGCCGGCCGCCTCACGCACTGCCCGAAAGGCCTTGTGGACCCGCTCGACGGGCTTGCCGTTCCATTCGACCACGAAGCTCTTCGAAAGGCCCTTGGCTTCCCAGCGGCGCAGATGGGCCAACAGCCGCGCGTCGAGCCCGACCGGCGGCGTGCGCTTCTTCGTTTCCCGCGTGCCCGGCGGGCGGCGGTAAAACACGCCGCGCTCGGTGTCGACGAAGCCGTGACCAACTGTCGGCCGGATCGCGGCCGAGCAGACGGCGCCGGCGCGCGTGCCGGTATAGAGCGCGACCAGGATGAAACGGGCGACGTGCCGGGCAGTCCTTCGATCGGTCTCCAGGGCTGGGCCACTGTTGTCGCCGCGGTGGCGCTTCTGCTTCTCGCGCAGGGTCCAGGCCGCCCAGAGCAGGCGGGCCACCTCGGAGCGCGTCAACCAGCGCTCGCGGGGAGGGCCGGCTTGCGGCAATTCGACAGGAATCGGATTGGCAAGGATGCGCTCCTTCCAGCCGTGCCGGAGCGCTGCGCGCAGATCCTCGAGCTCGCGTCGGGCTGCCCCGTCGCCGCGCTCCTTCGCATAGGCCTGGCAAGTACTGGGGCGAACCTCGGAGCAGCGACGCGTACCCCACCATGCCAGCAGCCTGGCAACGCGGGCGCGCACTTCGGCCGGTCGTTTCTGCTTATCAGCCTTGTGGTCCAGGTAGATCGCGAGGATATCGGCGATCAGCGGATCGTCTGAGCGGGCCTTGGCGGCAGCTTCGGGATCGCGCTTTTGGACAAGATAATCCCGGAGGGCGTCTTCGGCTGCTGACAGCGCATGAGCGCCGCAGCCAGTGCTAATCTTGCGTCCTCGGTCTCGGATGACCCAGACGGCTTCATTTCGCATGCCGCGTCGTTCGTCGAATCGCTCGGGCTGGAGCCAGAGGCGCGGACCTTTCGAATGGCGCGGCATTTTTCCGTCATCTCCTCGATCGCGGCGAGCGAGGTGTATTCCTTGCCCGCCGTGATCCAAGTTTCAAGGCGTCCAGCGTCCCGCTCCCGACGAAGCCCCGAAACTTTCATCGAGCCGTCGGGGAAGGCGAGCGCGGCGGCAGCTTCCAGACGAAGCGGCGTGGCCAGCGAGACCTGCGATCTGTCGGGGAGACCCAGTCGACGGATTGGCATTATCGCGAAGCCTTCGGCCAGGCGCGATGCTCGGCGCCATCCAGGAAGTGGCCAGCAGCCTTCTTGCCGACCTTCGCGAAAGCTTGCCAATCGGGTCCAGCACCGACCCGCTCGATTGAATCGGGGGATGACTGAATCTTCTGAAAGGAATGCCCCGGCCATCTGTTTAGCGCGTGAGTTCCGCCGTCCCGGCACCACTCCCGCGGCTGCCATTCTCCCCACTGTTTGAAGAAAAAGGCCGTTCCTGAGGCGGCGCACTGATCGCGGATGCTCCGTGCCCACTCTGGATGCAAAGGCCGGGCATCCTTCCCGCTCTCGCCGCCGACGATAATCCACTCGAGCGTCGCGCGGCGCTCCGCAATCCATTCTGGCATGCCATCCTGATCGGCCGGGCCTTCTTCGTAATCGTAGTGCGCTTTGCCCTTTGGACAGGATGGGCAATCGCTGTCGCACCCTTGGCAGCCCCATGACCGGCCGTTTACCTCAACGTCGAGGTGCGGCCATGCAAGCCATGGCTCGAAGTCGATCGGTCCGAGCAGCGGCTCTGCGCTGACGCCAACCCACGGAATGCCGAGTGTCGCCTTAAGGGCGAGAAGTCGCGGAATATCTCGGTCTGCCTCCGCCTGGTTCACAACGGTGACGATTAGCCCGGCGTGCTTTGGCCAAGTCGTGACGCCGATGGCCGCGAGGCGTTTCTCGACCGCGCTGATGCGCTTGGTCACGATCTGGATGTCGATCCGATTGCACTGGACGATCTTGCCCCATGCCTCGGCGAACCATTCCAGGGGCACCTCGAGGTCGAACAGGTCGGACATCGACTGGATGAAGACGCGGCGGCGCGAATTGGGGTGAAACCTGCCAATCTCTGCGTCGGCCGCCCACCACGCATAGTCGTTGTCGAGCCGGTTCAGCAGCTTCGCCGCGCCCTTGATCTTCCGTCGCGGCGTGCCGGTGCCCCAAAGGCCTGGTTGGAATCGGTTGCTATGCGTCTCGGCATAGCAATGGTCGCAGCCCGGCCCGACCTTCGTGCAGCCCCACCAGAAATTGACAGTCGCGTCCGTCCACTCGATCGCGCTTACCGCTGCCATCGCGCTCACCACCACAGCACGACGGCCGCCGGCAGCGCGAGGCTGGCGACGGCGAGGGCCCAGAGCAAACGGCGGATTCGCCGCTGCTCGGCCAAGTACTCGGCCCGGCCGGGCCAGTCGGTACGGTGCTGACTCATGCCGCCTCCGCGATCTTGAGCGAGCGGCGCAGATGCAGTTCGAGATCCGTCGACAGGCGGCGCCAGCGCAGCTCGCCCTTCGCGACGATCGCGCCATTCATTCGCTGGAATGCGGCCGGCAGGTCGAAGCTGTCGAGCGCGTCGAGCAAATCGGGGTGATCCCGAAACGCCGGCGTGGCTTCGAAGGTCGCGCAATAGGCCTGCAGCACCGCCGCCCGCATCATGCCGACATTGCCGTCGCCGACCTGGACGATCGCCTCGCAGGCGCGCTGCAGCGTGGCCTCGCCGTAATCCTCCTTCAGCTTGTAGAGGATGGCCACCGCGAACGTGTCGCCGCGCTTCAGCTCCTTCTGGTGCCGGGGCGTAACGATGCGTGCGCCAGCGGCGGTAAGGACCTGCTCGAGCTCCAGCGCCTTGGGATCGCGCGAGGCGACGCGGGACTTGTGCAGCACCGCCGGCGTGACGGCGAGCTGCCGCGTGTTGATCTCGGCGAAGGCCTCAGCCTGCTCGACCTCGTCGACCATGGAGATCATGCAGGGCACGGACTTGATGCTGCGCAGGCGTGCGGCATGGCAGCGGTGCTGCCCGTCGATGACGGCATAGAGCCCGCCCTCGATCGGCGCGACGATCACCGGCGCGAAACGAGACCAGCGGAAGCGCTCGGCGATGCGGCGGATCTGCATCTTGCCGCGCTTCCCGATCGGCCGCTGATAGCGATCGTCGATGCGCAGGAAGTCGAGCTCGATCCACTGCGTCTGCGGTGCCGGGCCCGGCTGCGTCGCATAGACGACGTTGGTGAAGTCCTCGACAACGATCGGGCGAAGATGATCCATCACGCGGCCTCCTCGGTCTCGGCCGGCTGTGCCAGCAGCATCTCGATCATCTGGTTCTTGCTCTTGCCGAAGGGGACCTTGATGCCGCGCGCCGTGAACTCGGCGCGGACGTCGGGCGTTTTCATCACGCCGAGACGGGCGCGCTCCTGGTCCTGCCAGATGCGCTGCGCGGCCTCGGCCGCGCTCTCGGCCGTCTCGGGCTCGGCCGAGCCTTCATGCTCGCCAGCTTGCTCGCCCTGGTCCTCGGCCTCCGGCTCTTCCGGCAGAACGGCATCGAAGATTTCGCCGCGGAGCGTGGCCGGAAGCCAGCCGCGGGCGTTGGCCAGCCGTGCGGCCGTGGCGCCCAAGTCCGCCTTCTTCAGCTTGGCGTATTTCCCGGGGTCGTCGCCGCATTCGGCGATCGCCGTGATGGCTTCCTGCTTGGGTGCCTTCGAAAAGTAATCGGCAGCGTCGAAGGCCTGAACGAGAGCGGCGCGATGGTCGACCAGCGGGAGCGCCGCGCGCACTGCCTGCGCCGCCTCGGGCTTCAGGGCGTCCATGCTGTGGTTGACGATCGCCTTGCTGGTGAAGTCCAGCATATGAGCGACGCATTTCGCCGCATGGTGCTGCAGCTCGTCGATCGACAGCAGCACCGTGCTCTTGAGCACGTCGACGAACCTCGTCTTCGAATTGTAATCGCGTCCGTTCCAGGGAAGGCCGGGGCCCTCGCTGCGGCCTTCGCTCTTGAATCGGACAGGGCTCCCGAGGGTGGCGGCCGTGGCGACGAAGAGCGCCAGCGCCAGCCGGGGTTCCGCCGCCACGACATGGGCCGCGGCCCGGGTTGCCGTCAGCGCGAGCTCGTCCATCAGCGCGGCTGACAGGCGTGTCGGCTCGGGCGCTTCTTCGCCGTCGGCCGAGGGCTTCGGTGCCGGCGCCGGGATCGCGGTCGGCTTCGGCGCGGGCTTCGGCTTCTGGTCCTTCAGAAAGCCACGGACCACGGACAGGGTGCCGTCGTAATTGTCGATCTTGACGATCGCGACAGCCTTGGCGCGCTTGCTCTCGGGGAGCACCATCCAGGTCGCCTGCTCGGTCAGCAACTTGAGCTCGCGCTCCAGCAACGGCTGTTCGGCCGCCAAGTCGTCATCCTCACGGAGCTGCGCGGTGACCTCGGGCGGCTCCGCGTCCTCGTCCCACTCCAGCCCGTCCAGGGCGTCCTCGATCTCCTGGCGCCGCGCCGCGATCGCCTGCAGCCGCTGTTCGATCTCGATGGCTCGGGCGGGCTTCTCGGCGTCGGGAAGCGTCGGCTTGGTTATGCGGTCCCAAAGATAGCTTTGGTTCGCAGCCTCCCCGAACAGGACTTCAGCCCAGCCTTCTGCTTCGCGAATGCGCTGCGCTTCTGCCGCCAGCTTTTCATTCGCGAGCCGCTGGACCAGCGCACCGTCAGCATAGTCCGGCTCATCGGTGAACAGGTCGAGGATGAAGGCGCCGCCGGCGGCAAGGTACGCCTCCCGTCCGACAAAGCGCGCCTTGTAATTCGACGCTTCCATGGTGTCGGCCGTGAAGGCCTCGCGGATCGAGCGAGCGTTCAACTGCCATCCGGGCTGCACCTTCGCCAGATACGCCGCCTGGTCCGCAGGGGCCGCCAGCGTGAAGGCGCGCGCGGCCTCGCCGGTGATCCGCCCCTCGAGCCAGGCGGCGCGGACGTCTTCGTGCAGCCGGCCGAGCGCCAGGCGTTGCTCGACGGCGCGCAGCGGGATGCCGAAATGATCGGCGATCGCCTGCTTGTCCTTGCCCTTGTCGATCAGGTCGGCAAAGGCCTCGAACTCGC
Source organism: Allobosea sp. ASV33 (assembly GCF_016428755.1). Classification (GTDB taxonomy): domain Bacteria; phylum Pseudomonadota; class Alphaproteobacteria; order Rhizobiales; family Beijerinckiaceae; genus Allobosea. The sequence continues at coordinate 9,686 of NZ_JAELTI010000012.1, forward strand.
GGACCGGGTGCAGCGGCTTGCGCAGCACGTTGGCCGCCAGCGAGATCTCGAAGGCGTCGGCCTCAGCCTCGGCCGGGCGCAGCACGACATGGACCCACTCGATGGTGCTGACGTCGGCGGCATCATCCACTGCGTCGATCAGCTGCATCGCCTTCAGGCGGCGATTGCCGTCGACGATCTCGACCTTGCCATCGCCCCGATCGCGGCCGACGAGCGGCTGCAGCAGGCCGTGAGCCCGGATCGAGGCGACAAGCTCGGCGACGTCCTCGTCGCGGGGGCGGACGTTGACGCTCTCGCCGGCGACGAGTTCGTTCAGCCGGTAGGCAATGACTTCGGTCATGAATGATCTCCGATGACGATGGACAGGACGGCGGAGGCGGGGAAGCGGAAGACGGTGACCTCGATCGAGGCGCGGTCCGGCCAGAGCAGATCGGACTGATCGGGAGTGGCGATGCAGGCCTCGCGCAGGACCTGCTGGACGCGGCGCGCGAGGTCCGGATCAGGAATCGCGTCGGGCACGTCGATCGCAATGACGAGGGTGCGCGGCGTCATCGCGCCGCTTCCTGGATGCGCTCGGCGATCGCAGGGAGAGAAAGCTGCGCGCGCTGGGCGTGAAGCTGCTGGCTCCAGCGTTGAAACCGGGTGAGCCATGCCTCGCTGGCGCGCGCCGGCGAGAGCGGCTTGATCCTCTGCTTCAGCTTGAGATGTGGCAGCCGCTCGAGGTTTTCGTGCCAGCGCCGCGGCGCCCGGGCGAGCAGGTGTTCGCGCTCGGTCATGAGCAACTGCATGTCGAGCAAATGGACGCGGTCGCGCACCTCGGCCGGGAGCGGCCAGGGCAGGCCGGCCTCGGCATGCAGGTATCGGTCGATCGGCTCGGCCAGGCGCTGCTTGATCCGCTTGATCGAGATCCGCGGCACGACGTCGGCGCCTACCTCGCGGCGCATGTCGTCGAGGACCTGCTGCATCGCGTCGAGCACGGGCGAGGGGGTATCGGTCAGGATCGCTTCGTGCCCGTCATGAAGCAGGAAGGCCATGGCGAAGACCGGGTCCTGCGTCTGCGACCAGAGATAGTCAGCGCCGATGCAGCAATGCTGGGCGACCGAATAGATGATGCCGGACGGCATCTGGTTGGCGAAGCGGCCGGTATTGCCGAGAGGAGCGGCGATATCCCGCGCGACGTCGATCGCGCCGGGTTCGATCGCGCGGCCGAGCGGTAGCGCCCGGCCGCTGGCGGTCTGTTCCCAGACCGCCTCTTGCGCTGAAACGGTGTCGGCCGGCTTCATGAGCGTGCCTGTCGGCGGCGGCCGAGGCGATAGGCCATGCCCTCGATGGCGTCGAGGTCCTCGACGTCGTCGGTATCGAAAGCCGCGTCGCCATTCAGGGCTTTGGCGCGATAGAGGGCGTCGATGAAGATGGCCCGCGTCGTCTTGCGGATGCGCTCTTCGGCGTCGGCGGCTGCCGTCGCGACCGCGGCGGCAGCGCTGGCTTCCTCGGCGCCGCGATCGTCTGCGCGCTGCAGGGCGGCCGAGAGGCCGCGATCGTCCGGCTTGTCGCGCGGGACGATCCCGTGTGGATCACCGCCGCGGATCATGCCGGCACCGCCTGTCCCGGCCAAGGCGCGCGGCGCAGCCGGCGGTTGGCCGATTCCAATGTGGTGAGGCGCAGGCGCTGCAGCCCGGGAGAACTGCCGCCCGGGTGTTGATCGGCGATCATGTCGACGAGCTGCTCCGGCATCAGTCCCGCCTCGGCATGTGCCAGCGCGTATTGCGAGCAAGCCCAGGCTGTGCGGGAAGCGATCGCAAGCTTGCCGAGCGCAAGGCTGGGCTCGCGGATATTCTCACCCATCCGGCGCGTGACTTCGTGCATCTGGCCGGCAACCGCCTGCAGACGCTCGATCGCGGCATGACGCCGCTCCATGGTGGCGGCGTCCATCTAGGCCGCCTCCGTCCGGTCGAGGCCGTAGCGGGCGCCATTCTCGGCGATCTCGCGGGCCATTTCCTTGGCGGCCATCGGGCCGAGATAGGCCGCGGCCTCCTCGTGGTAGCCGGCGCGCTTCAGGTCGTAGATGTCGGCATAGCCGCGATCGAGGCGGTTCTCGTTGAGGACCCTGACCATGTCGGCGATGACGGCGGCCTTCAGGTCTCCGTCGAGCTGGCGGCCGTCGCCGATATCATTGCGGGTGCGGACGGCCTGGGCGCCGCGCATGCGGCGGGTGAAGATCTCGGCGTTGACCTCCTCGATCGGGGACGGCTGGCCGGGGAGCGGGCGTTCGTGGCGCATCGAAATGCCTCCATCGGGTTGCGACGGAGACAGGGGTACGGATAAACACGAAAGCTGTCAACACAAAGCGTGTTTATCAGTGGAGCGCGGCGTCGCTACCGACGTCAGGAGTCAGTAGCCTGTCAGGCCGGCTCGATTACGCATTGACGATCTGTTAACGGGCGTGCACCGTGAACGAAGAAAGAACAGTTGTGTAAAGGGGGGGGACATTGAGGCAGGATACGGAGCTTATTGCCGCTCTTGCAGAACTGCAGGCTCTTGACCCCGAACGTCGCGCCCAGGCGCGCCGCCTTACTCGGTTTCTGATAGCCGAAACCGAACGTACTTCATCACTTCGCCAAGAATCCCGCGGTCGCGAGCCTCGCGCAGAAGCGCCAAATCTTCGCGATCCTCAGCGGACAGCGGAGGGTTCTCACCCGTCAGCAGGTAGGCCGGTGAAACCCGATACGCTTTAGCGTACTTGGCTGCAGCCTCGGCATCATAGTCGTTCTGGCCGTTCTCATGGGCGCCGTAGGTGGAAACTGGCCAGCCGAACTTGAGCGCTGCCGATCGGGCAGACGCATAGCCCGCCTTGGCGCGGGCTTCCTTCAGGCGGTCGGACATATCGCTCATCAGCGCATGCTCACATATTGTGTGAACAGAAATCATGTTGACTGAATGAACACGATCCGTGTAAACGGCGGACATGGACACGGTCTCTGACATCTTCGATGCGCTCAACGGGCCGGCGGCGATCGCGCGGGCCCTCGATGTGAAGCCCTCGACGGCTTCGGAAATGAAGCGCCGCGGCGCAATCCCCGGCGAATATTGGGCACAGCTCGTGGAGCACGCCCGGAGCGTCGGGTGCGAGGAGATCAGCTACGAGCTGATCGCGCGCATCCACGCGAAAGCCAAGGGCCGTCTGCCGCCGTCGATGATGGCGGAGGAGATGTCGGCATGATGTCGCTGAGGAAACTCGCCGCAACCATCCGCGAGCTGATCAGCTCCGGCTCGTGTTCGGCGCCTGCCCCATGCGCGCTGCCTGAGCAGCTCGACGAAGCGCTTCCGCAAGCTCGTCTGCTGCATCAGCGGTCATTCCGACCGGAAGAGATCGTCTCTCTGTATGAAGCGCGGCTTCCGACGGCACCAACTGGAGATCCAGGAGGACATTCTTCCCTGGCAGCGTCGCGAGATTCCAGCCGGCAAGCGGGAAAACGGTGATGTTCTTTTCAGTCATCGGCTGCTGCCCCTCGGGTTTCTCCAGCTTTTCCTAGCCCAGATCGGCCCGCCGCGCTGCCGAGAAAAGCGCGGCCCCATTCTCCCGGTCGAAGAGGCGCGACATGAGCGAGCAGGATGCCTGGCATCATCGGATCAAAGCGGCGCAGCGCGACCTGATCGCACGCTGCGGCGGCATCGCGCGGGCGGCCGATATCGGCGAGGTCTCGATCGCGCAGATGGGCCGGCTCAATAATCCGAACGAGCCCGACCTCATGTCGGCGCGGGTTAAGGCCCGCCTTGAGGTGGATGCCGGCTTCCCGGTGGTGACGAAGGCCGAGCTCGAGCTGCAGGGCTGGTCGTTGATGCAGAATGCCGAGAGGCCTGATCGTAAGGTCAATCTGCATGTCGCGACCGCTGCCGTCGTGTCGGAGGCGTCGGATGTGATGGGTGTCTTCGCTGAGGCCGTGAAGGACGGCAAGATCACGCCGGCCGAAGCGCATCGCCTGATGGCCGAGTTCAACACGCTGTCGCGGGTCCTGGACACCGCGCGTCTCGCCGCGGCGCAGCTGCTCGCCCTCGCCGGAGGGCTGAAGCATGACTGAGGCGGCGTTTTCCTGGACTGACGAGAATGTCGCGCGGTTGCGCACGATGGTCGACGAGGGCGGCAGCGCCCAGGCGATCGCCGATGCGATGGGTTGTGGCCGCAATGCCGTGATGGGCAAGGTTCACCGGCTCGGCCTACAGTTGAAGCTCGCCCCCGGAGGTGGCGGCGTGGCCGCCGCGCGTGAGGCCCGCGCCGGCGTCAGCCGTGCGCCGGCAACACCGAAAGCCCCGCGGCCGAAACCGGCGCCCGTGGCGAAGCCCGTCCTGCCGCCGGTGACTATGGCGCCCGTGGTCGATCCGACGCCGAAGCGCTGGCCTAAACCGGAAGGCCCCGAAGCCATCGCCATCGAGGCGCTGTCTTCGCGGACCTGCCGCATGCCGCTCTGGAGCGACTTCCACCGTGGCGGCCTCTATTGCGGCAAGCCGGTCTCGGCGGAAGGCTCAAGCTGGTGCGCCGCGTGCCGTCAGCTCGTCTATGAGGTCCGGCCGATCCGGGCCCGGGAAGAGGCCGAGGCTCACGCCCTGAAGCAGGTGCGCCAGCAGGCGCGCAGCGGGGCCTTCGCATGAGCGCGCTCCCGATGACATTCGATGAGATCGCCGCCCGGCTGCGCACGGCCGCGCGTAGCGAAACCTTCGGCCTCAATCAGCTCGAGCTTATGGTCGCCAAGGCACCAGGCGAAGACCCGGCCCTGCGCGAGCTGACGATCGGCGAGACCCTCCGCCAGGCGCAGGCATTGGCCAAGGCCAGCGAGATCGCGCTGGCGTTGGCGAAGCATCCCGAGATCGCGATCGGCCTCGGGCTGCTGCCGCCGGCGGAGGTGCTCTCTTGAGTACGACCTTGACCAGCCGCCGTATCGTCGGCCGGCTCGCGGGCAGGACGCTGGAGATGCTGGCGACTTGGCAACGGCCCATGTCGGTCACCGCCATGCAACGTCATCTCGACTGCAACCGAGGCACGCTGAGCCGCGCGATCGAGCATCTCGTCGGCATCGGAGCCGTCGCGGTCCATCCCCAATCGAAGCTGGTCATGCTGCTCGATCGCGAGGTGAAGATCGAGGTTCCGCCCGAGCCCCTTCCGGCCACGGGCGCCCAGGCTCTGCCGGAGATGGACGAGCGCCTGGTGCATGCTGCGATCCTGCGCCGGGCCGAGGCCTGCGTCCGGTCCGGTAACCTGCCCGGCGCCGTCAACCTGCTCAACAAGGCAGCCGAGCGTTGCCGACCCGAGGTCGCGATCAACTTCCTCGCGCTCGGCGATCTCTTCGGAGCCGGTCACCGCGCCTATCCGACCATCACCCGGGCCGAGGCCTGGACCCTGCAGGCCGCGGCAGGAGTCGACGATTGACCGAGCGCGCGCCCGATCCTGCCTTCGACGCCTGGGTCGAAAAGGCCAGGGCGATCTCGGTCCTGACCGTGGCGCTGAAGTTCGGCTTCCAGCCCCGCAATGGCGGGACGAAGCTGGGCGGGGCGCGCGCGACGGGCGAGCTCGTCGGGCCGTGTCCGCGCTGCGGGGGGCATGACCGGTTCTCGGTCAATCCGAGCAAGGGCGCCTGGAACTGCCGCGGGGCCGGCAAGGGCGGATATGGGGCGATCGGTCTCGCCAGCTACCTGATGCGCGACGCGTCCTTCCTCGAGGCGGTCGAGGCGCTGACCGGCGAAGCGAAGCCGCACAGCAAGCCCGAGACGGATGCCGAGCGCCAGGCGCGCGAGGCGCTGGCCGCCAAGCGCAAGGCCGATGACGAGGCGGCGCAGGCGAAGCAGCAGCGCGAGCACAATCAGTTTCGCGAGGACGAGCGCCGGCGGCTGCATGCGCTCTGGCGCGATGCCCAGCCCGCGCCTGGCTCGATGGTCGAGCTCTATCTGCGCCATCGGGGCATTCCCGACGTGCCGCCTGGCGCCCGCCTGCGCTTCCATCCGCGCATGCATCTGCGCGAGCCTTCGGGCCCGAACGGCAAGATCATCTGGACCGGGCCGGCGATGGTCGCGCCGATCATCCGGGAAGACCAATTCGCCGGGCTGCACATGACCTGGCTCGATCCGCGCCTCGCGAGCGGCGCCGTTCCCGCCGATCAGAAGGGCAAGCTGCTGATCACGACCGACGGCGAGCTGCTGGAGCGCTCATCGCCCGGGGCTCAGCTGATCGACGTGAAGCGCTCGCGCGGCTCGAAGCAGGGCGGTCATCTGCTGCTGGTGCCGGCGCGCGCCGGGCATATCCGCCGCCTTGTCATGGGCGAAGGCATCGAGACGACGCTCTCGGTCTGGGCCTCCATGGTCGAGGCCGGCGAGGACCTGGACGATACCGCGTTCTGGTCGGCGATCGACATGGGCAATCTCGGCGGCAAGGCCGCGGCCTCGATCCGCCATCCGACCTTGCGGAAGACAGACAAGGCCGGGCGTTCGATGCCCGTCAACATCCCGGGCCCGGTGCCGGACATGAGCGACCCGCTCCGCGCGATCGCGATACCCGACAGCGTCCAGGAGCTGCTTCTGCTCGCCGATGGCGACAGCGATCGCATCGTCGTCGAGTGCACGATCGCCCGCGGCGCCACGCGCTGGACCAAGCCGGGCCGAACGATCCGGGACGTGTGGCCCGAAGAGGGCGGCGACTTCAACGACATGCGGATGCGCCTGGTGCGCGAAAGGGAGGCAGCATGAGCGACGGATGGATTCCCGAACCGTATTTCGACGAGGTCGTGCCCGAGCCCAAGGCTTCCCCGACCGACTGGATTGGCGCGCTCGATGATGGAGCGCCCGCCCTGCTCGATTTCGACGGCAAGGTGGCGGAGCGAGCGTTACAAGACGGCGAGCGCCTGGATTTCTACGAGGTCCGAGCTTTCGGCGGCGCCACGCTGACATTCGCGGCGGATGGCACCTGGTCGGTCGATCGCGACCTGCCCGAAGGTGCCAACCACATCTACTGCCCCGACAACGAGATGGCCGGCAGCAGCGTCGCGGCGCTCGTGGCAGAGTCCAAGGAATGCTTCCGCGGGCACGATTCCGGGGATTTTGAGGCGGGCGAGGGCTACTGGATCACCTACTGGTATTGGTCCGATCGCACGCCGTTCCGGTTCGACGCTGCCACCCGAAGCTTCGTGCAGGTGGCGTCATGAAGGTCACGCTCGATCTGCGCATTGGGATCATCGCGCACACAAAGGCGGCAGCCGAGACGTTCGCGCGCGTGGCCGGCATCCCGCGAGCCGGGTGGTTTTACGCCTATCCGGACACGATGCGCGGCGCGTCGAACGTCATCTTCATGAAGGCCGTTGGCTGGGAGAAACGTCGCGACGCCGCCGAGATCGATCGCATGTTGGCCGGTTGCTACATCGCGTTCGAGTGGCGGGTGATCGCAGCGATGCAAGCGGCCGCCACGGTGGAGATGGGCGGCGTCACGACAGCCATGATCGACGCGGCAATGGTTGAGATGAAGAACCTCCACCCGCCGATGCGGCGTTCCGAGTGCGAGCGGTTTCTCCGCGCCGCCCTAGCGCCCGCGACCGAGGCGGCGTCATGACGATGGCCTGGGTCCGCAAGAGCTATCGCGTGCCGGCGAAACGCGGCGGCCGGGTTGAATATACCGGCGAAGGCCGGCCCGAGTTCGGAACGATCCGCAGCGCGCGCGGCGGCCGGCTGATGATTCAGCTCGACGGCATTCCGCACAGCATGCCGTTCCATCCGACCTGGAGCTTGCGCTACCTCGATCCGGCTGTGTCGGAGATCCCGCTCTGACACCCTCGAACGACGATACGCCTCCGGACGATCCGATCCTTGGCGCCGTCCATGCCGCCCAGCCGGTTCCCACCCCTCCTGCCGCAGAACCCGACGATGACGGGATCGATGATGGCGAGGGCGACCGGCCGGAGCTGACGCCATCCGAATGGAAGCTGATCCGCGAGGCCGTCCAGCATGGCTGCCACGATATCGGCAACTCGCGCCGGTTCCGGCTGCGCTGCGGCACGGCCGTGATCCATATCCAGAATGTCGGCTGGCACGTCTATGACGGGCAGCGCTGGATCGAGGATATCGACGGCGTCCATGTTTCCCCGCTGACGCATGCGACTGTCGAGGCGATCGCGCTCGAGGCGTATCTGATCGAGCCGACCGAGCAGGAGGCGGCCCGGATCGAGATCGGAGAGGCGGCCGAGGTCGAGAAGGATTCGATCGACTGGTCGAAGGCGTCGGACGAGCAGAAGAGCAAGCTGCCCGAGCTCAACCGCGCGATCGCCGCGGCCAGCCGCGCCCGGAAGGCCGTGGCCAACCGCAAGGCTCAGCGCCGGCGCTTCGCCAACTCGTCCTGCAATACCGGCAAGATCGACGGCATGCTGAAGCAGGCGGTCGGGTTCCTGTCGAAGGCCCTGGCCGATTTCGACACGGACCCGCTGGTGCTCAACCTCGAGAACGGCACGCTGCGGATATCCAAGGCCACGGTCGAGGACGAGGAATCGGACCCGGCCGAACCGCGCTTCCGCACGACGGTGACGATCAAGCTCGACAAGCATCGGCGCGAGGACTGGATCTGCAAGCTCGCGCCCGTCGCCTATGATCCGAAGGCGACGTGCCCGATCTTCGACGCCTTCCTCGAGCGCATCCTGCCGCACCCGCAGATCCGCGCCTATGTGCTGCGCTATTTCGGCTATGCCCTGACCGCGCTGACGACCGAGCAGGTCTTCGTGCTGCTGCATGGCGAGGGCTCGAACGGCAAGTCGACGCTCGTCGACGTGATCTCGCGATTGATGGGCGATTACGCGACGTCGCTGCCGATCGCGACGCTGACGGGCGAGGACCGGCGCAAGGGTGCCGAGGCCACGCCCGACCTGGTTCGGACGCCCGGCGCGCGCCTGGTGCGCTCGGCCGAGCCGAAGGAGGGCATGCCCTTCGACGAGAGCCTCATTAAGTCGCTGACCTCGGGCGAGCCCATCCTGGTGCGCCGGCTGAACCACGAGTTCAACGAGGTCTATCCCAAGTTCAAGCTGGCCATCTCCGCGAACCGCAAGCCGGTCATCAAGGGCAATGACGACGGCATCTGGCGCCGCGTCGTGCTGGTGCCGTTCGAGGTCCAGATCGCCGAAGAGCACAAGGACAAGAGCCTGCCCGAGAAGCTCTGGGCCGAACGCGCCGGCATCCTCAACCGGCTCCTGGAAGGGCTCGAGGACTTCCTGATGCTGGGTTCCCTCTCCCCTCCCGGCGAGATCAAGGCGGCGAGCCAGGAGTATCGCGACGAGAGCGACCAGATGGGCGCCTTCGTCCGCGACGCGCTGATCGTGACGCGCGAGCCATCCGACAGCGTGAAGGCCGGCGATCTGTTCCGCGCCTTCGAGCTCTGGTGCAAGCAGGCCGCGCGCACGCCGTTCAAGCCGACCACCTTCACGCGCCGGCTGCCGAAGACCGCGCATGATTTCGGGTTCGAGAAGGGGAAGTCCTCGGACTCGATCTACATCGGCGTCCAGATCAAGCCCGAATTCCAGCCGCCGGCCGAGACTGAGCGCTGGCCCTCTCGCACCCGCGACGACGATTGACGGGAGGCTAGGGAGGGTAGCGGGTCGCTCTCTCGCTAGCCTCCCGCAAAGGGGTGCGGGGAAACCGCGTATTTTCAAAGGGTTGCAGATGGCGCGGGAGCGTAGGGAGGCTAGGGAGGCTAGGCGTGCATGCCCGCACGCGCGTGTGTGCGGGGGTATTAGGGGGAGTGGCGCGGCGACGGTGGCAACGGGAAATCGTCTCTAGGCCTCATAGCCATCTACCTTCCCTATCCTCCCTACACTCCCAAACGAGTGAAGAAGCTTAAAGAATACAAAGAGATAGAGGGTTTGAGGTTTTGGGAGGCAAGCGATTTCCGGTTTTGCTTGCCTCCCTAGCCTCCCAAATTCAGGGTTTTGGATGAAAACGATCGGGATCGAGGCCTTCCTGTCCTGGGCCTATTGCGAGGAACTGCCGAAGGCGGAGGCCACGACCGTCGAGATCGGCTCGGCCGTCATGGGCAGCAGCTGGGATGCCGTCTCGCGGCAGGGCGAGCTGATGGCCGAAATGGTCAGCGATGGCCGCCTCAACAGCTATGGCGTGGTGCCGCTCTCGGCTTCCTATGGCGCGCCGCCGCACCCGGACGCCTTCGTGCTGCATGACCATGTGCATCAGCTCGCCGGGATGGACCTTGATTTGCCCGACGGTTGGTCGCCCCTGGACGGGCTCGCGCTGTCCGAGGAAGAACAGGCCGATGCGGTGGCCCGCGCCATGCCGCGCCTGTCCACGCTGCAGGGCGATCGGCTGCGGCTGCGCTTCAAGCCCGTCGAGCTGCTCCGGCGCTTCGCCATCCTGCGCTCGGCGCCGTCATGGGAGTTCGAGCGGCCCAAGGCCCGGTTCGTGATGCTGCATGGAAAGCCGGCCTGGTTCCGCAAGGTGCCGGTCGAAGGCGCCTTCGGCCAACTCTATGAGCAGGAGGTCGATGGCTATAACCCCAAGGCCAAGCGGCCCTATGTCGGCGCCTATCGCAAGACGGAGCTCGATCCCGATCCGGCCCTCGCCGTGATCGACCGTGCCGAGTACGAGGTCTGGCATGCGGCGCTCGGCCTGCTGGTCGAGTCGCTCCGGTCTTCCGGTGAACTGAGCGCCCATGAGGTGCGCCCGACGAACCGGCCGGCACGCCCTTGGATGCCGGCTCAAACAGTGCTTGCGTGCGGCAGTCGCTTGACATAACCCTTGCCACGGTAATTCAGGTATCCCGACGCCGCCCGGTCCCAACCGAGGCGGCGTTTGCTTTTGGAGCAGCGTGGCGGCCCGCATTCCCTATTTCCGCACCCGGTCTGAGCGTGCGGCTGCGGACCAGGCCAAGCGGGAATACGAGCAGCGGCGGACGGTCGAGAGCGAAACCCGCAGGCTCTATTGGACTGCGCGCTGGCGCGCCATCGCCAAGGATCAGCTCGCACGCGAGCCGCTCTGCGCCACCTGCTTGGTCGAGGACAGGGTTACGCCCGCCACGGTCTGCGACCACGTCGAGCCGCACCGAGGCGACGTGGTGGCCTTTTGGACCAATGCACGGCAATCGCTCTGCACCTCGTGCCATTCGAGCGCGAAGCAGGCGGAAGAGGCCGCCGATCGGGCCGGGCGGGGGGGTGGGTGAAAGTTTGGGCCCGATGGACCCTGCACCGGTCGGGGAAACGGGCGTTTTGCTGCGCGAAATTTTCGCTGCAGGTTTTTTTTTGGAGGATCGAGGTGGGTCGTAGAAAGGACGCACCCGCCTTGCAGGCAGCCAAGGGCTTTCCGGGCAAACGGCGGAAGCAGGTGATGAAGGCCGCGGCCGATCTCGCCGAGAAAGCGCAGCCGGCGGCTGACCAGGTCGCCACCGCTCGCGACCCGTTCGCAGCGCCGTCGATGTTCCGGAGCGCGCCGGCGTACTATGCCCGGGCCCTTGAGGTCTGGTCCGATACGATCCGCGGCCTTCGGATCATGGGCCGCCTCGATTCCCGCTACTCGCCCTCGATCGCGATCTACTGCGTCGCCGTTCAGGAGTGGGAAGCGGCCTGCAAGCATATCCGGCAGAACGGCTTCACGATGAAGGTGAAGCGTACGACCGGCGACACCTGGCTGCGGCCGAACCCGATGCTGGACGTTCGATCCGCGGCGGAATCGACGATCAGGGACAAGGCTCGAGAGTTCGGCCTGTCGCCGCTCTTCGATCAGGACCTGTTGCGCGTCCAGTCGTTCAATCGGTCGCAGCAGCAGGGCGATCTGTTCCAGGAGGAGCCGGGCGCGCCGTCGGAATCGGGTGCCGAGGCACCGCCGCGGCCAGCGATGGAAGACCCGATGGACCTGATGAACAGGGCCGACTCGGCGCCGCCCGGGAAACTGAACTAGGCCGTGGAAGCCGCCGCCTCGGCCGCCGCGATCGCCGTCGGCGCTCCGGAGGCCCTGCATCCTCTTCCCGATTGGCTTCTCGCCGTCGCGGACGATCCGGCCTATCGCTGGGCCATCTCGGGATGGCGAAGGGCTGCCTCGGTACCGGGGGCCTGGTTCGACGCAGCAAAGGCCGACAAGATTGTCGCCGCTTGGCCGACAATCTTCCGGCTGACGGAAGACCGCTTCCACGGCAAGCCGTTCAACCTGCTCAAGTGGCAGGCCATCACGGTCCGGCTGCTGGTCGGCTGGAAGAAGCCGGTCGAGATCCTGGACGAGACGACGGCCGAGCCGCGGCTTGCCTGGGTCCGCATCTTTCGGCGGCTCGATCTCTGGATTCCCCGCAAGAACGGGAAATCCGAGTTCCTGGCCGGCCTGGGCGTCCTGTTCTTCGTGCTCGAGAAGGTGCACGGGGCGCAGGCCTTCGTCTTCGGACGCGACGAGAATCAGGGTCGCGTCCCGTTCAAGAAGATGAAGAACATGATCGAGGTCTCGCGCGGCGTGATGGTCGGCGCGGACGGTTCGCGCCGGGTCATCAACCAGGCGAAGTCGATCTTCGTGCCCGAGACCGGCGGCCTCTGCGAGCTGCTCTCGGGCAAGCCGGACGGCAAGCATGGCCGCTCGCCGACCGTGATCCTCGGCGACGAGATCCACGAATGGATTTCGCGCGATCTCGCCGACACGCTGCGCGAAGGCACAGGCACCCGCCTGCAGCCGATCGAGCTTTACGCGTCGACCGCCGGCGTGAAGAGCGCCAAGGTCGGCTACGACTGGTTCGAGGAGAGCATGGAAATCCTCGACGGCGTGAAGGACGATCCTTACGCGCTGATCGTGTTCTTCGGCGCCGATCCGGAGGACGACTGGCAGCAGGAGGCGACCTGGCGCAAGGCCAATCCCTCGCTCGGCATGACGCCGACGCTGGATTACATGCGGATCGAGGCGGCGAAGGCGAGGGGCAAGCCGCATCTCGAGGCGAAGTTCAAGTGCTACCACCTCAACCAGTGGGTGGATCACATCTCGAGCTGGATCTCCGCGAAGGTCTGGCGCGCCTGCGCTCCCGATCGGGATGCCTGGCGAAAAGGTGCTGAGCGCTTCCGCGGCCGGCGCTGCGTCGGCGCGATCGACGTCTCGTCGGTACGGGACTTGAGCTCGCTGGTCTGGCTGTTCGAGCCGCTCGTCGAGGGCGGCGCCTATGAGCTGTTGCCGCTCTTCTGGATTCCCGAGGACACCCTCGCGGAGCGCCAGGAGCAGGACCGGCGTGTCAATTGGAAATCGTGGGTCGAGCAGAGCGCGCTTCGGACGATTCCGGGCGCTGTCATCGACCTACGCTATATCGCCGACGCCGTGCTCGAGGGCATGGCGATGTTCGATGTCACGCGCCTGGCCTTCGACGCCTGGGGCGTCAACCAGCTGCAGATCATGCTGCAGGAGGATGGCGTCCCGGTCGAGATCGATGGCGAGCCGTTCCTGGTGAACCTGCGACAGGGACACCGGACGCTCGGCGAGCCAACCAAGGAATTCGAGCGGCGCGTCTATCAGAAGCTGCTCGACCATGGCGGCCACCCGGTCCTGGACTGGATGGTGCGCCATTGCGGCATCCGCTTCGACGCGAACCTGAATTATGTCCCGGACAAGGACGGGTCGAAGGACAAGATCGACGGCGTGATCGCCTCCGTCATGGCGACATACCTCACGATGGAAGAGCCTGGCGAGGGCCCGTCCGTCTACGAGGATCGCGGAATCGTTGAAATCGAGGTCGAGGACTATGCGCCATGACTGAAGCCGGCCTGTCCCGCTGGCAGCATCTGCGCGCGGCGATCGGCCTGGGCTCGGGGCTGTCGGCCGCATCCGATCGCTACGGCCCGGCCGATGAAGTCAGCCGGGGGGACGGCTGGTTCGTCCGCATGCTCGGCGCGAAGACGAAGGCCGGCGTCACCGTTTCGGAGCTGACGGCGCTTCATCTGCCGGTGGTCTACGCCTGCGTCAATCGTATCGCGAACCCGATCGCGCATGTGCCCGTCGGCATATTCCGGAAGGGGGAGGATGGGGAGGCGATCCCGGTCGACGATCATCCGCTCTCGCATCGCATCCGGTTGCGGCCCAACGACTTGATGTCGTCGCGCACGCTGCGGAAGACCCTGCAAGGCCACGCGCTGCTCTGGGGTAACGGCTATGCCGAGATCGAGCGCAATGGCCGCGGCCAGGCAGTCAATATCTGGCCGCTGATGCCGAACATGACGACGCCGCGGCGATCCGGCGGCTCGCTGGTCTACGACACGACGATCAACGGCCGCCGCTACGAGCTGCCGCACGACAACGTCATCCACCTGATGGACCTTTCGCAGGACGGGTATCGTGGCCATTCGCAGATCGCGCTGGCGCGGCAGGCTGTCGGCATGGGTTTGGCCATGGAGGAATTCGGCGCGAAATTCTTCGCAAACGACGCCAAATCAGGCGGCTTCCTGATGCATCCGGGCCGGCTGTCGTCAAATGCCCAAGGCAATCTGGCGGCCCGGAAGGGCAGTGTGCCGAACGTGCCCGCCGGCGGCTCGGATCGCCGGAGCGATGCCGGCGCGACGCTGGAAAAGCAGGGCGGACTGGAGAACGCGCACAGGGTCAAGGTCCTCGAGGAGGGGATGAAATACGTCTCGACGACGATCCCGCCGGAGGATGCCCAGTTCCTCGGCTCGCGCGAGTTCCAGATCGCCGAACTTGCGCGCATCTACGACGTGCCGCTCGTCCTGCTGCAGAGCCATGAGAAGTCCACCAGCTGGGGGACTGGCGTCGAGCAGCTGATGATCGGCTTCGTTCAGCAGACAATCCATCCCTGGATCGATTGCTGGGAGCAGGAGCTCAACTGGAAGCTCTTCACCGAGGAAGAGCTCGGCCAGGGCTACTACGTCAAGTTCAACCTGAACGCCCTGCTGCGCGGCGACATGGCCGCGCGCGCTGCCTTTTACAAGGCGATTTTCGAGCTCGGCGCGATCAACCCGAACGGCATCGCCAAGCTCGAGGACATGCCCGGCATCGGACCGGCTGGCGACACCTATTTCGTCTCGAACAACGTCCAGTCGATCGAGCGCGCGATCAACCCGCCCGATCCGCCGCCGGCTGCGCCGCCGCCGCTGGATGTCCCGCCAAAGGAGGCCGCGCAATGAGATACGCTCATATTCTGATGGCGGTCTGGGAAGAGCGCTGGGCTTTGCAGGAAGCCAAGCTCCAGGCGATCCTCGATTTCCTGGCGCGGCAAGCCGCCGGCGAGAAATTCTCCGTCGACGAGGTCGCGGCGCGCATTCCGGTCAAGGCCGAACGCGAGGTTGCCCGCAAGGTCGGCCGCGTCGCGCTGATCCCGGTCCGCGGCGTCATCGCCAACCGCATGAGCCTGATGGGTGATATCTCCGGCGGCGTCTCGAACGAGGCGCTGGCCTCGTCGTTCCAGGCCGCGATGCGCGATCCGGATGTGAAGGCGGTCGTCTTCGACGTCGATTCGCCCGGCGGGATGGTCAGCGGCACGGACGAGCTGTCGAGCATGATCCACGCCGCCCGCGGCATCAAACCGATCGTCGCGCACGTCAACGCCACAGCGGCGAGCGCGGCCTACTGGTCGATTTCTTCGGCTGACGAGATCGTGGTGACGCCGTCGGGCTCCGTCGGCTCGATCGGTATCCTCGGCGTCCACGACGATGTCAGTGCCGCTATGGAGAAGGCGGGCGTGAAGAAGACGCTGATCTCGGCCGGCAAATTCAAGACGGCGGCCAGCCCTTATGGGCCGCTCGATGATGATGCCCGGGCTCGCATCCAAGCCAAGGTGGACGCGTCCTACGATCGCTTCGTCGCGGCAGTCGGCCGCAACCGCAACGTCAGCGCCAAGCGCGTCCGCGATGGCTTCGGCCAGGGCGACATGGTCGATGCCGAGGCGGCCGTCGCCGAGGGCATGGCCGATCGCATTGGCACGCTCGAGGAAACCCTGCAGCGCTTCGGCGCCTCGCTCTATGGCGTCGAGAAGCCGCCGGCGCCGTCCGGGCGCTCGGCCCTGCAGCAGCGCAAGCGCGCGCTCGCCACTTCGTAATACCCGCCGACCGGCGGTCACGGCTCTGTTCGCGTGCCGGCGCGGGCGGGGCCTTTTTGTGTCCGGTATTCAGCACCAGGAGCTAACCATGCTGAAGGCACTGCGCGGCAAGCGCAACCAGCTGGTCGCGGACATGCGCGCGATCATCGAGACGGCGGAGAATGAGGATCGCGATCTCACCGCCGCGGAGCAGGAGAAATTCGACGCTTTCGAGGCGGAGAAGAAGGCGCTCGACGCGCGGATCGACCGGCTCGCTGGTCTCGAGGAGACCGAAACCGCGCTCGAGGCCGTCATTCCGGCCGCCGCCCGCGGCAATGTCGTGCAGCCGCCGGCGCGCCGGCCGAACGAAGCGAAGAAGGAATTCGAGAGCTTCGGCGAGTTCATGGCCTCCGTCCGGTTCAACCGCGACGACCAGCGCCTGACCTTCGTCCAGGGGGTCGGCGCCGAGCATGACGACAACGGCATGCTGCGCGCCGAGATGCGCATGGACAACGACACGCAGGGCGGCTTCATGGTGCCCCGCCAGTTCCGCGACCAGATCATGCGCGTCGCGCCGCAGGATGCGCTGGTGCGCCCGCGCGCCCAGGTCATCCCGGCCGGCAGCCCGCCCGATGCGTCCGTCACCCTGCCGGCGCTCGATCAATCCGGCGCCAATCCGTCGAACATGTTCGGCGGCGTCGAGGTCAAATGGATCGGCGAGGGTGACGATAAGCCGGAGACTGATGCCAAGCTCAGCGAGATCACGCTGACGCCGCACGAGGTCGCGGGCTTCGTCACCGTCACCGACAAGCTGCTGCGCAACTGGCAGGCTTCCGACACCTTCATCCGCAACCTGCTTTCCGGCGCGGTCGACGCCGCCGAGGACTGGGCTTTCCTGCGCGGCACCGGCGTCAATCAGCCGCTGGGCGCGATCAACTCCGGCGCGATGAAGTTCATCAACCGGGCAAATGCCAACACCGTCACCTATGCCGACCTGCTCAACATGGTGTCAGTGTTGCTGATGCGTGGTGGCACGCCGGTCTGGTCGATCCCGCAAGGCGCTCTGCCCAAACTGGCGACGATGACCGATCCCGAGGGCCACTACATCTGGAAGCCCGGGGCGGTCGACGGCTTCGCCGGCACGCTCCTCGGCTATCCGGTGCGCTGGAACAACCGGGCCCCGCTGCTCGGCATCAAGGGCGACATCATCCTCGTCGACTGGACCTACTACCTGATCAAGGACGGCGCCGGCCCCTTCGTCGCGGCCTCGGAGCACGTCAAGTTCACCTCGAACAAGACGGTCATCAAGATCTTCTGGAACGTCGACGGCGCGCCCTGGATGAAGGCGCCGATCAAGGAAGAGAACGGCTACGAGGTCTCGCCCTTCGTCGGCCTCGATATCCCGGCCTGATCGGCCGGCGCCCGCGCTTTCGCCGCGCCTGGCGCCGGGCCCGCCCGGCGTCCCTGCCTTTCCCGCAATCTCGATCGAGGAGGAAGAGCCGATGCGCTCTCTCGCCAACAACGTCCACCTGAAGCGGGCGATCAGCCCGGCCGCGGCGATCGCCGACAATACGCCGATCGTTTCGCAGATCATCGACCGGCTCGGCTACGAGCAGCTGATGTTCGCCATCCTGCTCGGCCAGCTGGTCGACGCGGACGCCACCTTCGCCGTGCTCGTCCAGCATGGCGACCAGGCCAACCTGTCGGATGCCGCCGACGTGCCGGACGCGCAGCTCACCGGCACCGAGGCGCTGGCGGGCTTCAAGTTCGACGATGACGATAAGGTCCGCAAGATCGGCTATGTCGGGCCGAAGCGCTACGTCCGCCTGACGATCACGCCGGCCAACAACACCGGCAATGCCTTCGTCTCGGCCGTCGCCATCCTCGCCAGCGCCCGCTACGCGCCGACGCCCAATCCGCCGGTCTGAGCCCCGTCCGCAGCATCAGCGCGCCGGCTGCGCCGGCGCCTCTCACGAGGATTCTTCCATGACGAAACATGTGGTGATTTCCCCCTGCCGGGCCACGGTCGGGGGCGCTGCGCTGGCGCGTGGCGAATATTTCCCGGGCGACGACCAGGCGCAGATCGAGCGTCTGACGAAGGCCAACTGCCTGCTGCCCGAAGGCACCTGGGAGGCCAAGAAGGCCCGGGCGGAGTACGAAGCCGCCCAGGCCGGCGCGCGGGCGGTCGTGAAGGCTGAAGAGCGCCAGCGAGCCGAAGCCGCCCGGGTCGAAGCCGAGCGGGCCCGCGTCATCTCGGACGAGATCGCCGCGGCCGAGAAGCGGCGGGACGAGGCCCTTGCCACGGCCGAGGAGCTCGAGGCGAAGCACACCGCGCGGCTGGCCGAGATGCAAGCGGATTTGCAGGCTATCGCCGGCGAGATTGCAGCGGCCGCGGCGCGAGAGGGCGAAGCCAATGCCAAGGCTGCCGATGCTGAGGCGAAGCTGCAGGACCTCGAGCAGCAGATCGCCGCGGCCGAGGCCGAGCTCGCGAAGAGGCCGGCGAAGAAGGCCTGATCGATGCCCAGGACTATCGTCGTCGAGCGGCCGGAGCCGGTCCTGACTTTGGAGGAGGCCAAACGCCACCTCATCATCTCCGGAGCCGGCCGCGACGACGATATCAAGGGACTGATCGCGGCGGTGACGGCGCAGATTGACGGGCCGGACGGCTGGCTCGGGCTTTCGCTCGGCCAGCAGGTCCTGGAATGGCAAGGGAACGCTTTTCCAGACGGCTGGCCCATTGAGCTGCTGTGCGGTCCGGTCTCGGAGGTGCAGAGCATCAACTATCTCGATGCCTCCGGAGTTTCAGCTTCGGTCAGCCTCGCCGATGTCGAGCTGCATGAGACGTCGCTCTATCCTCGTGAAGGTTTCCATTGGCCGCGATCGGCCTGTCGACCAGGCGCGGTCCGCATTCGGTACAAAGCGGGCCACGCGGCCGAGGACCTGCCTCCCCAAGTGGTCCCAGCGCTGAAGCTGATGCTGGGTGATCTCTGGAGCGCTGCCCGGGCTGGTACCGGAATCCGGAAGGAGGTCGTCGAAGGCATCGGGTCGACCGAATGGGAAGCTTCGACCGCTTTCAATGATCGCTCGAACCGGGCGGTGACGGCGCTGCTTCTGCCGCTTCGAGTGTATCCGTGACACCGGAGGAGGCTATTGCCGCCCTCGATCGGCAGCTCGCGCAGCACGGCCGGACGATGCGCCTCGTGCGCGCCGGCGGCGGTCTCGCCGATGGCGTCGGCCGAGGCTTCGCCCGCGACTTCAAGCCGGAGGAACTGGTCGGCTCGATCCAGCAGGGCGATCGGCTCGCGATCCTGTCACCGACCTGGCTTGGCCCGATCGGCTGGCTCGCCGTCAAGGCGGGCGACCGCGTCAATTTCGGCCAGCGCTGGTACCGCGTGCAGGCGCCGGACCTGATCGAGCTCAACGATACCGTCGTGCGCGTCGAGCTGCACCTGCGGGGCATGTGATGGCGCGCATTCGCTCCGTAAGCGTCGAGTTTGGCGCCGAGATCGTGCGCGCGGTCGCGGCCACCTCCGCAGACCTTGCGGCCTTTGCCCGGCGCGAGCACGCCAGGGTCATGCGGGACGAGCCGCGCCCGTCGAGCTTCCGTCGCTTCGTCGACGGCAAGGAAGGCGCGCCGGAAGATGCGGTGAAGCCCTTCGGCGTCATCGAATACCACTATCAGCGCTTGGCCGAGGTCGTGCAGTTCGCGATGGAATCGCTCTTTGCGTTCTCGCCTGTGCTCTCCGGCGAATACCGCCTCTCGCACACGCTCTTCGTCGACGGCGCGCCGGTCCGGGATCTCCGGACCTGGCAGCCGTCCGATG
Organism: Allobosea sp. ASV33; assembly: GCF_016428755.1. GTDB lineage: Bacteria > Pseudomonadota > Alphaproteobacteria > Rhizobiales > Beijerinckiaceae > Allobosea. Next base: position 29,516 of record NZ_JAELTI010000012.1, read on the forward strand.
GTGAGGTCGTGATCCTCAACCCCCTGCCCTATGCGCGGAAGATCGAGATGGGAAAGCAGAAGATGCGCTTGCCCGGCTCGGACAAGGTCTACCAGCAGGCCGAGCAGGTCGTGCGGCGCCGCTTCGGCAATGTCGCTTCCATCAAGTTCACCTATCGCCCTGTCGCGGGAGCTTCGGTGAAGGTCTCGAAGCGCGCCGCGGCCTCCGACATGCGCCGGCCGGCGCTGGTCATCCGAGCTTACTGACATGGCGAATTTTGCCGGTGCTGTCGCCGCGATCCGGTCGCGGGTTGCGGCCATGCGCCCCGTTGAACTGCCGATCGGCTGGCCGAACGAGGCCCGGCCCGACGTCATCGGCGTCGGCGGCAACCCGGCGCCCTGGGCTTATGCCGAGGTGTCCTCGACCGGCGCCGAAATTCGAGGTGTCGGTGTTCCCGGCGATCATGTCGTGGTCGAGGAGGGCATCATCATGATGACCGTCTTCGTGCCGGACGGCGAAGGCACGGCGACGGCCTACAGCCTCGCCGGGCAGCTCGGCGAGATCTTCCGCGTCCAGCAGTTCTACGACGCCGAGCCCGGCGTCTGCATCCGCACCTGGACCCCGCGCATCTCGGGCGGGGATTCCAGCAGCGACGACGGCATGTGGTTCGCCGTCACCGTCTCGATCCCGTTCCAATTCTGGCGCCGCGCCTGAACCTCAGAGGAGATTTCCCATGGCCTATCAGTCCGGCCGCAATATCCTTGTGGCCTATAAGCCGGAGACGAACTTCGGGGTGCTTCCCGATGGCGCTTCCGGTTCCAAGGTGTTCCGCCCCAACAGCGGCGGCATCAACCTGACGAAGGAGCCGATCCGCTCCAACGAGGTCCGGCGGGACGGCCAGATCACACGCGGGCGTCATGGCTCGCGCTCGGTCGCCGGCCAATATGTCGCGGACCTCTCCCTCGGGAGCTATGACGACTTTATCGAAGCGGCTTTTCGCGGCACCTTCGATGCCCCGCTTGCGTTGGCCGGGCTCAGTGTCGCTGCCGACTCGGCCGGCAAGACCTTCACGCGCAGCACTGGTTCGTGGATCACGGATGGCGTCCGGATCGGCGATGTCGGACGTTTCGGCGGTTTCACCGCGGGCGGCGTCGACAATAACGGCCGCAACGTTCGTGTCGTCGGCCTCACAGCCACGGTGATGACTGTCGCCGATGCTGTCACCACCGTCGCGCAGCAGACCAACATCACCTTCGCGCGGCCGAAGAAGCTGATCATGGGCACGACGCCGCGCTCCTTCGCGATCGAGGAGCGCGAGATCGATATCGACGGCTCCGAGGTCTTCCTCGGCAACCGGGTCGGCTCGATGCAGCTGCAGATGAGCCCGAACGGCATGGCGCAGCTCACCTTCGGCATCGTCGGGCGCGACATGCAGGCGATGACGGGAGCGCAGTCGCCCTATTTCACCGCGCCGGTCGCGACGACGTCGATCGGCATGACCGCGGTCGAGGCGCTGATCCGCCTGGGCTCCGAGGACATCCTCGAAGTGACCTCCCTCAACCTCAACATCAACCTGAACGCCGCCGGCGTGCCGGTCGTCGGCTCGGTGGTGACGCCGGACGTCTTCACCAATCAGGCGACGGTCGAGGGCTCGATCACGGCCCTGAAGAAAGACATCAGCCGCGTGCAGCAGTTCCTGAACGAGGATCAGCTCTCGCTGCATCTGCTCTTCACCGAGAACGAGGGCGAGCCGAAGGACTTCTGCTCCTTCTTCGTCGGCAACCTGACGCTCGCCAGCATGGCGAAATCGGAGCTCGGCGCCGATGGCGGCCGGACGCAGCAGATCAACCTGCTGATCGGCAAGGATGAGCGCGGCGGCGCCTATTCCGACTCGACGGTCGTCTACCAGACCTCCGCGGCCTGATCGCTGCACAACCCGAAGGAGAGCTTTGCATGACCAACCACGAAGAGAACGTGCGGGGCGCTGCAACGCGCCTGCACGAGGCCGTCGTCGCTGCGCGGCAGAACGGCCTCGCGGTCACTTGGCCGTCGCGTGTCGACGACCTTCCGGCCATCGCCATCAGCGAGACCGGCCGCCCGAAGATCGATGTCACGGTCTCGGCGGACGTCGATCCGTCGACCGCCGCCCGCGCCTCCGCGGCGGCGCAGAAGGCTGCCGAAAAGGTCGTCGACAAGGCCTGATCGCCCCCTTGGCGCCTATCCCGCCCGACAGCGGCCAAGCTCGCCCCGGCGAGTGTCGCGCGACAGGCGGGCGGTGTGTCGGCGCCGCCCCGCCATCCTCCGACAAGGATCACGACCATGACCACCAAGGAACCCGGCGCCGCGGCGCCCGTCGCCCTTTCGGCTTTCATCCCAGCCGATACGGCCGTGCTCGATATCCTCGCTCCCGGTTCGGCGACGCCGATCGGCTGGCGCATCACTTTCGCCGGCCCTGGCCACCCGAAGACGATCGCCTTCAACGAGGCGAAGAACCGCGAGACGCTGCATCGCAATCGCCAGATCGAAATGGCCCAGATCAACGGGCGGAAATACAAGCCCGAGGAACGCTCCGTCGACGAAGCGCGACGCGAGAACGTGCAATGGGTCGCGGCGCGTATCGTCGACTGGACACCTGTCACGCTGAAGCCCGGCGAGGCGCCGATCGCCTATAGCGAAAAGGCCGCGATCGACATCTTCGTCGATCCCGATCTCGGCTGGGTCTACGCGCAGTGCCTCGATTTTCTGGTCTCTGAGCAGAGTTTTACGCGGACCTCCGCCAAGGCCTGACGGCCTTCGCGGAGGCGACCTTCCGCCTCGATGTTCGCGACAAGGAAGGCGTTTCCGAGCGCGAGCATCTTGAGGGATTGCTCGCGCGGGCGCGCACGGCAGAGCGGCGGCGCCAGATCGAGGACGATCTCGCGGTTCCGGAGCTGCCGCCGGAGGGGCTCTATCTGTGGTCGGCATTCCGGCGCCTGTCGGGCCGTCGCGGCTCCTCCGGTTTCGGGCCCCTCGCCATCAGCTGGCCGGAGATCGACGCCTTTCAGCGTCTGACCCGCGCCGGCCTCGCTCCGTGGGAGATCGAGATCCTTGAGATGCTTGATCACCTGTTCCTGAAGACCATGGCCAACCCCAACCCCGAAAGCGACCCCTCGGCATGAGCCAGGTTGTTTCCCTCCTGACGATCGACGCACGCGGAGCCGAAGCCGGCTCTGCGGTCTATGTGCGCTCGATGCAGGCGGCGCAGGCTGCCGTCGACCGGATTCGGGATGCCGAAGACCGTGCGACCGCGGCGCGCGAGCGCAGCCTCGGGATCATGACGACGCAGCAGGACGGGATGTCGAAGACGGCGCGTGCATGGGAGAAGCTGCGCGCCTCGACCGATCCCGTCATCGCTCAACAGAAAGAGATCGAGCGCGCTACCCTGGCTGCCGATGCCGCGTTCCGTCGCGGGTTGGCGACGCAGGAGGAAGCGGCGCGCGTCGTCGACCTGGTCAAGGCGCGCTATCAGACCGCAGCGAACGCGAACGACAATTTCGCGACCTCCGCCGCGAACGTGAACAAGCAGACCGGCCTTGCCCGGCACGAGCTCATCAATCTCGGCCGGCAGGTTCAGGACATTGGCACGCAGCTCGCCATGGGCCAGGCGCCCATGCAGGTCTTCGCGGCTCAGGCCGCGCAAGTCGCCGATATCTTCATGTCGACGGAAGGCTCGATCGGCGGCTTCCTGCGCCAGGTTGGCGGCGGCGCGCTGCGCTTCGCCTTGTCGGGTGCTGGCGTGGCGACGGCCGGGGCGGCGATCGGCGCCGGTGCGGCCTATGCCGCCTATTCCTATGCCGAATCCCAGAAGGAAGTGCAGAAGGCCCTCCTCGGAGTGGGCGCGGCCTCTGGCGCCACGGTTGCGGGCATCAACCGTGTAGCCGATGCGGAGGCCGCTGCCGCGAAGGTCAGCGTCGCCAGTGCGCGCGAGATGCTCTCAGCCTATGCTGCGACCGGCAAGGTTGATCCGACGCGCCTGCCCGGGCTGACGGACTTCTCCCGCCAATACGCGGCCTTTCAGGGGATCGGCAACGCTGATGCGGCGAAGGAGCTGGCCGCTGCCTTTTCTGACCCCGCGCGCGGCGCCGAAACGCTCGCAGGCAAGCTCGGTGGGCTGTCGGAATCCTCCCGTCGCTGGATCGCGGACCAGCAGGCGGCGGGCAACATGCTCGGCGCGCAGACGGCGCTGTTGCGCACCTTCGCGCCACAGGTCGAGGGTGCGACTGAGCGCACCAATCTTTTCGCCCGCGCTTTTGATGCGGTGACGCGGAGCGCCTCGAATGCCGCGGGGGCGGTCGGGCGTGCCTTGAACGGCCCGACCGACGCGGAGCGGCTCGCCTCCCTGCAGCAGCAGCGCGACCGCCTGCAGGCTTCGACCGGCCTCGGCGTCAACAATCAGCTGCGACTGCTGGAGCAGCAGATCCGGCCCCTCGAGGCGATCGTCGAGCTTGAGCGTCAACGCAGCGAGATCATTTTGCGTCGCGCGAAGGCGGATAGCGCCTCGCTGGCGGCCGGGCTGATCGTCGAAGGCCTCGACCCGTACCTGAAGACGATGCGCGAGATCGTGGCACAGCGGGCGAAGCTCGACGAGGCAATCAAGCTCAATCCGGGCGTGCAGGATCTCGACGAATGGCGCCAGTGGTCGAAGCTGCTCGAAGACGCCAGCAAGACGATGCTGACGACGGGCGAGCGCCAGCGCCAGACCAATGATCTGACCGTGCGCGCGATCGGCGCTCGCACGCTCGCGGAGCGGACTGCGGTCGAGATCGCCCGCATCAACCTCGATGTCGCCGGCGACGCCGTGAAGATGAAGGAGCGCGAGCTGCTCATCGTCGGCAAGATCAACGAGATGCAGGCGCAGGCCAATCGAGAGGCCCGCGACGCCCTTCGCTCGTCTCAGGATCAGGTCGCCCTTGCCGGACTGCGGCCCTACCAGCGCGAGCGCCTTGAGGCTCAGTTCCGCTATCGCGACAATCTGGAGCGGTTCGGCGGCTCGGTCTCCATTCCGACTGCCGGCACGATGGCAAACGGCTTGCGCGCGCAGCGCGAGACGGTCGACGCCAGTCAGAGGAGCTTCACGAAGGAAGAGTTCCTCGCGGCTGTGCGCCTCTACGAGAGCAACAACCAGAACGTCTATCAGCGCGCGGTCGGGCCGAACGGCGGCTATAATCCTTCGACCGGCACGATAACCGGCCCGTCGACCGCACAGGGCTATTACCAGATCACGAATTCGACCTGGCGCGATATCGCGGCGGCCGCCGGGATCGATCTCAAGCAGTATCCGAACGCGATGTCCGCGCCGCGCGAGGTGCAGGACCGGGCAGCCTCGGCGCTCTATGATCAGCGCGGCGCATCGCCGTGGGCGCCTTACAACGCCAACCTCCGAAGCTGGATGGGCGGATTTGGCGGCCAGGGGGCCGGCAATTCCTCCGCCGCATCGATCCTCGCGAACGATAATCAGATCGCGACGACCAAGGCCTATAACGAGATCATCCTCACGGCGAATGACAGCCTCGCGGCCCAGCAAAAGCAGCTGGAGGCGACCCGCGACACGCTGTTCATGTCGACCGAGGAGATCGCGCGGGCGCAGAAGTTTCAGGAGCTCTACAATCAGGCTGTTCAGCAAGGCGGCACTGCTCTGGCGTCCGAATTGCTGCCTTCGATCCAGAGGACAGCGGCCGGCTATGGCGATCTCGCCCGCCAGCAGGAGCTGCTGAAGAATAGTCAGGACGCGCTGAGGTCAATCGGCGATATCGGCAAGGATGCCCTCAAGGGGTTCATCTCTGATCTGCGCGCCGGCAAATCGGCCGGTGAGGCTTTCCAGAGCACGCTGAATCGGATCGCCGACAAGCTGATCGACATGGCGATCAATGATCTCTTCGGAAAAGCGTTCGGCGGCACCGGCGGCGGCTTCGGCACTGGCATCTTTGGCCTGCTCGGGAGGGCTCTCGGCATCGGCGGCGGAGGCGTGACTTCGACCATCTCATCAGGAACTGGCGGCCTTTACGCTGATGGCGGCTATACAGGCCATGGTGGCAAGTATGATCCGGCCGGCATCGTGCACCGGGGGGAATACGTCTTCGATGCCGCCGCGACCAGTCGGATCGGCGTGCATGCGCTGGAGAGCATCCGCCGCGGCCTGCCGGGCTATGCGGGCGGAGGCTACGTGCCGCCCCAGTCCTACCTGCCCCCGAGTGCCAACAGCAACGCGCCCGCGCAGCGCCCGGCGCCGATCGTCAACAATGTGCAGGTGGTGGCGCCGCCTGGGTCTCAGGTCCGGCAGGAAGAGCGCAAGAACGAAAGCGGCGGCAAGGATCTCCTCGTGATGATCGACGAGGCCGTCGCGGATCGGTTGGCCACGCCAGGCACCAGTTCTAACCGCGCGGCCCGCACCACGTTCGGCATGCAGCCGGCTCTCACGAGGCGGTGACTATGTCAGCGGATGCGCTTTGCCTCGGCGTTTGCCCGGGCTCCAGCCGAAGCCCGAAATCTTTTGGCGGTCTCTTCGGCTTGCGATTTGGGGACATAGACATAACCCTTTTGGGCCATGCATCCCTGAATTACTTGTTCCAGTGCTTCGCCGCGTTGGGCCTCGATGCGATTCGCTTCGATCGCGCCGGCGACGCCTTGATAGTAAATCGGCGCCATGCCTACGGCTGTCTTCTGCGTCTCGCCGAGGCAAACCGTCTTGTCGATTTCGAACTGCTGCGCGAGCGCCGGCACTTCCGAGCCCTTCTGGCCATCGGTTCTAACCCAGACACGTTCCTCGCGTGGAGGCGTGCTCACGCATCCGGCCAGTACGATTCCAACAAAACATGCAGCGCAGATTTTCATGATGATGCCCAGGCTCCTCGGAATTCAATCTGCCTAGACGGGCCTCTTTTGGCTAGTGGAGCGTTCGTCTGATGTACGCAGTCTGGCCTGCTTCCCTGCCGGCGCGCTTCAATGCCGGCAGCTACAAGCGTACGCCCGGCGATGGCCGGCTGCGCTCGCGAAACGATACCGGCCCGGCGAAGGTGCGGCGTCGTTCGGCAGCGGTGCCGTCGAAGCTTTCCGGCGCGATCACCATGAGGACCGGCCAGGCGCTCGTGTTCCGCGACTTCGTCGAGCTGACGCTGATGAATGGCGTCCTGCCGTTCTATTTCCCCGACCCCCAGACCGAGACTCCCATCCTCGTGCGCTTCGGCGACAATCTGCCTGACGAGGGCGACTACGGTTTCGACACCTGGACGATCATGCTCAGCCTGGAGGTCATGCCGTAATGGCACGCACCGTCTCGCTCAAATTCTTGCGGGCCATCAACGCTCAGGAAACCGACGAGCTGCCGGTCGTGCTGTTGACGATCACGCATCCCGATCTGGAAGACGGCCCGGCCCGGCTGTGCAGCAGCGGCTATCGCATCCAGCAGGAGCCGCTGGTCTACGGGATGATGAGCCGTGGCCTGCGCTATGTCGCCCTGCCGTTCACGACCGTGCTGCCCGACGACAAGGAAGATGCCGCGCCCGTCGCCAAGCTCTCGATCGACAATGTCGATCGAGAGCTCGTGGCCTTGCTGCGGTCGACGACGACGCCGGCGGAAGTCGCGATGGAGATCGTCCTCGCGTCGTCGCCGGATGACGTCGAAATCGAGTTCCCGCCCTTCGACCTCGTCAATGCCGAGTATGACGACGTGGCGGTCACGATCAGCCTGGCGATCGACGCGCTCGCGACCGAGCCGTATCCGTCCGGCACCTTCGACCCCGCGAGCTTCCCGGGCCTATTCTGATGGACCTCTCGGAATTCGTCGGATTGCCGTGGGCCGATAAGGGCCGCGGCCCGCAGGGCTATGACTGCTGGGGCTTGCTGGCGCTGGTCTATCGCCAGCGCCTTACGATCGAGCTGCCGGGCTTCAGCGAGGCCTACGTCACCGCGGCAGACAGGGTCGCCATAGCGGAACTGATCGACGGCCGGCTCGGGCCATCGCCCTGGCGGGAAGTCGCGCAGAGCGAGGCCTGCACGCTCGACGGCGTGCTGATGTTGGAAGGCGGCGTGCCTTGTCATATCGGCTTGGTCGCCGCGCCGGGTTTCGTCCTACACATGGTTCCGGAGCGCGAGTCGGTGATCGAGCCCTTCACGACCGGCAAGCTCCGGCGGCGCATTGCTGGCTTCTTCCGGCACGAGGCCTGCGCGTGAGTCACATCATCACCGGCCCGCTGCATGGCGAAGTGCTTGGCGATGCCGATAGCGTTCGTGTCGTCGCGGCACTGCATCCGCTGCGTTCTACCCGCGTCGAGGTGCGGATGCCCGCCGGGCTCTCGATCGCGGAGATGATCGCGGCCCTGCCGGTTCAGCGACTGCCGCACCGCCTGCACGTCACCATCGACGGCGATTTGATCCCGCCGGAGTTGCACGGCCGGGTGCGGCCCAAGGCCGGCCATACCGTGACGCTGGTCGCCGTACCGCAAGGCGGCAAAGGCGGCCTTGGTCAGATCCTGATGATCGCCGTTGCGGTTCTGGCTCTTGTCGTGACCGCAGGCTGGGCCGCGCCAATCCTGGGGTCGGCCTTTGCTGCCGGCACGCTGGGCGCGTCCCTGTTGGGAGCCGCGATTTCGGTCGGCGGCGCGCTTCTTGTGCAGGCACTCTTTCCGCCGCCGAAGCCGAAGAAAGAGGTCGAGCCGGAGCAGCGTTACTCGATCGGTGGCGGGCGCAATGGAGCGAGCCCCTATGGCACCGTGCCGGCGACGCTTGGCTTCCACCGCATGCAGCCGCTCTATGCGGCGAAGCCGTACACTGAGATCATCGGCGACGATCAGTATCTGCGCATGCTGTTCGTCTGGGGCTATGGCCCGGTCGATATTTCCGATCTCAAGATCGGCTCGACGCCGCTGAGCCAATATAACGGCGTCGAGATCGAGACCCGCCTCGGCTATCCCGGCGATGCCGGCATCACGCTGATGCCGCAGGAGGCTTTCGAGGAAGCCCTCAACGTCGAGCTCGAATACGGCAAACCGGTTACGCGGACGAGCGCGGCCGATGTCGACGAGCTCAGCTGGGACGTAACCTTTCCGGGCGGCCTCTACGCCACCTACAACAAGAATGGCGCGCAGCTGCCGATGGCGGTGAGCTATCGCTTCTCTTTTCGGCCTGTCGGGTCGGGAAGCTGGATCGTCGCGCTCGATACGCAGGCCTATGAGAACCGCAAGGATGCTTTCCGCCGCGGATTTCGATTGCCGGTCGCACGCGGCCAGTACGAGATGATGGCCGAACGAACCTCGGCGAAAGGGCTGAACGTCAATTCCAGCGCCGTCGAAACGCTGTTGATCACAGCGATGCGTTCGAGCCGGAACGAGTACCCGCTCCGCTTCAGCAAGCCGATCGCCGTCACGGCCATCCGGATTCTCGCGTCGTCGCAGCTTAACGGCGCCATCGATACCTTGAACGGCCTGGTGCGTAGCTATGTGACGAGTTGGAATGGCGCGGCTTGGGTTGGCAACACCTTGTCAAACAATCCGGCCGATCTCTTTCGGCATGTGCTGCAAAGCGCGCCGAATGCGCGGCCTGTATCCGATAGCCGGATCGACCTGGCCGCGCTGCAGAGCTGGGCGACATACTGCCGGGCCAAGGGCTTCGCCTATAACAAGGTGATCGAGCAGGCGGCCTCGGTGACCTCGCTGCTCGACGAAATCTGCGCGGCAGGACGCGCCGTTCGGGTGTTCACGGACGGAAAATGGTCCGTGATCTGGGATCGCGACGACCTGCCGATCGTCCAGCATTTCTCGCCGCGCAACTCGCGGGATTTCTCGGGCAGTCGTCAGTACCGGCGGATGCCGCACGGCTTTCGGGTCAAGTTCCTGAACGAGACCAAGAACTTCGAGCAGGACGAGCGCGTCGTCTATGACGATGGTTACACCAAGGCTAATGCGACGCTGTTCGAAGCAATCGAGTTTCCGGGCATCACCAATCCAGACCTGATCTGGAAACACGGTCGATTTCACATCGCGCAGGTTCGCCTGCGGCCGGAACTCTACAAGCTCACCGTCGATTTCGAGAATCTGGTCTGCACGCGGGGCGATCGTGTGCGCGTCACCCATGACATCCCGCTCTGGGGACAGATCAGCGCCCGGGTCACAGCCGTTCATGGCTTCGAGGTGACGCTCGACGAATGGGTCGCGATGGAAGGCGACAAGAACTATGTCGCCCGCTTTCGTCTGGCGGATGGCAGCAGTGTCCTGCACAACGTCGCCCATATTCCCGGTGAGCATCAGACCATCCTGCTCTCGGCGGACGCGGTTTTGCCCGCCGTCGGCGATCTTATGGTCGGGTTCGGCGAGATCGGCCGCGAAAGCGTGGTGCTTCGTATCCTACGGATCGAGCCCGGCGCGGACATGACGGCTACGGTGACGATGGTCGACGACGCCCCGGAAATCGGGCAGGCCGACACCGGCACCATCCCGATCTTCGACAGCCAGATCAGCGCGCCCGTCGATGTGCAGGCGTTGGCCCCATCAGACCTCGTCGTATCCGAGGAGCTGTTCACGACCGGCGCCGATATCCGCGCTCAGGCGCGCGTCAGCTGGCGGGTCCAGCGCACCGGCTTCGCGACCAGCTACGAGGTCCAGATCCGCGACGACAGCGTCGCTCATTCCGATTGGCGACCGCTGCGCACCGTGCCGGTGCCGCAGGCTGCGACGGACACCGGTGAGCTAGCGCCGGGCACCTACAGCTTCCGTGTCCGCGCGCTGTTCGTCAGCCTGCCGCCCTCGGCATGGCAGCAGCGCTTGAACGTGGTGTTTCAGGGACTGAATGCTCCGCCGCCGGACGTGACGGGTTTCCGGATCTCATCGCTGGCGGACCTTGCGACATTGATCTGGGATCAGGTCACGCAGCTTAATCTCAGTCATTTCGAGATCCGCTTTTCGCCTCTCCTCGATGGCGTGACCTGGGGCTCGGCCGGGACGATCGTGCCGCGCGCCAGCGGTACGCAGGTGCAGATACCCAACCGGGTCGGCACCTATCTGATCAAGGCCGTGACCCGGCAGGATCAGTTCTCGGCGACGCCGGCGATCATCACTTCGACGATCGCGCAGCTGGCATCGGTGAACGAGGTCGAGGTTATCACCGAATCGCCCGGCTTCGCCGGCGCGAAATCCGGCGTCGAAGCGTCGGGCAGCTTCCTGCAACTCGCCGCGCCCGGCGGCGCCATGGTCGAAAGCGGCACCTATACCTTCGCCGGCAGCGTCGATCTCGGCGCCGTCTACACTTCGCGGCTGACGCCGACGGTCGATGCCTTCGGTGCATCGCTCGACGACGTCATGGCGTCCTGGGCGACGCTCGTCGAGGTCGAGGCGCTGGCGAGCGCGGACCCGTCACAATGGGCCGTCCGCGTCGAGTACCGGATGACCAACGACAACCCCGCGCTCGGGAACTGGTCGGCTTGGGAAACCTTGGTCATCACCGATCTGACGGCCCGCGCCTTCGAGTTCCGGGCCGTGCTGACCGGAACGATCACTCACGCAATCACGCCGGTCGTACGCGGGCTCTCCGTCGATGTCGACATGCCGGACAGGGTCGAGGCCGGCAACGATCTGCTGGTGACGACGAGCGGGCTCAGGATCGACTTCACGCCGCCGTTCAAGAGCCTGCGGGGCGTCGCGCTGGCGGTGCAGGACCGGGCGTCGGGGGACCGGGAAGAGATCACCGACAAAGACGAGACCGGATTCACCCTGCGCTTCTTCAATGCGGCGGGCGGTGCGGTGGCGCGCACGGTCGACTTCGTCGCGAAAGGCTATGGAAGGGTCGAGGAATGAGTCAATTCGATTTCGGGACGATCGTCCCGGAGCTGACATCCGGCACGCAGCTCGCCGACCGCCTGAACCAGTTTCGCACTGCGCAGAACACGAACCATTCCGGCCCCGGTCGGCCGGTCTATGTGCAGGCCGGCATGATCTGGCTCGATACCTCGTCGGAGCCCTGGCGGCTGAAGCTTTATGACGGTGCCGACGATATCGTCTTCATGCAGTTCGATCCGGCCGGGAATGCGCCGATCATGGGATTGGGGGGCGAGATCGATGCGGCTTCGGCCCCGTCAATCAACCTCGCGCAGGTCAGGTCCAACTCGGTCCGCATCACCGGCACGGCCGATATCGGCAGCTTCGGCACCGCTACGGCGGGGACGCTTCGCTTCCTGCAATTCACTGGCGCGCTCACTCTTGTCCAGAGCGCCGATATCGATCTGCCCGGAGGCGCCAACCTACCGACGGCGACCGGAGATCGCGCGGTCGCCGTCGCGCTCGGCGGCAGCGCCTGGCGCGTCATTTCCTATACGCGAGCGAACGGATCGACGCCGGTCAACCGCGATGCGAGCGTCGCAGAATATCGCGGCAAGGCCGCGAAGCTGGTCAAGGCGGATGCCGCTTTCGCCGCTGCGGCCTATGTTCCGCTGGTCGCGAACTACGCGATTGCGCCCGATCTCGCTCTCGGCTTCAATTTCAAGGTTCAGTTGACGGGGGCTCACGTTCTCGCCTTCCCGGCAAACTTCTCGGTCGGTCAGACCGGGCGAATCCGTGTCTTTCAGCCGGGCGGCTGCTCTCTCGCCTATGCCGGCGGCTATTACTTCTCGAACGGCGTCGCCCCTTCGCTTTCGGCTTATGCCGGTTGGTGGTTCATCGACTATTTCTGCGACGAGGGCTTCGTACACCTCATGGCGTCGCATCTGTGATGATCGCGAAACCAGCAGTCATCCGGCGGCGCGAGGTTTTCCTGCCGCCGTCGCGTCGTATCGTCCATCCGGTCCGGTGCAATATGCCCGGCACGCGCGGCGTGCGACCGACGAAGAACGTCGTTCCGCAGACCCTGAGTTTCGGGCCGGGCAGCTACAGCTTCACCTGGCCGGAATTCAACCAGATCGTGTTCGACCTCTCCGCCGCAGGTGGCGGTGGCGGCGGAGCGGTCACGCAGGATTATCAGGGGCATTCGTTCCCCGGCACTGACGGCAATCAGGGCGGCAACAGCTATATCGACCTGTCGGGCTTCACGCTGATGGCGACGGGCGGCGGCGGCGGCGGTGCCAACAATTATTCGGGCGGCACACAAGGCGTGCACGGCACTGGCCTCAACGGTGACAGCAATATCACGGCTGGCGGCGCGCCCGGCGGGGTCGGCGGTTCTCCGCAATTTTTTCAGGGCGGCTATGGCGGCTATGGCGGCCGCGTCATCCGCACGGTTTTGGACGGCGCGATCGGCTCCCGGCTCTTCGGCCAGGTCTCGACCGTCGTCGTCGGATACGGCGGTTCCGGCGGCCAGAACGGCGGCATCTTCGGCTCGGCCGGGGCCGGCTCGGCCGGCTGGGCCACGATCACAATCTCTTAGGACAAATCATCATGCGCGGGATCACGAAGACCGTCGGCGGCACCGAAGTGCTGCGGGCGCGCGAGGGTACGCAATTCGTCTGGGACAAGGTGACGTATCCGTCTGACTTCATCGCCTTGCATAGCGACGAAGATCTGCGGGCGCTGGGCTTCTCCGTCGTCGACCTGCCCGAAGAGCGCAATATCGACCTGGCGCCGATCGCGGTTTCGCGACTTCAGTTCTTCAGGGCGCTCTGGTTGCGAGGCCTGATCACGCAACCCGAAGCTCTCGCGGCCGTGACCTTCACCGCGATCCCGCAGCGCCTTGCGGACCTGCTCGCCGAGCTTCCCGGCCCGCAAAGGGAGGAAGCCGAGATCATCGTAGCCGGCGCGGCCGAATTCTCGCTTGCTCAGCCGCTGACCATGGAGATCGGCACGAAGCTGATGAGCGCGGCCGAGATCATTTCATTCTTCACCTTCGCGAAAGGACTGACCTGACCATGACGAAATTCATCGAGAACTGGCCGGACGGCTCCAACCGCGCCGCCTTCGCTCCGCCGGTCTGCGACTATGTCGAGGATATCGTCCTAGCCGCCGATGTCATCCGCCGGGTGCCGATCCCCGCCGGCAAGCGCTTCGCCGTGTTTTGCTTCGACGGCGATTTCCGTATGAAGATCGGCACGAATGTAACCGACCTCGTACTGCCGACCGCCTCCACCATCGATGGCAGCGGCTCTACGCTCAACCCGGCGGCGCGACGCATTCCGCCCATGCTCCCCGACAACGTGACGCCGCCGACGCATTTCGTCCTGCGTGCACCGGCCATCTGCCGGGGCTCGATCGAGTTCTACGAGTAGGCCGCTCGATGCGGATCTTCTCGAAACCCGGGCCTGTCCAGGGGCGCGGCGTCTTCAGCACGCCCGGAGCGCTGAACGGGGGCCGTCAGGGCAGAACTGTGCCGGGCGGCTATGTCGCGCTGCGCACGAAGACCACCAACGGACCCTACATCATCCTGAGCGGCCTGAACCCGGATGGCTCCCGCTCCAATCTCATTGGAAAGGCCTCCTGATGGCTGGCGAAATCGAACTGCTGCCCACGCGCGATCTCACATATCGGCTGGGCCATGACGTCGACGGCTTTGCGGCGCGCTCGCCCGTTGACGTGTATTTCCGCAAGCCTGGCAATCTGCGCAAATGGCAGGCTGCGCTGGCGAAGGTACGCGCCGGCTTGGGCCGAGCCAGAGTGGTCTTCATCGGGGACAGCAAGACTGTGGGCAATGGCGCTGGCACGAGTTCGGCCAATACGTGGTCCACTGCGGCGGAGCCTCGGTCCAAGATCGCTCACGTCGTCAGGCAGCTCAACGCAGCGGGTATTCCGGCCAATCGTCAGGCGTGGTTCGGCACGAACGCCTTCGCCAGTCCGGCGATCAAGATCGCGTATGATCCGCGCTTGTCTGGCCTAGCGAACTGGACAGGGGGCAATGCGACGCTCGGCGGCAACTTCTTCGCAACCAACCTGACAAACTCCCTCACGTTCACGCCAGAGGGGCAATGCGACACGCTGGAAACCTATTACAAGCAGCGGTCGGGCGACGGCACCTTTACGATCAACGCTGATGGCGGAGCAACTCTGGCCACGCTGAGCGGCAATTCGCCGACTGATGGCTACCTGAAGAATACGGTCACTGTGGCGAAGGGCGCCCATGCCTTTAACATCCAGCGCACTGGGGGGAGCTTCGTTTCGATCGGCGGCATGCTGACCTATGACAGCGCCGTCCCTGCGATCGACGTTATAAACGGGGGCGCCTTTGGCACGGTCTCTTCGTTCCATACATCCGGTAACGGTTCCTGGGCAGCGGCCAATGTCCTGCTGGTCATCCTGCCCGATCTTGTCATCATCCAGCTCGGCTCTAACGACCTCAACACCAATGTCGATGTCGCGACCTATACCGCCAACATCCTCGACATCATCACGAAGGCGAAGGCCGCGGGCGCCGATGTGGTGCTGGAAATCGCCACCTTCGCCAACGTGGGCGGTTACGGCACGGATGAGCAGCGCGAGGCTTACCGCCAAGCACTTATCAGGCTTGGATCGACGTATGGATGTGTCGTCGTCGACCACGCGGCGCGTTTCGTCAGCTTCTCGAACGCCAATGCGATCGGACTGATGCGCGACGCTATCCACGAGACCGAACCCGGCTATGCCGACGAGGCGCAGGCGCTCGTGAGTGCGCTGCTGTTTTGATTATCTGGCTTGGCATCGTCTGGCTCGCCTGCGCGGCGGCCTTCCTCGATATGGCGGAAAACGCCCCCATTATCGACTGACCCGCCCGCCTCGAGCGGGCTTTTTTGTGCCCGGAGTATCCTCATGTTTGCATTGACCCCGGCCGATGAGCAGAAGCTCGTCGGTGTTCACCCGCGCCTGGTCGCAGTCGTTCGTCGCGCGGCGCAGGCCTCGCCGATGCGGTTCCGCGTCGTTGAGGGCTTGCGCTCGATCGAGCGACAGCGCGAGCTCGTCGCCAGCGGCGCCTCGACGACGATGAACAGCCGGCACCTGACCGGCCATGCCGTCGATATCGCGCCGGCGGACGAGAACGGCAAGATCTCCTGGGACTGGCCGCTCTATCGCAAGCTCGCGCCGATTATGAAGGCGGCGGCCAAGGCCGAGGGCGTGCCGATCGAGTGGGGCGGAGATTGGAAGTCGTTCAAGGACGGTCCGCATTGGCAGTTGCCCTTCTCGCAGTTCCCAAAGGCGCAGCGTTTCGCTGCCGATGTCGAATCGGCACCGCCCTACACGCTCGAAACGGAATCGGCCGCCGCGACCAAGTCCGTCACCACGGCCGCCGGCGGCTCGGCGATCGGCGCCGCCTTGGCTCTCGAACCGCTCGGCAAGGCGGTCGACACGCTGACCTCGCAGCAGGCCGAGCTGACGAGCGGCGACGTCGTCCGGATTGCGCTGGCGCTCGCGATCATCGGCCTGACCGGGTGGATCGCCTGGCGCAAGGCCAAGTCATGAACCTGCTCTCGTCGCTCTGGGCCCGTCTCGCCGGCGTCGCCGCGGCGATCGGCGCCGGCCTGGTCGTCGCGCTCGGCATCTACGTCAAGGGCCGCGGCGATCAGAAATCGAAATCCGAAACCGAGGACCTGCGCAATGCCATCGATATCCGTTCGAAAGGCGAGGGTGCCCGCCGCGCTGCTGATGCTGGCCATGCTGCCGGCAAACTGCGCGACGACGACGGGTGGCGGCGAGACTAGGGCCGCCCTATGCGATCAGTTCCGGCCGGTACGTTGGTCGATCAAGGATACCGACGAGACGATCGCACAGAACAAGGCCAACAACGCGGTGGGGGTGGCCGTCTGCGACTGGAGGCCGGGCGCTTGATCGCGCCCGCCCGGCCGTCGGCCGGCCCCTACAGCTCGAACCGCCTATTCGAATGGATCATGGCGGGCGGCCTGCTGCTGATGGCTTTCACGCTAGCGCTCCCCGGCGATTCGCTCGACCGGGGGACGCTTCGCCTCCTCGCGGAGAATGGTGCCAGTGAGGAAGCCATGGCGGTGACGCTCGCCTGTATCGGTTCGATGCGCGCGATCGCGCTCTTCGCCAACGGAAAGCTGCCCGTCTATGGGCCGCTAATGCGCTATGCCGGCTCCTTCGTCGGGGCCTTCGCCTGGGCAATGCTGATGGTCCCGCTGGTCTGGGACAGCATGCTCTCGGGCAAGGTTTCGATCTTCGTGCCGCTCCTAGGAATGCTGACACTCGGAGAGCTGATCTCCGTTTACCGGGCGGTGAGAGATGGCGGATTTCGCAGGCGCTGAGATACTGAAACCCTTCCCGCTACTGCAGCTGGCCGCCGGCGTCGTCGTCATCATCCTGGCGATCTTTATGACGCTGAGGGCGGCGAAGGACAACAAGAAGGACGGGCACATTGCGCCGCAGGGGCATGACCCGCTCGGCCTGACGATCCAGGCCAATCAAATCGTCGGCATGCTTGGTACGGCCTGCGAACTGCTGCGGCAGGTCCTCGGCGAGCTCCGCGATATCAACACGGAGCAGGTGAAGACCAACTCCCGCCTCGGCGAGCTGAAGGACGCCAACGGCTCCGAGCTCGAGCATGTCCGCGAGGCGATCGAGCGCTGTGCGCCGCGGCGGCGTTCCTCCTAGCGAGTTCGCCTCAAAGTGTCCCGAATGGCTTTCCGTCGCGAGTATGCCACGCGGGACGGCTCGCAGGATTGCGGCGTCCGCATTTCGTGCAGCGATATCCGTTGCCGAGCTGCGGGATCTCTAGGGTCTCGTCCCACCCATCCACACAGATATCGACATGGTGATTACACGGGGCTGAGCACCACAGCGAAATCGAACGCACGCGGTGCGTACGCATATTGGCAATGGTCATCATGACCGGGCCAAAGCCTCTTTTCTCCGCCGGCCTTGCCGGCGGGGCTCATCGGCCACAAGGCCGACTTGCCGCGGGCTCGACCTGGCAGAAGGTCCCGCGATGCCTGACCACTTCCGTGAAGGCAACCCGCCGTGCGCGCCGGCGCGCACGCAGACGGTTGCATGTTCCCGGATCGTTCTCAATGCCTCCCGATGAGTTCCGCACCGTTATGCCGGTGCGCCCGCCCGCCGCCTATATCGGCGGGAAGAAGCAGCTCGCCGCGCGCATCGTCGCGCTGATCGAGCGCATCCCGCATCAGAGCTATGCCGAGCCGTTCGTCGGCATGGGCGGAGTGTTCCTCCGCCGCGGCGCCGTGCCGAAGGCCGAGATCATCAACGACGTCTCGGCCGATGTCACAACGCTCTTCCGCATCCTGCAGCGCCACTATGTGGCCTTCATGGATACACTGCGTTTCCAGCTCACCAGCCGCCGGGATTTCGAGCGGCTGCTCTCGGTCGACCCGTCGACCTTGACCGATCTTGAGCGCTCAGCGCGGTTCCTCTACCTGCAGCGCCTTGCCTTCGGCGGCAAGGTCGTCGGTCGCAGCTTCGGCGTCTCGCCGGGACTGCCCGGGCGCTTCGACGTCACGAAGCTCGCGCCCCTCCTGGCCGATATCGCCGAGCGGCTCGCCGGCGTCATCATCGAGAATCTTCCCTTCGAGACCTTCATCGATCGCTATGACGGGCCTGGCGTCCTGTTCTACCTCGACCCGCCGTATCACGGCTGCGAGGGAGACTATGGCGCCGGCGTTTTCGACCGCGCCTCCTTTCGCCGGCTGGCGAATCGGCTTGCCCGGCTGAAAGGGGCCTTCGTTCTATCGATCAACGACACGCCGGACATCCGCGAGATCTTCGCGGCGTTCGCGCTCGAGGAAGTCAGCCTCACCTACACGATCACGGATGGCGCTGCGACCGAGGCCCGGGAGCTGATCATCATGCCAGCCGGTCTGCAGCTCCGTCCCGATCGACAGCCTTCCTTGCTCTGAGGCTGATGGGGACGGCCGATCTGATTCCGAAACTGTCGGTATTTCTGTCGGTCAAAGAAAAAGGCCCCGAAGGGCCATTGTCTCAAATACTTGAAATGTACCGGGAAATTTTGGTCGGAGTGGCAGGATTTGAACCTGCGACCCCCTCGTCCCGAACGAGGTGCTCTACCAGGCTGAGCCACACTCCGATCCGCTGGTGGCCGGCTTATAGCCAGCACGCGGCCCGGGCGCAACAGGCTCTTTGCAGGTTGTGGAGGAAATCTTGCGGCGCAGGCGAGGGCGAGGCGGCTTGACGGTTGCGTGCCGCGCCGCCGCGTTCTAGAAGGCGCCCCACATTGGGGCGTCGCCAAGCGGTAAGGCAGCGGTTTTTGGTACCGCCATGCGGAGGTTCGAATCCTCCCGCCCCAGCCAGTTTCTCTTAAAGCACTGTCATCGCAGCGGTTTCTCTGCCCTTTCCGGGGCGGCAACGCGATTTGCCCACCCGGTTGCTACAAAGGGCACCGCTTTGGCGCATCTCCTTCGCAACGTCGTCCAGCGCAACAGAATCTTCCATTTTCGCCGCGTAATCCCGCTCGATCTGCGCCCGCGCTTTGGGCGGCGCGAGATTACCTGCTCGCTGCGGACCTCGGAATTGCACCTCGCCGGGATCAGGGCGCGCCGTCTATATCTAGCGGCGGAATCGCTCTTCGAGGAAAGCCGCGACAACCCGATGCTGACAGACGACCAACTCGCGGCAATCGTGCAGGATTTCTATGCTCATGTGCTGGCCGAAGAGAACAAGTTGCGCTTAAGGCTCGGAAGGATTCCTGAAGAGGTACGCACAAGCCGCGCCGAGCACTTCGGGCAGATCGCCGCCCAGGCTAGAGCCGATCTCGGCGCCAACGAATTTGGCAGCGTCTCCTTCATAACCCAGGCGATGATGCGCAAGCACAAGCTCGAAGGTCAGCTGGACGAGACGCAAACCCGGCAGCTGGCACAATCGCTGATGCGTGGGGGCATCGATCTCGCCGAAGCGGTCCAGGCCCGATATGCGGGCGACTTCAATTTCGAGCCGCGCGACAAGCTGCTCGCGCGCAAGGTCGAGGCCGTATTCAATCCGCCGCCGCTACCGCCGAAAGAGACGACGACCGCCGATGGTCAGCCTCTTTTCGGTGTCGTCGCAGCGGCCTTCGTGACGAAGCAGAAGCAGCTGCGTCGTTGGGAGAACCAGACTGCCGGGCAGAACGAGAAAAGCTACGAGCTGTTCAAGGCGATTTGCGGGGATCGGCCGTTGAGCGCCTATCAGCGCAAGGACGCCGCCCGGTTCAAGGATCAATTGGAACGGCTGCCCGCGGACTATGGCAAGGCAGCGATTTACGCCAGGAAGTCTCCAGCGGAAATCCTTGAGATCGATGCCGCCAGCGGCGGGAAAGCGGAAAGGCTGTCGATCCGCACGGTCAAACGCCATGTCTCGGCGTTATCCTCGCTTTGGGATGAGAGTATTCCTCAGGGCGCCGCGACCGACAAGATTTTCGCGGGCTTCAAATTCCCCGCCCAGCAAAGAGCTCAGGACCAGCGGCCTATGTGGCGCCGCAGCGATTTGGCAAAGCTCTTCAGGACGCCTGTCTGGAGCGGTTGCAAATCCGAGGGACGCCGCTCCACGGCCGGCGGCCTCGTCATTCGCGACGAGAAATTCTGGCTGCCGTTGATCGCGGTGTTCTCAGGTGCTCGCCAGGAAGAAATCTGCCAACTCCATGTCGAGGATATTCGGCAGGAACAGGGCATCTGGCTCTTCGACATCAACATGAAGCCGCCGCGAAAGCTCAAGAACAAATCTGCGGTGCGTCTTGTACCCATCCATCCCGAACTCATTCGGCTGGGGCTGCTCGGCTATGTCGAGCAACAGCGTAAGGCTGGCCAAGTCCGCATCTTCCCCAATCTCCATCCCGGCGGAGCCGATGGCCGGCTCGGCCACGGGTTCACCAAATGGTTCACGCGCTATCGGCGCGATGTCGAAGTTTATGAAGAGGGGCGTGACTTCCACTCCTTCCGCCACAGCGCGACGACCTTCCTGCACCAGGGTCGCGTAGCGGACTCCATTGTAGATCGTCTCACGGGACATACGACGCCCGGCGAGACGGCGCGCTACACGAAAGAAACCGACCTCGGGCAGCTGAAGGCCGCGATTGATACGATCGATATCGAAGTCGACTTCGGAGCGCTCTACGAAACTTGATCCGCCCGAGGCGCTCGCCCTTATTCGATAAACGCTCTGTGAGTGCGGCTTCAATAGGCGCCGGATCGCTGTGAGACGGCTACGCTCGACGCCATATTCCGTATACCCCCCTTCCAATACACCATCTCCATCCGCACACTCCCCTACAACAGCCGGTGACCTCCACCGGCACTCCTCCCTCCTCTGCCATCTCCGGCAGTGCCACACTGCCGGCAGACACTCCTTCCCTACCTCCAATCCCATCCAATACCCCTTCCATCACCGGCAAGGCACTCCACCCTCGACACCTCCGTTCAGGGCTTCATGTGTCGGATTGTTCTCAACGCGCTGGCCCTCTTCGGTGACAAGGCATGCCGCCCCAATCGGCAGTCCCGGAAGCCCTTCCTATCTCCCTGGCTTCGTTAGCCTTCCTGCGACCAGCTTCCAGATCGGCACGCCTCGGCCTCCAGAACTGCAGTTCCAGATCGGCAAGCGCCTCGGCCTGCACACCCACGAACTGGCCTTCATCCCGCCCGCGAAGAGGCAGGCGTTCGAGGCGTGGGCGCCGGCCAGCCACCATCGACCACACCGGCGCCCCGCCGTTCGTCACAGGTTCAAGGTAGCAAGCCCCCGGATGGACTCCGCCCGCTTCGCGTCCTCAACCGCCTGCATATGTGCCCAGCGATGTTCGTCCATTTCGGCGCCGTCGTAGATATCGATGACATCGGGCTGATAGAGCCGCGCCACGAACCCGGCCCGGACCTGGGCCTGGGTCCAGATGTTCCGGGAGCCGGAGGCCAGCTGGTCACAGTTGACCATGGCCCCTTCATAGAACGCCTTCGGGTGGAAGAGCGCCCTGACCACGACCGGCGACCCATCCGCGCGTCGAATGCGGTACTCCGGGTCGAGCGTCTTCGTGATGTAGCGGAACCATTTCCAGCAGAGCCAGACGCGTTCGTACTCGTCGGCCCGGACCCGGCCCGTGATCTTCAGGGCCGGCGCCGGGATATACTTCCGCCCGCACAGCCGAGCCAGGCAAGCCTCCGCCCATGCCTCGAACGCCTGCCTCTTCGCGGGCGGGATGAAGGCCAGTTCGTGGGTGTGCAGGCCGTAGCGCCGGCCCCATTCATGGACATAGACGTAGAAGTGCTCGGAGCTCTCGGCACTGGCGCGCTGACCGAACCGCCGCTTCTGCACGCCCTCGACATAGCCGACCTTCAGCCACTTGGTGGCTTCGTGATTGAAGCGCGTCAACATCCAAGCCGCCTGCTCGCCGTCGGACACGCCGAGATAACCCCAGGCGATCGTCAGATGCGTGTTCAGGACAACGCCATGATACCGCATGGCGAAGGCGATGGCCTGGTAGATCTTGAAGACCTCCTTCCGAAGCACCGGACGCTTCATCGGCTTCTCCGGCACGGGCTCGAAGTGATGCTTGTCGATCCACGCCACCACGCGCGGATGGCGCGGAGCGGGCGGTCCGACATAGGGAGGGTCGATCGACAGATGTGGCCAGTTTGGGTGAGCGCCAGGGCGGCGCATCGGCGCGGTCAGCGCCAAGCCCTCCGCTTGCTCTGCCGCTGACAGCGTACGGTAGGTGGGAAGAAGGATGGAAGTCGGCTTCTTCGACGAACTCTGGTCAGTCATAGGGTGTCCTCGGAAATGGGCGTGACGACGGGCGCGGCACCCAGGTGAGCGCCGGCCTTCGTCGGCTGGATGGACGGGGGATCAGTCGTCCGAGGGGAACGGATCGAAGAGGCTTGCCAGCCGAGGCTGTTTAGGCCTCGTCTTCGCCTTCCGGCGCCGTTCCCGATGCTTTCCCACGTGGGTCTTCGGCGCGAGGTGTGCCGCCAGGATACCGCCCTGGTAAGACTTCTCGGTGCTGGCGATCAGCGCCCTGATCTCCGGGCAGCTCAGATCGAGCTTGTCGAGGAAGCTGAGCAGGGACAGCGCCAGTTCATCGGGGTCCGTCAGATGGGCGAAGGTGCTGGCCGGCGTGGAAGGTGGCCGGGGCGGCTGGGTCAGCTCGCGCACCTCGTCGAAGGTCAACTCACGTTCAGGGCTCGGTGGCGACGCAGATGGGTCGCCGGGTTGCGGCTTGGCCGTGTCTTCGGGAGGAGTAAGGGGGAACTTGAGAAGGAACTCAAACATGCGTATGTCTCCATACGCAAATGGTCTGCCCGGCGGGCAGATTTGACCATCTGCCTACCAATATAGAGATTTAGGGGGTCCGAACCGCACGAGTTTCGTGAAGGTTCTTTTTGTGTTGCAACTCAGCAACATTCGTTAGGTCGACTGCAAATTGGCTTAATCCACTGATCTATCAACAAAATATGCCGTTCGGCGAACCTCCCGGCGTCCAATCCCGCT
This sequence comes from Allobosea sp. ASV33, assembly GCF_016428755.1. Classification (GTDB taxonomy): domain Bacteria; phylum Pseudomonadota; class Alphaproteobacteria; order Rhizobiales; family Beijerinckiaceae; genus Allobosea. Next base: position 52,840 of record NZ_JAELTI010000012.1, read on the forward strand.
CTTGGAGGCTTCGTGACATCCGATTTCCCCGACACCTTCGCCCACGTTCCGCTGCTGCCCGAGGCACTCCTTCGTCAGCACCATATTTTCGAGCCGCTGGACCACCGCTTCCGCTCGGCCGCTCGTCTCCTCCAGAGCATCTGGCGGCAAGATCGCGAATTGCCGATCGGCAGCTACAAGGTCGGCACGAAGCGCAAAAAGCTCGGCTCCCGGATCAGTCCCACCGCCGCGCGAGCCGGCGCCAACTTCATGCTGCCGGCCATCGCCTGGCTCGTGCGCCGTGAACTCGCCTATCGCGAGCCCGCCGCAATGATCGACGAGCCGCGGCTCTACGGCAATCTGCTCAGCTCGATGCCCCTGGCCTTCAACGTCTTCGGCCTGCTCAAGCTCGACCTGTCCTTTGCCTGCCGCGTTCTCGGCGAACTCTTCCCCGATCTCGCGGGCGCCAAGGTTCAGGCCGTGCTGTTCGAACACTCGCCTGGACGCGGCGACCCGGCGCTGACCGGAGACCGCAGCGCCTTCGACGTGTTTCTCCGCTATGAGACGTCAGCCGGCAGCAGGGGCTTCGTCGCGATCGAGATGAAGTACTCGGAATCCTGCCAGGAGCCGGTGGCGGCGATCCGGCCGCGCTATGACGACCTCGCCGACGTCTCCGGGCTGTTCGTCGATGCACGGAAGCCGACGCTGAAGGCTAATCCGTGCCAGCAGCTGTATCGCGAGCACCTGCTCGCCCAAGCCATGCTGATGCGCGGCGACTACGACGAGGGCCGATTCGTCGTCATCGCGCCACAGCTCAACACACTCGTTGCGAGCGCCGTGGCCAGCTACAAGGCCGAACTCAACGCGGCTGGTGAGGATCAGGTCGGCTTCGCCAGCATCACGCTGGAGGACACCATCATCGCCATCGCGATGGCCGGCGAGGAGGAGTACGCGACCCGGCTCTATCGGCGGTATTGCGACTTCCAGTTGGTCGACGGCGAACTCAACCTGTTCTGGGCTGGCGACGGCCCGATCGGGGCAGCCAGCGAGCCCACCGCCGTGACCGCTGGCGGTCCGCTCAAACTCCTGCCGGGAGGGCGTGCGTGAGCGCGCCCTTCATGCTCCCGGCCGAACGCGAGCGCCTTCTCGCCAACGGCCGGGCTAGCGCGGCGGGCGAGGACGTCGATCCGATGCCCGTCGTGAAGCTCTTCACGCCCGATGCCAACGCGACCTGGCTCCTGACCGAGCTCGACCCGGACGATCCCGGCATCGCCTTCGGCCTCTGCGATCTCGGGCTCGGCGCACCGGAGATCGGCTACATCGCCTTTGCCGAGCTTGCCGGGGTTCGCGGGTTCCTCGGCCTGTCGATCGAGCGAGACGAGCATTTCCGGCCGGACAAGCCGCTCTCGGCCTATGCCGCAGCGGCACGCGCTCTGGGCAGGATCATCGCTTGAGCCCGCTCGCGATCGAGGACGACCATTGGCTCGACCGGGTTCGTGGCGGCGACTTCGCCGCGATCCCGCACGAGCTGACCTGGCTGCAATCGGCCCGGCTCGCCCATCTCCTCGATGGCTATGACACCTCCCGTGCGCTCGGCCTCGGCGATCTCCATGCCTGGGCGAACGAGCGCGCGGAGGAAGCCGCACAGTCCGGTTCATGGGGCGGCACCGCCATCGAGCTCTGGCTGTGCCTGTTCTACGAGCATCGGCGCTGGCGGCATTTCGACTGCGAGCCGATGGGCGGGGAGCGCGTCCGTCTCGACCGGCTCTGCCGACAGCTTCGTCAGGGGCTCACGGTAGCCGGCGAGCACGAGTGCATCATCATCCTGCGGCAGATCGCTGGCAATACGGTCGCAACCAGGTCAGTCCTCAGCGGAGCTCAAATCGCCAGTACCAAAGATACTCGCTAAGCTGCTGGGGCCGCTCATACTTTTAAGGTGGATTTCCAGAGAACCTTTGTTACGCTTCCATAATCCAAATTCGGGCCGCCTATCCTATCCTCGCCATTCAAAATGGCCGCGAGGAACGGTAAAAGGGCGTTGCATACCGACAACAAGAAGCAAGGCTTGGGACGCGGTGAAGTTGCGCATTGCCAGAAAGGGAACCCCTTGGCATCATCGTCGGCAACTGGGTGAGCCCGTTCTCTTGCTCCAATTTCGGATGTATACCACGGTGCATTGATCGTGATTTTGCGAGACCTCTTCGTGATCGCCTATAGCCTCTCGTTTCAGCTTTCATGAAGGCTTCTACCCCCTCCACAACCGCCCCAGGGCACGGCGAGCTCGATGAGTTTCAGGCAGCGTCGCTTGTTGGAATGTCGCCTAAGTTGCTTCGTTGGTTCACGAGCTATGCGCCGAAGCAAGACTCCGACCGCAAGCTGAAAGCGCGAAAGGAGGAGGAGCAGATTTACTTCGAGCGGACCGAGCTCGAGGGCTTCAATGACTGGCTGAAACTTCCATGGCCCTCGAAGGACGGCGCCCGGCCGCCAGTGCCTGAAGGCATTAAGCGGGAGATCAAGGACGAAGCCGGCGGCGAATGCGCCATCTGCCACGCCCACTCGGACTCCTGCGAAGCTGCCCACATTGTCCCGGTGGCAGCGACGAAGAACAATCACCCCGAGAACCTGATATGGCTTTGCGCCAATCACCACACAAAATTCGATAAGCACACCTACGGCCCCAAAGCCGAAAGCGCCGAATTCGTCGCTAGCTTCAAACACGCGCTGACGCATTACCGGCGGGCGCTATGGCAAATGCAAGCCAAAGCGACGGGGCAGCTCTTCACCATGCTGAAGGCTTGCGAGAGCCTGAATTCGCAGTTGGCGACCGCCAAGACTCCAGACGAAGTCTCCACCGTGATCAGGCTAGCGAAGGAGGCCTTGGCCCAGGTGCCGAAAATGGCGCCTACCTCCAAGGAGGACTCGCACTTTGCTGCTTTCGAGTCCATGTCGGCAGAGTTCAAAGCCCTCGCCAACAGCTCGACTGAACTGCAGGATATCGGGGCAACCCTGCATCTTGCCACAGCGGTAAAGGCCGAATTCGCTCAGCGGGCGGGCTATGTGAATTGTCCCCTTTGCGCGGGTAGCGGTCATTACAAGGGTGAGGACTGCCCAGCCTGCGGAGGCGAAGCAGAGTTGACGGAGAGCGAAGCGAATGCCGTAGACCTCGCCCGCTACACGCTGGTTGAATGTCCTCTCTGCGACGGAAAGCGAACCTTCAAGGGGCGTGACTGCCCCGCCTGCGGCGGCGATGGTGATCTGGAACGACGCTACGCCGAACAAATCGACACCCGCGAGTGGGAGGAGATCGACTGCCCGGTTTGCGATGGCTCAGGAAAGCTGCGTGGTCAGGACTGCCAAGCCTGTGGAGGTGAAGGCAAACTTGAGCGTCAACAGAGCGACAGGATTGACGTACGGGACTATGCGCTCGTCGATTGTCCCGTTTGTGAAGGCAAAGGACGATTTCGGGGGGAGCAATGCCCCGCCTGCGATGGCGAGCGCGAGATGGATCAGCGCTATACCGATCAGATCGATTTGCGAGATTACAAGCGCGTTGAATGCCCCGTTTGCGAGGGCGCCCGCGACTGGTGTGGCCGCCCATGCCCCGCCTGCGATGGAGAAGGCGAGCTCGATCAACGTTACATTGATCGGATCGACATGCGGGATTTTCAGATGGTCGAATGCCCCGCCTGCGGAGGGCAGACCGGCAACTACTGCAAGACCTGCGACGACGAACGCAAGATCCCGCGCTTCATTGCCGAGCAGCTCTAGCAGAGCTTTATTCAGGGCATTCAGATGCCGTGGGCGCTTACGCTCGGTGCTCTCGCCTGTATCGCGTTGACGCGCGTCACCCTCTCCGGCCAGACCTCGTACGGTCGGGCCGGATCATTCGCAGGGTGCGCACGAAAATCGGAGCATCAGAGATGGTTACAGAAGTGGCGGAACAATTGCTTGCGACCTTGACTGAACCCCGACGCCGAAGTTCGAGGCGGCCCGACGCCAAAGCATCCGTGAGTTCCAGTAGCGATATTAGCTAGATGCCGGAGAGGCATCGGCACGATCGATTTCTGGTATTGCAAGAGTGGCGATGTCCAAGACAAGAAACAACCATTACGTCCCGCAATGGTACCAGGAAGGGTTCTTCGAACCAGGCCGCTCGTCCCTTGCCTTTGTGGATATGGCGCCGGACCGCAAGATCCTGCCGGATGGGCGCGTAATCACCCAAAACGGTGCGTGGAACGATACGCCGACTTCAAAGGCGTTCGTTCAAAGGGACCTGTATTCGACGTTCTTTGGAACGTCGGTCAACGACGAGATCGAGCGGCGCCTTTTCGGTGACATCGACGGTAGGGGCTCTCAGGCGATTCGAGCATTTACTGGCACCAACGTGGGCGAGTGGCACAAGCATTTTCAGACGTTTTTCGAGTACCTCGATATCCAGAAAATCCGAACGCCAAAGGGCCTGGATTGGCTGAAAGCTCAGTATCCCAAGCTCTCGCAGAACGAGTTGATGTACGAGATGCAGGGTATCCGCATGATGCACTGCACGATTTGGGTCGGCGGCGTGCGCGAAATTGTCTCCGCTGAAAACTCCGACGTGAAGTTCATCTTCAGCGACCACCCGGTGACGATCTACAACCATGCCATTCCCCCAACGCACGCGATGGGCGCGTATCCGCTCGATCCCGGCATTGCACTGAGGGCGTCTCAAACGATTTTCCCGCTGAACCGCGACCTGTGCCTGATCCTATCGAACTTGGAGTACGCAAAGGATCCGAGCACTGGCCCACTCGAAAAGCGGACCTTCGCGCGAAATTACCGGCAGTCTATGACCCGGATCGACGCGTTCATTCGCACCAGGAAGCTGACCGCGGAGGAGGTCACGCAGTTCAACTTTGTTCTGAAGTCGCGTGCGCGGCGCTACATCGGCGGCGGCCGCAAGGATTGGTTGTACCCAGAAAAGGCGATCTCGCAGCCTTGGGCCGAACTAAGGAAAACGTTTCTGCCCCCAAAGAACGAGCTTTTCCACTTCGGTGGCGAGATGTTCGCGAAGTACGAGAGTGGACATGTCCAATATCAGGATGAATTTGGCAGGACCGAGAAGCCGCGTGACTTCCTGATCAAGGCAGCGCCGAAGCAGCAGCTGCGCCCGGGAGACGTCTGCGGGTGCGGATCGGGAAATTTCTTCAAGGCGTGTTGTCAGGCCAAACCCCAAGTGCTGCGCCCCTCTTGGAATGAGCGCAGCATCCGGGAGCGGAACATCATGCTGCAAAACGGGATCGTACGGATCCTGGGGCTCGGCGGGGAGAAGGACTGGATTCAAATCCGGCGCGAACTCACCGATGAGAAGATCAAGAACATTTATTTCCTTTACGAGGCCCTTTGGCCGCTGGAGACCGATTTGCTCGCGCTGTTACCGAAGCCGGACGGCGTCCCTCGCGCGGTCTACACGGGCTCAATCCACCCTTCATCAATCGTCGACTTCGCGTTGGCGGCTCCGCTATATTTCGGCGAGATGATTGTCGCGCACCCGTTCATCCACTCGGGAGTCATAGCGAAGAAGTACCGACCTACCGATAATCCGAGGAGCTATAGGCAGGACTTTCTGAAAAGCGTCATGTTCTTCATGACGATCATGCCGCTCGTGCAACTCGGCTTGGTCAATCTCATCCCCGATCCTTGTGATTTCGATTTTCATCTCCGCGAGCAAATGTTGAGCATGGCGGGAGCGCGAGCGACCCTTATGCGGTTGGATCCGGATAAAGAGCCACGGCTGAAGAAGCACATGGAGGCGGATGCCCTGCGCAGCATGATGCTGATGCCCCCGGATGCGCTGCGCAGGCAACTCCGCAAACTCAATCCTGGAATGAGCGACGACGAAGTTGAGGCCACAATGCGCTTCGCCGAGCGCAAGCGAGAGCTCGACCCTCTGGCTGTGCTTCAGGACGGTTCATTGGAGGGCGAAGAAGGCGGGCAGATGAGCATGTTCAAGCTCGCGCCAAATTTCGAGATAACCATGTACCTGGCCCAGGCGACAGGTGCCTGCATCGTTACCGACAGCCCTTTCCGCTGGAGTGAAGTGAAGAGCGCCATCCGCAGCCGGGGGGTAACTGCGACGCCCGGACTTGCCCGGTTTTCGGAACAGATGGAGGCTACAAAATTCGCGTTCCCGCAGGACGTCATGGATGTCGCCGACCACGCATTGACGAAGACCTGCGGGGGATATCCGGATTTGTTCCGGGACCTATTTGGCTATCTGTCTCACCTGGAGGAACGTGGACAAAAGCCAAACCGGGAAGCGCAGTTTGCTGGCCGGTTCCCCAAGATACATGCGGCAGCCCAAGCCGTTATTAAGAAGTCAGGCGTCGTCGCAAAAGAGGGCCGCGTATCCTGCGTTTTGCCGCCCGGAGGCATTCAGGACAACACGATCAACCGCCTGCTTTTGATGTCGAGCTCGGAACGGCACCTTTCGAGCGTGCCGATGGCGTTCTTCATTGAAGATTGCGGGACTGGCAAATGCTCAATACTCGCTTGATGACGACCCTGAATCGGCTATCGAGCCGCCTCTAGTCATTCGGCAGGCCAATGCTCGAGGCCGCGGCGCGCCACGGGTAGACTCTCGGTGCCCGCTGACCTGATATCGTCTCTGCGAGAAGCCATAGCTGCCTGACTCGATGAGCAAGGCACCTACAGACAGGATCAGCGGAAACGAATGGTTCGCTGTTCGAGCGACTGATAGCGGCGATCGACCTCAATTTCGGGATCTGCGGCCACGAGGCGATCCAAAATATTGCCCAGGTCGTAGTTGATGCCGCTGGTGGGGCCGAAAATCAGCCAGAGGAGATCGAGCACATGGTGCGGGTACGCCTCAGGGGCCTTGCTCTGCTTAATCGGATAAACGCTGGCTCGCTCGCGAGCATAGGGACTGAAATAGGGTCGCAGCTTCGCCAGAGCGTCTGGGAAGTGCTTCCCCGAGCTGACCGCAAGCGCCATTAGGTTGTGGTTAAGCGCGTCATCAACATAGCGGCGTTCCTTTGGCCATACTCGGTCGAAGAAGGGCGCGACCATTCTCTCCCAAGCCTCCTCGGCGCCAGCATCATCGTTGTGCATCCAGCGAACCAAGACATCGAGCGTTCCGGTACGAATCTTGAGCGGGGCCTCGCGTAGGGCGCGGCTAACATCGGCTTCGCCGATGCCCCACCGGTCGGGATGGTCGCCGCACACCGAGGCGAGCGCTGGTCGCAAAATACCGGATGCGATCTGCGCGGCAGAACCCGAACCAGTCCGAGCCTCGACAATGCCGCGCAGCACAGCTTTGGGCGCCACCTTAGTGACTTCAGGCGTAATGTTGCTGTTCGAGACAAGAACCGAGCGCAATTCTCGCGCCTCGTCCGTCTCCGCAATCAAGCGCGGTAGGAGATGCGTCTCGACCAGCTGGGCATCGACAAGGAGCAAAAAGGCGAAGTCGTGGATGAGCACCGCGCGCGCGATGATGCCGGCTTGGCTGTCGTCGGCCGCGACCAGGGCGAGGCGGGCGCGCTGGCGCGCCTCGTGCGGCCCCGCGGTCTTGCGCGTGTGATCGAGCTCCTGGAGCTGGACTTGGGCGAACCGGCCGGCGGCGCGGTTGATCGCGGCCTCGTAGAGGTTTTTCTCGAAATGGATCTCATAGTCGGCGAGCCGGATCGCCGACCACAGCCGGTCGAACCAGTCTTCGAGTTTGGTGATACGGCGCCGCGGACCGAACATTAGCAGGTCGACCACTCTAGCTGCGATCGGCTCCAATGCCTTAGTATTCAGCGCTTCGAGATGTGCAAGTGCGTCGACCGTGAGTTGGTCGCGCAAAGGCGTTTCCTTTTCATCGTTGCGGAACGCTAGTGCGGCCAAGAGATCGCCCCACAAAGCGATGTTGGGTACGGTCAGCTCGGCAGCGGCTAGCGCTTGGAGCGCCCCCTTGGGATCCGAGCGGCAATAGCTGCTCCACCCCATCTGCTGGTCAATGTTCGAACTCTGGCGGAGCTCTTCGGCGATCTTGAGGCGATCATCGGGAGCGGCCTCGACGATTGGGGTACTGTCGCCGACGACAGAGCGCACGCCATAGCTATAGGACCCGAAGAAGTCGCGATCCTCGACTGCGCGGTCCAGATGGGACCTGCGCGCCACGATCGCATCGAGCTCGTCGCGCCCCACCTTTGAAAGGACCCCGGCGGCTTCGAGCATCTTGAGGCGCAGCCAGACCACGCTGTCGCGGGCGTGGGCGCGCCAGTCGACCTGGCCCTCCTCCAGGGGATAACGCGCATAATAGGCGTTGCCGCTGGTCCGGATCCGGATCTCAACCGCCTCAAGCAGCTCGGGCGTGGCCTGCGAAGCCCGATCGCGCAGCACCAATGCGAACTCGCGACGGATGATCCAGAAATCGGCCTCCTCAAGGTCGAGCAGCAGCTGTAGCGCTTCGTTCGCCGAGAAGGTTGCGAAGTCGCGCATGGCATGGAGGAGCAATCGTGCGCCCATTCGCCCGGGCCATGTCCGCCACTGCGCGGCGTGCGCACGGACCCGGTCGCGATCGATGGCGACCGCCTTGGCAAAGGCGTTCACGATCGTGCGCACCAGGAAGAGCACGCCGTTATGATGCTCGTTCTGGCTGTGATCCTCGACCGAGGGGACGCTGAAGTCGCTCGTGTCGTAATCGTCTACGATCATTCCGAGGTCGACTGATTGCTGAAGCGAGGAGCGCAGCGCCTCGTTGCCGAGCTCGAAGATACGCACGGCGTGGCCATCGAGCGCATTCAGCGCCTCGATGATCTCGGTCGCGCTATATTCATCAACCACATGGAGATCGAGCGTGGTGAGGCTCGAAAGGCGCGGTTCGGCAGCCTCCGGCTCGGCCACCTCGTCCTCCTCACCCTCGACATCTAGACGCCGCGGCGGACGCGCAATCAGTACCGGCGCCACCAGCGCCACCGCCTGGGCGAGCTCACCATCGAGGATTAGGCCGGATTCGAGCTTCTGCTTGAGGGCGTAGGCATTCTCGTCAAACTCACCAGCTCCGGCGCGCTCGCCCAAACTGGTAGAGAGCAGGATACGCCAAGCCTTGAGCCAGAAAGGCGATGCGGGTGGGCTTTGGCGTAACCGCTGGTCGAGACGCGAGAGGAAGTCGCGGCCGAGAATCGCGTGCCATTCGACCGCGGTCAAGAAGCGCTGGCGATCCTCGAAGTTGCGCGCGATCCAGGCCGGGATCACCCAAGAGGCATCCTGCGTCGACCAGAGCTTATTGTCCTGGAGTATGCGGAACCAGCGCGGATTGGTGATGACGTCGACCGCGACCGGCCAGAGATCACTGTGATCGGTGAATAGCCAGGAGAGTTCGCGCAGCTGCTGAGCGGTGAGCGCACTGCTGTTGCCGGCGAAGATCTGCCGAGCTCGGTCCTCGCGCGACCGTTTGGGACGCTCGATGACGTCGGCGAGCTGATGAAGGTCGCCCCATAGTGGTGAGTGATCGGGAACCCCTGTCGTCGAATTGTACTTGCAATAAGCGAGCGGCGTGACCGCCAACGTGCCCCAGCCAGCCTCGGCCTCAATCGGATCACGCTCATACGCGTCGAAGGCATAGACCGGGCGGAGGTCTGGAAAGCGTGCGCGATCAGATTCCAGCACATTGAGGAAGTAGCGCACCGGCGCGTCATTGGCGCTGTAGCCGATGAGGATGATGGTCTTGCAGCGGGCGAGGTCGAATAGGAAGCGCGAGGCCCAGCCCGAACGCATGTAGGCGTCGCCATAGTCGGCGCTAGTAAGTACGAGCGGCGTCGCATCAAGGTCGAGCGTCGGATCGAGCAGCCGCCCATGGATATGGATGATGCCTGCGAAACCCGCGCCGCCCGGTGTAGGCAGCGATTGGCCGGCGAAGCTCTGCGGCCGGACCAACTCAGCCGGCTGCCCCAGTGCTCGCTCGAGCAGCGTGTCGAAATTCGTGGTGACGGCGAGGACGCGGTTGCTGATGTCGCGCGAGAGCCGTAGCACCGTTCGATGTTGGTCTAGGCGGGGCGCGGCGGGCACCGCGAGCAGCTTGGAGGCAACGCGGACCATTGCCGCGGGGTCGGCGAGGCGGCGGCCAAGGGCGCCCAGCACTTCCTCGAAACGCTGACCGGCATAGGAGCGCTGCTCGGAGGCATCCATGTCGACGCCTAGTCGCGCATAGGTTTGGTCTACCAGCGATTTGAAGTCGGGAAGCTGCGGCGCGCTAATGCCGGTACCGCACAGAAATACGACTTCGCCGGCTATCAGTGCGTCGACGAGCGCAGAAGGGAATTCCGGGCCATGATCCGAGAAGCGCAAGGACAAGGCAGAGAACTTTCAAATAGGGACGACTTAGAAGCGAGCAAACGCCACCGACTTTTAGTAGCACCGCAACGTGAACGCGTTGTTTCTGAGGGGGCATTGCAACAGCTTGGGCTCAAGCCTTGATAGAGAAGCTCGGCTAATTCCGGCTTGGCCAGCATTTCCTATCGTCCCTCAATCCGAAGCTTCGCACTGAGATCCTCGGAGAGGCCGTCCCGGTCATAGGATTTTGCAAGCTCGTGGAGCGTAGCGGCCAGTTGCGGATGCGTCGCTTCGAGCGCGAGTGCGTGGGTGCGAAAATAGCCGGCGAGCTTCCGCTCCTGGTCGCCGCCCTCATAGGCGCCCCGCGAGGACATTCCCCGCTTATTGATGCTGCCAGTATAGAAGCCGCTCAGCATTTCCTCCGACGAAAAGCCCTCTAGCAACGACCGCGCACTCTCCCCGGGCCAGATCCCATCCGCACCGTCCGGCGCATAAGCAAGAACTTCACCGAGCGTGATATCGCAAACCGTTAGCCGATCGTGCTCCGTTGCCAGGCGCCGAGCCTCCTCCACAAAGCGGGTTGCCTGATCGGCATCGATGGGTCCATTCGGAGTTGTCCCCGGCTGCCGCCGACAGGCATGCAGAATGTGCCAGGCGTTCTCAGCGGCGCCTTTGTGCGCCTCATCGACCTCGCGAGGCGGCCCGTTGCGAGGCTTGTAGACGAGGCACAGCAGTTCGACGAAGATCTCAGGCTTCGCCATCAGGACACGATAAAGGGTTCTGGCGTGATGCTCGCCTTCGAAACCGAACGCTCTGATAAGCGCGAACTCGAGCCGCACGAGTCGCAGTTCGTCGATGGTTCCGGCCTCCTCGATGAAGTCAATCGCATGCTGGAACACATAGCTTTGCGGCATTTGGCCCAGATCGACCTCATGCCCTTTCAGCACGCCTTCGAGCATCGCCATGATCAGCTCGGGATCATACGTCGAGAATTTTGTGTGGCATGCATTCAGCGCCGACACCGGCCGCCCATGATCCACCAGCTTGCGCAGCGCGCGCTCCATGTCAGCCGGGTCGTCGAGCCACAGGTTGCTCGTGCAGTTCGACCAATAGTACTCGGCCTGCCCGATCTCTTGCGCGCGACGCCAGATCGCAGGATCGTGCGGGCACAGCACGAGCAACCGGGCGAGCCAGTCGGCCGACCGGTCATTGGCTGGCGCCGCGGCGAAGATCGTATCTAGTGCTGCCTCGCGCTGGTCGGACGGCGTGCAACAGATAATGGCAGCAGCCAGCGTGGTGCCCACCTCGCCGCGATTGAGGTTTCCGGCCTGCTCAACGATCCAACGACACAGCTTGTCACCCGGCACGCCGAGATGAGGAAGATGACACCCGATAGTCCAGGCATCGCCGTGCACCTCGGCAAGCTCGAGGATGCCTGGCCAGCCGTTCGTTTCGAAAATATCCTTCAGCGCGCAGCGGGCAGCAATCGTACCTTGCCGCTCGCCAGCAGCATTCGCTTCGCCGCATGAGCGAACCGGAAGTTCGACCCAACCATTCTTAAAGAGCCAAGCGTGCCTGACGATGTGATCGGCCGGCTCGAGCGCGACATAAGCGGCTTCCAGTGGGTCGAGCAAAGCGCTGAGCGCTTCTTCGCCAAGCTCATCATAGTTGCGGTGCCAGTGGAGCTTGCGACGCAGTGCCCCCCGCAATGCTTCCTTGTCCGTATCGCTCAGCGTGGCGCATTCGGATAGCAACTCGATAATGCGATGCTGTCGAGAAGCATCGAGGATCGCATATTTCGGAATCAGTTGTGCGATCCTAAAGGCATATCCGCGCGACATCTCAATCTGGCGATCAATCGCGGCGACGCCCATCGTGTGGCGCTCCAGACCAGTCGCGCCATAGCCTGCTCCGGCATCGTCGTCGCGCCATTTGGGCCGTGCGGTATGGCTGGTGAAGTCAGGCCCTGAACCGGTCAGACCGTCGAGCAGCGTAAAGGCCGCCTCAGGCACCTGCTGAATGAGATAGTCGATCGCGCCGATACGCTCTTCAACGGTGGCCGCGGTCTGCGGAAACCAGGACCGATAGAGGCTCAGGAGCGAGCTCTTAGGATTGTTCCCCCAATTGCCCTGGATCTCGACAGCGCAGAGTTTGGCGAGGATCAGTGAGACCCGCCGCAACCGATTAGGAGCCCAGGCCAGCGCTTCCAGTGCCCACAGCATGCCGGCGTGCCAGCACCGGCTGCCGAAGCCCGATCCGGCCGTTTCTAGAAAAACGGCACGTGCTCCGCCGGTGGGTTGGGCGATACCGGCTTCGACGGCAGTTAGGAACTCGTGCGGGCTGGCCTCGGCCAGCGCCGGGAGCTGACTGGCAAGCGACAGCCAACGAACACGGTCACCGCCGCGCAACAGCGTGCGAACAAGCTGATCGACGCGCCCTTGAATATTGTTCGCGGCGAGCGCCGGGACATCTATGCCGCGTACGGCCAATTTAATCAGGGTATCGCACAGCGAATCTAGGAGAAGCCCGCTAATCGGCCGCACCTTGCCATGGATTGCAGCGGCGTAACGTTCTTCCTCCGCCAGTTCGAGCTGAGGGTCCGGCGCCGCGAGGACCGCTTCCAGTTCGGCAAAATAGCGTTGGAGTTGCGCTGGTGTGATCCGCTCCCCGAATATCGCGAGCAGTTCGAGCGCCGACTTCGCCTTCCACACCGTGCCGATATGTAGCAGCGGTGAATCGTCGAGGCGCTCCAGCGCGAGAAGATCGGCTTCGAGTTGGGGATAGTCGCGACCGCTGATGCGTGCGACGATATCGGTGTCGGCGTCCCTTCCCGTTGACCAACCGCCGACCACGCAAACAGTTGCTAAGGCATCGGCGGCGGGATGGTCGAGCCAGGCCGGCCGGCGGATCGAAGGATTCACGGCATGCTGGCGGCGGAACACCGACCAGGAACGGCCACATAAAGTCGAAAGCCGCCTAGTGTCGTTTTCGTCAAGGCCGATGATCTGAAGAGCCTTCTCGAATTCAGAGGGCAATGCCCGTTCGAGTAACAGCTCCGCGTCGTTGAGCTTTCCGGCAAGGCCTCTGAACTGGCGGGCCATGTCGCCAGACGCGTACGGAACCACCACCGCCAACCGATCGCGCACCGATGGGGCCTCAGCGATTACAGGTGTAGCGGCCACTGCGACACCGATGGCGTCGTTCATCTCGACAAAGCGCCAGCCTTCGACACTTGTCACAACGACGGCGACGTTAGCCAGCTCTGGTTGCTCGAGCATCGCGGCTGCCGCAAACGCGGCCGCTTCCTCGACACTGTCGGCCTTGATCGCCAGCGGCTCGGATGCCGTCCCCTCCCGGACTCGCCCGACCCGTTCGATCAGGTTCGTGGCCTGGTCGACACGTCCAGTCAGCAGCGCTGATGGCGTGATCCGGGGCATGCATTGCGCGCCCCATTTTTCGAGATAGGCGCCCAGGCTTTCGACTCCAGCGCCCGAAAGGCCAAGCTCTTCCCCGAAGGCGAGCCGCACGGCAGGCGCCTGCTCAAGCCATTGTTCGAGATCGTCAGCGTCATAGGCGCGCACATCCTTCCAGGCGCCCTTGGCGATCTTTTCATCCCGCCAGCGCGCCTTCCCCGCCCAACGACGCGCCGTGAGCGCTACATAGGTTCGGGTTCCTCGAAGGTCCGGCGAGGATCCGGCGCTACGCTTCGCATAATCCTCATTGGCTTTCGCGGCCACATCGGCCCGACAACTCAGCTCCCAGCAAGAATGGCCGGCGGGCACCCAGGCGTTGCCGAGTTCGCTGTGCAATTCGCCATCAAAGCCCGGAAGTATCACCGAATCTCCGGCGGGCATGGCGAGTCCGGTCGTCGTTGCGGCGCTGTGGATCAATCGTCGGATGAGCCGCGGCAAATCTGCCTGTGCCGGCGTCGTACCTGCCCAACGAGCAATCTCTGTCGCAGTGACCATAGTCCCAAAATAACCTAGGCGGGGTTGGACGGAAGTAGAACAGAGCTGTCATTCACAGCGTCGCTCGGTGACATTCCGTCATGCCAAAACTGAATCGCTGCTATTGCCGTTGACCGATGGAACTTAGACGCAAGGCTGCCGCCTGCCGTGGCGACTAGATCGAGCCTCCGCGATTCCAAACCACCAGTACCGAGATGCTCTCTAAGCTATTGGGATCGGCTGGCTTTTGAGAGTGGATTTCCAGAGCGCTCCCCTTACAATTCCATAGTCCAGATCTGATCCGATTATGGAAGCGCAAGCGCTGCCTCAGTCGAGCGGCGGGTTGACTACCCAGTGTTGCAAAGTCCCGAATGCAGCGGCTTTCGCCGCCTGAAAGGTTATTTTGGGCGTCGCCCGCTCTTCATCGGTTTTGGCGGCATATCTCCGTCCTGCGGCGCAATCAGCAAGGTGCTGACATCAATACCAAGCGCTTCGGCAAGGCGATCGAGGAGGTCAACCGTCGGATTGAACTCCTGCCGCTCCATACCGCTGATATAGCTACGGTCGACGTTGGCATCGACGGCCAGGCTTTCCTGCGAGAGGCCCCGCTCCACCCTGATCCGCCGTAGATTCCATGCCACTCGGGTCCGCGCATCCATGGGCGCGAGGCGAGCAACTTGCCGTGCGGTAAACCATCGAATATATTCAACACAATTCGGTGGCGCACGAAAGAAACTGCGTGCTTGCGTGAATTGCACCGAGGAAGCGGGGGAGTTCGCAAAGCGTAGCCATGGCGCCGCACTCATGTGCGGTCGTTTTCGCTCGCCTCCGCTGGATGAGATTCGGCGACGAAGGCAAACGATGTGAGCGACTGGTACTACGAGAACAATGGCGAGCGCAGCGGGCCGATCACGGCGGACGAACTCAAGGCGATGCTGGCGAATGGGACGATCGGCGTCGCCAACCTAGTCTGGACAGCAGCCTTCGGCAGCAAGTGGAAGCGTCTCGGCGATACTGAGCTCGCTCCGCCGCAGGGGGCCAGCCCGACGCCGCTGCCGTCAGGCGAGCCGCCGTCGCTTCCGCCCAAGCCGGAGCAATCTATCCAGACGGATGCCTTCCTCGACAGCGAGCTGACCAAGGCGCTGATAGGCAGGAAGCAGGAGCACTACCTTGGCAAGTGGCGCACCATCCTGGCCAAGGCCAATGGCGATCCGGCGAAGATCGCGAGCGTGACGTCGTGGAATTGGCCCGCGCTTTTCATTCCCTACGCCTGGCTGCTCTACCGCAAGCTCTATGTGCTCGGCGCGATCGCGCTTGTGGTTCAGCTTGCCTATGTGCTGCTGCCTGAGAGCGTGCCAACCTATGTCTCGCGCGGCTTCATGTTCGGCTATCTCGGGCTCTGTATCGTCGCGGCGCTCTATGGCAACGCCTGGTATTGCGATGCCGCCCGCAAACGCTGGGCGGTGATCAGCAAGGAGCCGGACCAGGCCGCAGCGCTGGAGCGGGCCCGCGAGAGCGGCGGCGTCAATTGGATCGCGCCGATTGGCGCCATCGCAGTGGTGATCGCCGCCGCGGTCCTCCCGCATGTCATCACCTGGAGCGATGACGAAGCGATGGTCCGCAGCGGCTACATGACCGGCTATCCCAGCACGACGATTGGCCAGGCCCTCGCCGCCAGCTTCGACGACGCGAAGTGGCAGAGCTTCACCACCGACAAGGGCGCCATGGTCGTCAGCTTCACCGGCAAGATCAACGCCAGCCTGCATGCCAACGCCGTCGATCGTATGATGCGGCCGGTCAGAGAGACCGCAGCGGACCCCGATCTGAACGTCCGATACGGCAGTTATGAAGGGCTTCTTCCCCACTACGAGACCGCGCTCGCCTATCTGAAGGCGAAGAACCGCCTCCAGCCTCTTTGGGACAAGCATGGCTGTGAGCAGCCACCCGGAAAGCCCGCGACCTGCGATGTGATGGTGGCGAACTTCACTTTGATGCGCGAGGCCGTCGAGGCTTGGGCCGATGATGCCTACTGGTCAGTCGGCGAGCCGGTCGAAATCCAATGGACCATCAATCCTAATGGACGCAGCTTCAGCCTCGCCAGCATGAACAGCAATGCGTGGAAGGGAAAACCGTTCACCGAGGTCGTCGCCGTGCTCTACGACTGACTGAGCCCGGCAAGTTCCTGTTCATCACCAACAACCGTCAACGCGAGGCTCGATCATGCGCTTGCCCCTCATCCTCGCTGCCTGCCTGGCAGCTACCTCTTCCGTTGCCCAGGCGCCGCGCATCAAATGGCGCCAGATGGATTTCCCGGTCACGACGAAGGTCGAAGTGACCACGCCGGGCGGTCAGGTCGTGCTCGGCGACATCAGGCCGTTCTATCTATGGGCAAAAACCAGCAAATGGTCCTGCACCTTCGACAACGCCGATCTCAGCTCGGGGCTTCAAACGTTGCAATGCCACGGCCCCTTCCACAAGGAAGCGTTCGTCTGGGATGTCGAATACCTCCCAGAGAAGGGTACGCTGCGGTTCGACGAGGCGACAATCCCGAACTCGGGGCACGTTGATAAGGAAACAGTCGGCATGACGCTTTCGGCGGTTTACGAGCTCAACCGGCGCTGAACGCCAGCGGCGCGAAGAGACAGCTCCTGCCACGTTTGCTACATTCGTTTGCTACAAAACCCTTCCCATTTTCCATCAGGGCAGCTGTAACCGCCTGATAAATCTGGTGCCTCGAAACTGGCTGGGTATCCTCCCGCCCCAGCCAAAACATCCGGTGCAGCCGGAATGAATCAAGACACCTGTCGCGGTAGCGCGCCGCTTTAGCCCGGCGCGATCTTTTGCACCTTTTGGCGTGATCTTTTGCATTTTACAGCGATTGAGCGGGAATTGGCGGGGGCGGCTGACCTCCCCAAAGGACCCGTTGCCGACTGGCCGGCGTTCTGTTTTGTTGCGCCGATAATTGCCTGGGCACAGCCATGAGCCATGAACTCTATCGAATGATCGGCCTCCTCGAGGAGGCGAAAATCCACTTCCGGCTAGATCGTCATCGCGATGACAGCATCATGATCACGGCGACCGTGGTGGGAGAGCGAGTTGAAATCGACGTCTTTGAGGATGGGCACGTCGAGTATTCGAGATTTCGAGGCGACGAAGCCGTCGAGGAAGACATCCCAACTCTGGAAGCGCTAATACGACGGCACGCTGATCCCTGAATGCAAGGTCGGCATCCGACCCTTAGCGGTCGTTTGAAAAGTGCAGGATGATGGCCCCGGCGGAAGCAGACGAGGATTGGCGGCGTCGAGCCTGTGGCAATCCGGGCGGGAGAGCGAGATGCCGAAATCGACGGCAATACTTGGCGCCATCCTCGCCTATTTGGGCGGTTTTCTCGCCGCTGGAATACTCTGGGGACCAGGTCGTTTCTGGGATGGCGTCAGGAGCGTCTTCCCGGTGCCGCCGGAGAAACTGCACCAGCAATTGGTCACTCGCCTGTTCGTGCTGATCCCCGCCTTTGTCATTATCGGGGCTTGGATCATTTTGAGCGGCGCCTGACGTTGAGGCTCCCAGCGACCAGGGTCGGCATTCGCCCTTATCAGTCATGGAGTTTGTTCAATGGGCACCTGCCGTTCCCATCCGCGCCGGCGAGTGTCCTTGAAGTATAGGATTTTCTGCACAACACCTGCTTGACCGACTTTGTAGAAATCCACGACGAGCAGCAACATTTCGGCATTTGCGATGGTCTGGACGATGGCGCTGTCGCTCGTGAACTTTCCTGGATCTGCAATCACGAGTTCAATGAACGCCGTCCTGTCAGCTTCCGAATGAGCCCACTGGGATTGAACGACAAGACGGACGCCCGGACGTTCCTCGATCCTCCCATCGCCAAAGTGCGATGAAACCGTGATGAACTTCGCCTGCCGAACGCGAAACGGATCTTCTGGGTCGAGTGTCTGCGCGGTCGACGGCCCGCTCATAAAGATAGCGGCAGCGAGAACAGCTCGAATGAACTTCATTTGCAGGAACCTGCACTACTGGCTCAACGAACCATAGAGTGGCTCGCCCATATAGCACACCGGGATACGGCTGCTTACGACCCAGAGCGGACTGCTCTCAGACGTAAGGCGTGCCGTCCTTGTGAAGGAATCGGCCGTCGGCATTCGTGCTCATCATATCCACATCGGAGCAGGTCGTGACGTCGCCGGGATGCCGCGAACCGATCTCGAGGTAAATCGCATCTTGTTGCGAGCGGTTGATCATGTGGTGGCCGTTTCCGGTTCCCTTTGGAAACGCGGCCGCATCGCCGGCGCGGAGCGTCGTCTCTCCATCATCCTCGACGAGGACGAGCTCGCCTTCCAGCACATACACGAACTCGTCCTCGTGGGAGTGCCAATGGCGCTGGCTCGACGACTCCCCCGCGGGCAGGCGCGTGAGATTGACGCCGAACTCGGTCAGCCCGCCGGCATCGCCCAGGCGCCGGCGTGAACGATGCGCGCTGAGTGCGGCGAAGGGCTCGGGGTAGCCGACCCCGATGCGCTCTGTGACCGCCGCGATGTCGATTTTCGGCATGTCCGCCTCTCGATGGATAAGGGACGCTCTGCTTCTGTCGCCTGCATTCACGCCCGGCGACCGGCAGACGGCAAGCCCTTAGCGCCGCAATTGGGGCGTCGAACGGCTTCGGCGCATGTCGCAATTCGGCTGCAGCCCCGCAATCGCGCGGCAATCTCAGCTTGATGAACGCAAGCCGACAGCCCGGTTCATGAACCGTTCGCTCTTTCGCGCGTTTAATGCTGTCAGTTGAAGGAGAAGACGATGCGAAAATTTCTCATGCTTGCCGCGCTTGGCGTCGGTATCGCGCTGGCTGCCCCGGCAAGCGCGGCGGAAGAACTGCCGGCCTCGATGGCCCAGCGCCTGGACAAGCAGGCCGCGGAATATACCTGGTCGGCCGCCGCCGAGCGGCGCCACATGATCATACGCGAGACGCAGCGCCAGCAGCGCTACGGGCGTGGCGGCTATGGCCCGCGCGGCGGCTATTACGGCCCGCGCCGCGGCTACTATGGCCCTCGCGGCGGCGGCTATTACGGTCCGCGCGGTGGTCGCCAGTACATGGGGACGCCGGGCTACGGTGGCCCGCCGGTCTATCGGTAAGCGATCGTCACGATCCGTTATTTCCTGAATCGGCGGCCCGGAAACGGGCCGCTTTTTCGTGATGTGGCCGCAGATTTGCGACATGGGGCGGCGGCCACTGGCTCGCGCTGTTCCTGGGGGCGGTTCAGGTCGGCTGGCTGGGCCTATGGGTGACCGGCGGGATCATCGGCGAGATCTGATTCCGCCCGGGCAGGGGACCGCGGTAGCCCTGCGTCCTTGCCGAGACGACGCAGGATGTCGTGCTCCTGGCGGACGATCTCGCCGACCTGCATGAAATGCTCGGCCAGCGGGTTCGTCTTGCGCCAGACCAGGCCGATGCTGCGCCTTGGCTGCGGGGCGGAGAGCCGGGCGATGCTAACCTCGACGGCGGAGGTTTCCGCTCCGACCGCCATTTCCGGGATCAGCGTCACGCCCATGCCGGCGCCGACCATGCGCACCAGCGTCGCCAGCGAGCTGCCCTCCATCGGGTCCTGCGCCAGGCCAGGCGCGATGTTGCAGAAGGCCAGGGCCTGATCGCGGAAGCAATGACCCTCCTCGAGCAGGAGCAGGCGCATCGCGCGCAGGCTTTCGACGCCCGGCGGCGGCTTGCCGCGGTCGGCCAAAGGCCGGACCAGCACGAATTCCTCCTCGAACAGCGGGTGGTCCTGCAACAACGGCTGCGATACGGGCAAGGCCATCACCGCGACATCGAGGCCGCCGGTGATCAGGTCCTCCGTGAGCTTTCCGGTCACCGCCTCGCGCGGGCGCAAGTCGACTGCCGGGAACCGCTCTGCCAGCCGACGGATCACCGCGGGCAGGAGATAGGGCGCGACCGTCGGGATCATCCCGATGCGCAGCCGCCCGCCGAGCGAGGGACTCGAAGCCCGCGCCAGATCGGCCAGCTCGTCCACCGAGCGCAGGATCGTCTGTGCCCTCCCGGCGAAGGCCTCTCCGAGGCCGGTCAGGCGGATCTGCCGGCGATCGCGCTCGACCAGTTGCGCACCGAGCAGCTCCTCCAAGTCCTTGATCTGCAGCGACAGAGCCGGCTGGCTGATGGCGCAGGCATCTGCCGCCCGGCCGAAATGGCGATGCTGCGCCAGGGCCGCGAAATAGCGGAGATGCTTGATCGATATCATTTGAAAAAACTATCGTCCTGATTTGAAAATTCAAGTTCTCATTATCAAAGCTTTTCCCTAGAACCATTCGAATGGAACGGTGCCGCGTCTGCCTTCTGGGGCGGATGCGGCATGCGCCGCCTCCCAGCGCGAGGCGTCACGTCTTCCGGAAACGACCCGATTCAGCAGGCTCCCAAGGGGGATATCATGAGCAGTGGTGACGTGAAGACGGCCGGCAAATGCCCGGTCATGCATGGCGGGATGACCCAGTCCGGGGGCTCCGTCACCAGCTGGTGGCCGAATGCGCTGAACCTCGACATCCTCCATCAGCACGACAGCAAGACCAATCCGCTGGGCAAGGCCTTCAATTATCGCGAGGAGCTGAAGAAGCTCGACGTCGCGGCGCTGAAGAACGACCTGCGCGCGCTGATGACCGACAGCCAGGACTGGTGGCCGGCCGATTGGGGCAGCTATGTCGGCACCATGGCCCGCATGACCTGGCATGCCGCCGGCACCTATCGCATCTCCGACGGCCGCGGCGGCGCCGGCACCGGCAACCAGCGCTTCGCCCCGCTGAACTCCTGGCCGGACAATGCCAATACCGACAAGCCGCGCCGCCTGCTCTGGCCGATCAAGAAGAAATACGGCAACCGCGTCAGCTGGGCCGATCTGATCGCGCTTGCCGGCACGATCGCATATGAGGTCGCCGGCCTGAAGACCTTCGGCTTCGCCTTCGGCCGCGAGGATATCTGGCACCCCGAGAAGGACATCTACTGGGGCGAGGAGAAGGAGTGGCTGGCGCCGAGTGACAACCGCTATGGCGACGTCTCCGATGCCAAGACGCTGGCGAACCCGCTGGCGGCCGTCCAGATGGGCCTGATCTACGTCAACCCGGAAGGCGTCAACGGCAAGCCGGACCCGCTCAAGACCGCCGCGATGATGCGCGAGACCTTCGCGCGCATGGCGATGAACGACGAGGAAACCGTCGCCCTGACCGCCGGCGGCCACACCATCGGCAAGAGCCACGGCAATGGCGATGCGGCCAATCTCAGCCCGGCGCCGGAAGGCGGCTCGATCGAGGACCAGGGCCTCGGCTGGATGAACCGCAAGGGCCGCGGCATCGGCCGCGACCAGGTCGTCAGCGGCATCGAGGGCGCCTGGACCACCCATCCCACGCGCTGGGACAACGGCTTCTTCGAGATGCTGCTCGGCCATGACTGGGAGCTGCGCAAGTCGCCGGCCGGCGCCTGGCAATACGAGCCGGTCACGATCGCCGACGCGGACAAGCCGGCCGACGTGGAGGACGCCTCGATCCGCCACAACCCGATGATGACCGATGCCGACATGGCCCTGAAGGTCGATCCGGCCTACCGGGCGATCTCGGAGCGCTTCCTCAACGATTTCGACGCGTTCTCGGATGCCTTCGCCCGCGCCTGGTTCAAGCTGACCCATCGCGATCTCGGCCCGAAGTCGCGCTATTTCGGCCCGGACGTTCCGGCCGAGGAGCTGATCTGGCAGGACCCGGTTCCGGCCGGCCGCGTCGGCTATGACGTTGCCGCCGTCAAGGCGAAGATCGCCGAGAGCGGCCTCTCGATTGCCGACCTGGTCTCGACCGCCTGGGACAGCGCCCGCACCTTCCGTGGCTCGGACAAGCGCGGCGGCGCCAACGGCGCCCGCATCCGCCTCGCCCCGCAGAAGGACTGGGTCGGCAACGAGCCGGCGCGCCTAGCGAAGGTTCTCGCCGTTCTCGAGCCGATCGCGGCGGCGAGCGGCGCGAGCGTCGCCGACGTCATCGTGCTCGCCGGCAATGTCGGCGTCGAGAAGGCGGCCAAGGCTGCGGGCTTCGACGTGACCGTGCCCTTCGCGCCGGGCCGCGGTGACGCCACCGCTGAGCAGACGGATGTGGAGTCCTTCGCGGTGCTGGAGCCGCTCGCCGACGGTTTCCGCAATTGGCAGAAGGAAGCCTATGTCGTCACCGGCGAGGAAATGCTGCTCGACCGTGCCCAGTTGCTCGGCCTGACGGCGGCGGAGATGACGGTGCTGCTCGGCGGCATGCGCGTGCTCGGCACCAACCATGGCGGCACCAGCCATGGCGTGTTCACCGACCGCGTCGGCGCGCTGACCAGCGACTTCTTCGTCAACCTCACCGACATGCACTACAGCTGGGTGCCGACCGCTGGTGGGCTCTATGAGATCCGCGACCGCAAGACCGGCGCGGTGAAGTGGACCGCGACCCGCGTCGACCTCGTCTTCGGTTCGAACTCGGTGCTGCGCGCCTATGCCGAGGTCTATGCCCAGGACGACAACGCCCGCAAATTCGTCGACGACTTCGTCGCGGCCTGGGCCAAGGTGATGAACGCCGATCGCGCCGATCTGGTCTGATCCGGTTCATCGCGAGCATCGCTCCGCCATCAGCCCCGCCGGCCCTGCCGGCGGGGTTTTCCGTTGGGCGCGCGATGACGGTTCAGTCGGGCTGGAAGCTATGCCGGACAGGGCGTCGCAAGGCTGTTGGCCGATCTCGATCCGTGCCCGCGGCCGGCCAGACATCGAGAGGGGCCTGTTCAGGCCATCACCAGCCCGCCATCGACATGCAGGAGCTGGCCGGTGACGAAGCGGCTCCAGTCGCCGGCGAGGAACAGCACGGGGCCCGCGACATCCTCCGGCGTCGCGATGCGGCGCAGGGGCGTCTGTGCGATCAGCATCTCGCGGACGTCCTCCGGCGTGTCCGCACTCGCCTGCGTCGGGTAGACCAATCCCGGCGCGACGCAGTTCACGCGGATGCCGAGCGGGCCGAGCTCGGCCGCGAGATTGCGGCTGAAGCCCACCAAGGCTGCCTTGGCGGTGGTGTAGTCGTGATAGGGAATGCTCGGCCGCGTCACCAGATCGCTGGCGAGATTGACGATGGCCGCGCCGCTGCGGCGCTGGAGCAGCGGCAGCATCGCGCGGCTCACCGTATAGGCCGCTTTCACTGCGCCTTCGAATTGCTGCTCATAGGCTTCCCAGGGCGTCTCCCAGAAGCGGGCGCGGTTGTCCGGATCGAAGCGATAGGGCGCGAAGGCGTTGTTGACGACGACGTCGAGCCGGCCGACTTCTTCGGCGATGCGCGTCGCCATCGCGGCAACAGCCTCGGGCGAGGTGACGTCGGCCGCAATAGTCAGCGCCTGTCTCTTATACACATCTCCGAGCCCACGAGACTCTAGGCGCGATCTCGTATTCCGTCTTCTGCATGAAAAGAGGGGGGGGGGGGGGGGGGGGGGGGGGGGGGGGGGGGGGGGGGGGGGGGGGGGGGGGGGGGGGGGGGGGGGGGGGGGGGGGGGGGGGGGGGGGGGGGGGGGGGGGGGGGGGGGGGGGGGG
>NZ_JAELTI010000130.1 GCF_016428755.1 Allobosea sp. ASV33
CCCCCCCCCCCCCCCCCCCCCCCCCCCCCCCCCCCCCCCCCCCCCCCCCCCCCCCCCCCCCCCCCCCCCCCCCCCCCCCCCCCCCCCCCCCCCCCCCCCCCCCCCCCCCCCCCCCCCCCCCCCCCTTATAATGATCCGGCGCCCACCGAGATCTACACCGAAGGTTAATCGTCGGCAGCGTCAGATGTGTATAAGAGACAGCTCCTCAGCCTCCGGCGCCAACGGCCCCTGCTCCCCAGCCCGGCGCAGGCGCACCGCCGGCAGCCGCTCCGCGCGGCGGCCCGGCCGTTCCGCCTTTGTCCGCGCCGACCCAGCCCCGCCCGCCGGGAGCGCCGCCCGCCGCGGCTCCAAGTGCGCCGACCCAGCCGGGCACGGGCACGCCGCCCTCGGCGGTTCCGCGTGGCGGTCCTGCTGTTCCGCCATCGGCTGTGCCGACCCAGCCCCGCCCGCCGGGAACGCCTCCCTCGGCGGCTCCGGGCGCGCCGTCCCAGCCGGGCACGGGTGCGCCGCCATCCGCCGTCCCCCGCGGTGGTCCGGCGGTTCCGCCTTCGGCCGTGCCTTCCCAGCAGCGTCCGCCATCCGCCGCGCCGCAGCCCGGCGCGCCCGCCCAGCCGGGTGCGACCGTTCCGACGCCGCCGTCGGGCGCCGCTCCGGCTCAGCCCGCGCGTCCCGCCCCTGGAATGCCTGCGACCGGTGCGCCTGCCGCGCCGGCCCCGGCCCCGGCCCAGCCCGGCGCGGCAGCTCCTGCCGGCGCGGCACCCGGCCAGCCCGGGCGCCCTGTTCCCGGCATGCCGTCCGGCGGAATCCCGGCTACGGGCGCTCCCGCCCAGCCCGGAGCGACTGCGCCGACCCCGCTCCCCGGAGCCGCGCCCGGCATGCCGTCCGGTGGCGTACCGGGCACGGGCGTAGCGCCGCAATCCGGCGCCGCTCCGACTCAGCCGCCGGCCGGGCTTCCCGGCCAGCCGCCACAGCGTGAGGGCCGCCGCGGCGGCATCTCGCCCGGCGTGGCGGGCGCGATCGGCCTCGGCGCCGGAGTCATCGGCGGCATCATGGCGACGCAAGGCGCGCAGCGCTTCGACGATATCCGTCGCGAGCGGCAGGAGCAGCGGGAGGGCGACCTCACCATCATCCGCGAGCCCGGCCGCACCATCATCCGCGACGATGACGGCCGCGCCATCATCCGCCGCGACGAGGACCAGCGCTTCCGCGATCTCGGCTGGCAGGGCCGGTCCGAGCGTCGCGGCGACGAGAACCGCATGGTCTTCGAGCGGCCGGACGGCACGCGGATCGTCACCGTCACGGACGAGCAGGGCCGGCTGATCCGCCGCACCCGCATCGACCGCGACAACCGTGAGGTGATCATCATCGACAACACGCTGCGGGACCGTCCGGGGCGCTTCGCCGACGATGTCGTCGTGCTGCCCCCGCCGCCGCTGCCGATCCCGCGCGAGCGCTATATCGTCGATGCTGACCAGGCCGATGAGGAGCTGATCTACGAGACGATCACCGCGCCGCCGATCGCAGCGATCCCGCGCCGCTACACGCTGGACGAGGTCCGCTATTCGCCGGACCTGCGCGCCCGCATGCGCAGCGTCGATATCGACACGATCAACTTCGATACCGGCTCCTGGCAGGTCACCCAGGATCAGGCGCGGCGCCTCGCGGGGATCGCGGATTCCGTCAAGCGCGCGCTGCAGCGTTCGCCCAACGAGGTCTTCCTCGTCGAGGGCCACACCGACGCGGTCGGCGGCGACGTCGACAATCTCTCGCTCTCCGATCGCCGGGCGCAATCGGTCGCGGAGATCCTGACGCGCGACTTCCAGATCCCGCCGGAGAACCTGACGACGCAGGGTTATGGCGAGCAATATCTGAAGGTGAACACGCAGGAAGCCTCGCGTGAGAACCGGCGCGTCACGCTCCGGCGCATCACGCCGCTGCTGAGCGGCCAGAACCAGTAACGACCGCGCGGGGGGCTCTCGAAACAGCCCCGTTCTTCATCAGGCGCAGGGAACCCACGTTCCCTGCGCCTGTTTCGTTTCCAAGGGATGGCCGAAGGGAGGTGCCGCCATGAGAATGCTCGTTCCGGTTCTGGTCGGGTTGCTGGTCGCAGGTTTGCCGGGGGCGCCGCCGCTGCTGGCGCAGGGCGCTTCTCCTCCCGTCAAGCAGCGGGCGCCCGGCGTTCCGCTGGCACCGCGAGCGGGGGAAGTGGCTCGCCCGGTCGAGCCCGATAGCGTGGCGCCCCGCGGCGAGAAGCGGGCGACCGGGGAGGAAAGGGCGCAGGTTCGGCCCGAGCGCGATCCGCCGATGCCCAGGCCCGTCCCCTCGATCATCGCACCTTGAGCGACCGGATTGAGGATTTGGTAGGGTTGCCCGGCTAGGGTGCGCGCCATGAGTGACGCCGTTTCCCTCGCCACCAGCATCGTCTCGATGCAGGCCGATTCGACCCGACAGGCCCTGTCGGTCGAGATGCTCAAGCAGAATGCGCAGGCCGAGCAGGGCATCGTCGCCATGCTCCAGCAGAGCGCCGAGCAGACGCAGGCGACGCTGCCGGCCGGACAGGGCGCGCTGGTCGATCGGACCGCCTGAGCCATTCCTTCCAGTTCTATCGGAGATTCGCGGAGCCCGTTGCCAAGCAGCGGCGCTGCGCCTAACCTCGTCTGCGTTCCGAGGGGTGCCCGCAAGGGCTGAGACGGCTTTCGAAGCCGAACCCATCGAACCTGATCCGGGTCATACCGGCGGAGGGACTGGAACGCGATCGCAGGGCGTCAAGCCTTCGCCCGCAGACAGCGACTGAACCGCTTCGACGCCGGATCTCCTGACTTGGACCAAGGAGGAGATCCCCATGAATGCCCATGCCAAACCCCAGAAGAACAGCGTCAAGACCGCGCCCAAATTCTCGGCCCCGACCGGCGTGACGACCGGGCCGATCATCGGCTCGCGCAAGATCTATGTCGCCGCGCCCGAGCATCCGCAGATGCGCGTGCCCTTCCGCGAGGTCGTGCTGACGACCGATGCCGAGCCGCCGGTGCGCCTCTACGACCCCTCCGGCCCCTATACCGAGACCGATGCGAAGATCGACCTCAATGCCGGCCTCGCTCAGCCGCGCCGCGCCTGGCTCGATGCCCGCGGCTTCGAGCAGGTGACGGGACGCGCCGTCACCGCCGCCGATAACGGCCATATCTCCGCCGACCAACTCGTGCCCGCCTGCCCGGCGCAGCGCCCGATCCTCCAGGCCAGGCCCGGCCAACTGACGACGCAATACGAGTTCGCGAAGGCCGGCATCGTCACGCCCGAGATGATCTATGTCGCCCATCGCGAGAATCTCGGCCGCGCCGCCATGCTGGAGGGCGCGCGGGAGCGTCATGCCGATGGCGAGAGCTTCGGCGCGAACGTGCCGGAATTCGTCACGCCCGAATTCGTCCGCGACGAGATCGCGCGCGGCCGGGCCATCATCCCCGCGAACATCAACCATCCCGAGCTGGAGCCGATGGCGATCGGCCGCAATTTCCTGGTCAAGATCAACGCCAATATCGGCAACTCGGCCGTGACCTCCGGCGCGGCCGAGGAGGTCGAGAAGCTGGTCTGGGCGATCCGCTGGGGCGCCGATACGGTGATGGACCTCTCCACCGGCCGCAACATCCACAACATCCGCTCCTGGATACTCCGCAACTCGCCGGTCCCGATCGGCACGGTGCCGATCTATCAGGCGCTGGAGAAGGTCGGCGGCGATCCGATCAAGCTCGACTGGGAGGTGTTCAAGGACACGCTGATCGAGCAGGCCGAGCAGGGTGTCGACTATTTCACCATCCATGCCGGCGTCAGATTGCCTTATGTCCCGCTCACGGCATCGCGGGTCACCGGCATCGTCTCGCGCGGCGGCTCGATCATGGCGCGCTGGTGCCTGGCGCATCACAGGGAGAGCTTCCTCTACGAGCGCTTCGACGAGATCTGCGAGATCATGCGCCGCTACGACGTCTCGTTCTCGCTCGGCGACGGCCTGCGTCCTGGCTCGATCGCCGATGCCAACGACCGCGCCCAGTTCGCCGAGCTGGAGACCCTGGGGGAACTCACCAAGATCGCCTGGGACAAGGGCTGCCAGGTGATGATCGAAGGCCCCGGCCATGTGCCGATGCACAAGATCAAGGAGAACATGGACAAGCAGCTCAGGGAATGCGGCGAGGCGCCGTTCTATACGCTGGGACCGCTGACCACCGATATCGCGCCGGGCTATGACCACATCACCTCCGGCATCGGCGCGGCGATGATCGGCTGGTATGGCTGCGCCATGCTCTGCTACGTCACGCCGAAGGAGCATCTGGGTTTGCCCAACCGCGACGACGTCAAGACCGGCGTCATCACCTATCGCATCGCCGCCCACGCCGCCGATCTCGCCAAGGGCCACCCGGCCGCAAAGATCCGGGACGACGCGGTCTCCCGCGCCCGTTTCGACTTCCGCTGGGAGGACCAGTTCAACCTGGCGCTCGACCCGGACACGGCGCGCGAGTTCCACGACGAGACCCTGCCGAAGGACGCCCACAAGGTCGCGCATTTCTGCTCGATGTGCGGGCCCAAATTCTGCTCGATGAAGATCACGCAGGACCTGCGCGCCGAGGTGCTGGCGATGACCGACAACGAGCGCGCGAGCCTCGAGGCCATGGCGCGCGATCAAGCGGCAGCGCAGATCGAAATCCAACAACAAGGCATGGCGGCCAAGTCGAAGGAATTCCTCGACAAGGGCGGCAGTATCTATCTACCTGCTGCGGAATGAGCGGATTCAGCGAAAAGCTCGACGCCGGCAGCGTCGCATCGATCCTTGCGCGGGTGGCCAGGCGCCAGCCGCGCATCCACTGCCTGACCAATACGGTCGCGCAGAACGTCACGGCCAATATGCTGCTCGCCTTCGGGGCCGTGCCCTCGATGGCCGGTCATCCCGAGGAGATCGGCTCCTTCGCGGCGGGGGCAGGCGCGATCCTGATCAATCTCGGCACGATCAGCGCGGAGGCCGAGCGGGCCATTCCCGAGCTGATCGCTGTCGCGCAGGAGCGTCGCATCCCGCTGGTGCTCGATCCCGTCTTTGTCGAGCATTCGCCCCTGAGGCTGCGGCTGGTCGGGGATGTGCTGGCGTTGTTCGACGTGACGGTGCGCGGCAACGCCACGGAAATGGCGACGCTGGAGCCGTTGTTCTCGCTGCGACCGGACACGGTGCGCGTCATCACCGGCGCCGTCGACCGGATTGAGGCGGAGGACCGGACCTTGCTGGTGGCACATGGCCATAAGTTGATGACGCAGGTGACCGGGCTCGGCTGCGCCTCGAGCGCGCTGGTGGCCGCCTGCCGGGCGGTTGAACCCGATCCGGTCATCGCCGCCGGAGCCGCCCTCACCGCCTATGGCATCGCCGGCGAGATCGCGGCCGAGCGCGCCGCGGGCCCCGGCAGCTTCGCCATGCACCTGATCGACGCGTTGGCCGGACTGGACGAGGCTACGCTTGCGAAGCGGATGGGCTGAAGCTGTCATCCCGCACGCGCTGCGGCGCGCAGCGCCGCTGCGCAGATGCGGGACCGTGCGCAGGAAAAGGCGCCCTCTCGTGCAGGACGCGCGCTTTCGCTTGAAGGGCGCCTTCTCGTCACGCGGTCCCGTGTCTGCGCAGCGGCATTTCATGCCGCAGCGCGCACGGGATGACGCTCTGCCCTGCTACTGCGTCGGTGCCAGCGGCAGCGGCGCGGGCTTCGGGCGCGGCTTCGGCTTGGCGGCGGGCTTCGGCTCGGTGTTGAGCCCGAGCCGGGCGCGCAGCGAGGCGGCGCGTGCTTCCGTGATGCGGGCGCCGCAGAAGCCGAACTGGCCCTCGCGCTGGAACTCCCGGCAGATCGTCTCGCGCTCGGCCGAGAAGCCGGCCTGCTCGCGGGCGATGACGCGCTGCTCGATGGCGTCGGACTTGGCCGTCAGCGTCCGGTAGCCCTCGCGCACGGCGCGCTCGGCGCTGCCGCGTGCCTTTTCGATCTCCTTGGCCTGGCCCGCGACCACGCGCGCATCGGGCCCCCAGAGCCCACGCGGGTCGATCCGGCATTGCGCGGCCTGGACGATGCAGGGCTCCGTCGGCTCGACCACGAGGAAGGCGCCGTCGAGCACGTCGAAGACGATCGGGCAGATCGAGGCTTCCAGCTTGTAGCGCGGCACGCCGGCTGGGCGGCCGAGCGGAGTGACCGGAACGGGCGCGTCGCCGAAAGAGACCGCACAGGGATCGACCAGATTCGTGCTCTGGAAACCGTCGAGATTGAGCTTGAGGCCATAGCCCGTCGCCGTCTTCGAGAAGACCGCCTCGCCGTGATTGCCCTGGCGATGCAAGACCTTGCCGATAATGGCATCCTCGCCGGCGATCCTGATGGCGGGCATGCTGGGCGGCTTCGGCGCGGCCGGCGCGCCGGGCTGGGAGGGCGCGGCCTGCTGCGTTCCCGGTGCGTTGAACGGCTGGGCGCCGGGCAGTTGCAGGGGCTGGGCATGCGCTGCTGTTGCGGCCGCGGCGAGGGCCAGCGAGGCGAGGATGAAGCGCATCGGTCGTGTCATGGCGGCCCAGCGAAACCGGAACGGCCTTTCTGCATGCAGGCGCGGGCAGGCTGACGCAAGGGCGGGAAGGCCACACCCGGGCGGAAAGCGCGTTCCGATGACAATTCGCCCGGCGATCGCGATTCTTAATCGGCTCGCCTGTCTTGCAAGGGGTGGAACACCCTCACTATATACGCCGCCAAGGGGCGGTTTAACCACCGTCAAACGTGGAATGCCGGTTCGTTCGCCGCTGAAGCGGGGGCGAGCCGGTCCATGGGCCGGCAGGCGGCGCGCAAACGTCGCAGGTCGGCGATCTGCTCAATCGAAAGGGATCCCATCCATGGGTAAAGTCATCGGTATCGACCTCGGCACGACCAATAGCTGCGTTGCAGTGATGGAAGGCTCGACGCCCAAGGTCATCGAGAATTCGGAAGGCGCCCGCACCACGCCTTCCATCGTCGCCATCACGGATGACGGCGAGCGCCTTGTCGGCCAGCCTGCGAAGCGCCAGGCCGTCACCAATCCGGAACGCACCTTCTTCGCGATCAAGCGCCTCATCGGCCGGACCTTCGAGGATCCGATGACGCAGAAGGATCTGAAGCTCGTTCCCTACAAGATCACGAAGGCCTCGAACGGGGATGCCTGGGTGTCCGCCGACGGCAAGGACTATTCGCCGTCGCAGATCTCGGCCTTCACCCTGACCAAGATGAAGGAAACGGCGGAGGCCTATCTCGGCCAGCCCGTCACCCAGGCCGTCATCACGGTTCCCGCCTATTTCAACGACGCCCAGCGTCAGGCCACCAAGGATGCCGGCAAGATCGCCGGCCTCGAAGTCCTGCGCATCATCAACGAGCCGACGGCGGCCGCGCTGGCCTATGGCCTCGAGAAAAAGTCGGCCGGCACCATCGCGGTCTATGACCTCGGCGGCGGCACCTTCGACGTCTCGATCCTCGAGATCGGCGACGGCGTCTTCGAGGTGAAGTCGACCAACGGCGACACCTTCCTCGGCGGCGAGGATTTCGACATGCGCCTCGTCGAGTATCTCGCCGACGAGTTCAAGCGCGAGCAGGGCATCGACCTGAAGAAGGACAAGCTCGCGCTCCAGCGCCTGAAGGAAGCGGCCGAGAAGGCCAAGATCGAACTGTCGAGCGCGGCCCAGACCGAGATCAACCTGCCCTATATCACGGCGGATGCCTCCGGTCCGAAGCACCTCGCCATCAAGCTCTCGCGCGCCAAGTTCGAGAGCCTGGTCGACGACCTGATCCAGCGCACCATCGAGCCCTGCAAGAAGGCGCTCAAGGATGCCGGCCTGTCGGCGGGCCAGATCGACGAGGTCGTCCTCGTCGGCGGCATGACCCGCATGCCGAAGGTGCAGGAGGTCGTGAAGCAGTTCTTCGGCAAGGAGCCGCACAAGGGCGTCAACCCTGACGAGGTCGTCGCCATCGGCGCCGCGATCCAGGCCGGCGTCCTCCAGGGCGACGTCAAGGACGTCCTGCTGCTCGACGTGACCCCGCTCTCGCTCGGCATCGAGACGCTGGGCGGCGTGTTCACGCGCCTGATCGACCGCAACACCACGATCCCGACCAAGAAGAGCCAGGTCTTCTCCACCGCCGAGGACAACCAGAACGCGGTGACGATCCGGGTCTTCCAGGGCGAGCGCGAGATGGCGGCCGACAACAAGCTGCTCGGCCAGTTCGACCTGATGGGCATTCCCCCCGCCCCGCGCGGCATGCCGCAGATCGAGGTGACCTTCGACATCGACGCCAACGGCATCGTCTCCGTGACGGCGAAGGACAAGGCCACCAACAAGGAGCAGCAGATCAAGATCCAGGCTTCCGGCGGTCTCTCCGAGGCCGATATCCAGAAGATGGTGAAGGATGCGGAGGCCAATGCCGCCGAGGACAAGAAGCGCCGCGAACTGGTCGAGGCCAAGAACCAGGGCGAGAGCCTCGTTCACTCGACCGAGAAGTCGCTGAAGGACTATGGCGACAAGGTCTCGGAGGCCGACAAGGGCGCGATCGAGACCGCCGTCGAGGCGCTCAAGACCGCGCTGACCGGCGAGGATCCCGAGGCCATCCAGGCCCGCACCAACGAGCTGATGCAGGCTTCGATGAAGCTGGGCGAGGCGATGTATGCGGCGAGCCAGGCCGAGGGCGCTGCCCCCGAGGGCGGCGAGCATCACGAGGAAGCCAAGAAGGACGACGTCATCGACGCCGACTTCAAGGACGTCTCGGACGACAAGAAGAAGAGCGCGTAACAGCGCGCTCGTAACGCAAGCGAGGTTTTGGCCGGGTTCGACCCGGCCATCTCGTCGAGGAATTGCATGCTGTACGGATGGCCGGGCTCGCTGCCCGGCCATGCCGCGTCAAAGCTGCGGGGACAGACATTTCGATGTCGAAGCGCGATTACTACGAGATCCTCGGCGTCAGCCGGACCGTGACGGAGGTCGAGCTCAAGAGCTCTTTCCGCAAGCTCGCGATGCAGCACCATCCGGACAAGAATCCCGGCAACAAGGAAGCCGAGATCAAGTTCAAGGAAATCAACGAGGCTTATCAGGTTCTGTCCGACGGCCAGAAGCGCTCGGCCTATGACCGCTTCGGCCACCAAGCCTTCGAGAATGGCGGCGGCGGTGCCGGCGGAAACGCCGATTTCTCCGATTTCATGTCGGATATCTTCGATTCCTTCTTCGGCGATGCAAGGCGCGGCGGCGCGCGCGGCGCCAATGGCCGCGAGCGCGGGGCCGACCTGCGCTACAATCTCGAAATCGGGCTGGAAGAGGCCTTCACCGGCAAGAACGAGTCGATCCGGGTTCCGACCTCGGTCTCCTGCGAATCCTGCTCGGGCACCGGCGCCAAGCCCGGCTCGAAATCGCGCCAGTGCCCGACCTGCGGCGGCCATGGCCGCGTGCGCGCCAACCAGGGCTTCTTCTCGGTCGAACGGACCTGCCCGACCTGCTCGGGCCGCGGCGAGGTCATCGACGACCCCTGCAAGAACTGCCAGGGCGCCGGACGCGTTACGCGCGAGCGCACGCTCTCGGTGAACATTCCGGCCGGCGTCGAGGACGGCACGCGCATTCGTCTGGCCGGCGAGGGCGAGGCCGGCCTGCGCGGCGGGCCGGCGGGCGATCTCTACATCTTCCTCTCGATCAAGCCGCACGCGATCTTCCAGCGCGACGGCGCCGACCTGTTCTGCCGCGTGCCGATCGGGCTGGTTTCGGCCGCGCTCGGCGGCGAGATCGAGGTGCCGACGCTGTCGGGCGAGCAGGCGCGGGTCAAGGTTCCCGAGGGCACGCAGACCGGCAAGCAGTTCCGCCTCAAGGGCAAGGGCATGAGCGTGCTGCGCTCGCGCGAGGTCGGCGACCTTTACATCCAGGTCGTGGTCGAGACGCCGCAGAAGCTGACGGCGCGCCAGCGCGAATTGCTGGAGGAGTTCGAGCGCGAGAGCTCGCACACCAACCACCCGGAGACCGCGGGCTTCTTCGGCCGGGTCAAGGATTTCCTAGGCGGCTTCGGCGGCACGGCCTGATTCATCGAGACCGGACAAGAAAAAAGGCCGCCCGTCAGGGCGGCCTTTCGTGTTCATGCGGTGGCCTCAGGCCTTGTCGACGACCTTCTTGACCGCGTCCTTGCCCTTGCCGAGCGCCTGCTGGGCCTCGCCCTTCAGCTCCTGGGCGGCGCCCTCCGCCTCCAGGTCCGGCTTGTTGAGCGCCTTGCCGGCGGCCTGCTTGACGTTGCCGACGGCCTCGTTGGCCAGGCCCTTGATCTTGTCTGTCGTGCTGCCCATTGCGGTATCTTTCCTGAAAAAGCGGCCCCCAGCCGTTATCCGCTGAAAGAACGGGCGTTGTGCGGAAAGGTTCCAGCGCTCAGGCCGCGTCTTTCGACGGCGCGGCGAGCGTCCGCAAAGCCTCGGCGGTGGCGGCATCGGCCGGGAAGAACGTCTCCAGAGCGAGTTCCGAGAGCGTCACGTCGACGGGCGTGCCGAACACCGTGGTCGTCGAGATCAGCGACAGCATGGTCTCGCCGAGCTTCAACTGCATAGGCACGACGATCGCAGCTTCCGCCTCGGCTTCATGGCGACCTTGCGCCCCTTGGCCGGGACATGGGTAGGCGACGAGCTCGCCCAGCAATTCGCCGAGCTTCGGATCGGCCGTTGCCCGCACCTGCTGGCGCAGCCTCGCCAGGAGATGGGCGCGCCATTCCGCGAGGTTGACGATGAAGGGCGCGAGCCCCTCCGGATGCAGCGACAGGCGCAGCACATTGACGGGCGGCTTGAGTAGCTCCGCATCCGCGACGAGGCCGAGCAGCCGCGTGACCGCGTCGTTGTAGGCCAGCAGCGTCCAGTGCCGGTCGACCGCGACGGCGGGGTAGGGTTCGTGTCCCCTTAAGATCAGGTCGATCGCGCTGCGGGCGGCGTCCAGAGACGGGTCCTCCAGCCGGCGCTCCGGATAGATCGGGGCGTAGCCGGCCGCCAGTAGCAGCGCGTTGCGCTCGCGCAGGGGCACGCCGAGATGTTCAGCCAGGAGCAGGACCATCTCGCGGCTGGGCCGCGAGCGCCCGCTTTCGATGAAGCTCAGGTGCTTCTGCGAGATCTCGGCTTCGAGCGCGAGATCGAGCTGGCTGAAGCGGCGGAGCTGGCGCCAGTCGCGGAGGAGCGCGCCGATCGGGGGAGGGTGGTGTGTGTTCATGGCGCAGAAGCTAGCGGTCCCGGCGGGCGGTTCCAATTACCTCCCGCTTAATCGACGGGCCGACGCGGTTGCGTCAGCATTCCCCTCATCGAAACGGGCTCGAGGCCCATGAACCCAGGAGAATGCCATGTCGCTCATTCAGTCCTCGCCGCTGCTGCGCAGCGCTCTTGCTCTCGATGCCGCCGCCTGCGCCGGCATGGGCCTTATCCTTGCCGCTGCCGCCGGGCCGCTGGCCGCCCCGCTCGGCCTGCCCATGGAATTCGTGCGCGGCGCGGGGCTGGTGCTGCTGCCCTGCGCTGCGTTGATCGGCTGGTTTGCGAGCCGCAAGGCCCTGCCGCGCCTGGCCGTCCATGCCGTGATCGGCGTCAACCTGTTCTGGATCGCCGACAGCATCGCGATCCTCCTCGCGGGCTGGTTCGCGCCGACCGGGCTCGGCATCGCCTTCGTCCTCGCCCAGGCCGCGGCCGTCGCGATCGTGACCGAGCTTGAAGTGATCGGCTTCAAGCGCTCGGGCGCGATCGACCGCTCCGCCGAGGCGGCGGCGCTCCGCTAGCGCAGTCAAGCGCCTCCCGTTCCGCGCGCAACAAAAAGCCCCGGATGCGTCGCATCCGGGGCAAGGCGCCTGGCCGATGATCGAAAAGCCAGGTGGGGAGGAACGGTTACCAGCCGGCGAGGACGGCGCCCTTGAAGCGCTCGGCGACGAAGGCCTTGATCTCGGGCGTGTGGTAGCTTTCGACCAGCGTCTTGACCCAGGGCTTGTCCTTGTCGGCGCTGCGCACGGCGATCAGGTTGACATAGGGACCCTTGGCGTCTTCGCGCAGGATCGCCGAGGCCGGATCGATCT
>NZ_JAELTI010000131.1 GCF_016428755.1 Allobosea sp. ASV33
GCCCTAGGCGGATGGCGCCTGCGAATCACGCAATTTCCGATTTTCGCCGAATTGTGCTAGGGAGCCGCGAAATCCCGCGCCTTCCCCGATGGGCGACGACAGAGCTCCGATGACCGCATCCGTTCCCGCTACCGCCGCTCCGGCGGCCGAACCCGTTTTGCGACGCCCCTCGCTGGTGGGGCGCACCCGCGCCGGCCTGCTTGAGGCGCTGGCCGAGATCGGCGTGCCCGAGAAGGAACGGCGCATGCGCGTCGGCCAGCTCTGGAACTGGATCTATCATTACGGCGTGCGCGATTTCGACGCGATGACGACGATCGGCAAAGGGCTGCGCGGGCAGCTCGCCGCGCATTTTACGCTCGATTTGCCGAGCGTCACGGCCGAGCAGGTCTCGACCGACGGCACCCGCAAGTGGCTGATGCGCATGCCCTCGACCGGCCCGCATGACCGCGGCGCCGAGATCGAATGCGTCTACATCCCCGAGGTCGATCGCGGCACGCTCTGCGTCTCCAGCCAGGTCGGCTGCACGCTGACCTGCACCTTCTGCCATACCGGCACGCAGCGCCTGGTGCGCAACCTCACCACCGAGGAGATCGTTGCCCAGGTGATGGTGGCGCGCGACCGGCTCGGCGATTTCCCGAACCGCCGGCCGCCGGAAGGCGCCTTCGTGCCGAACGATGGCGGGCGCTTCGTCTCGAACATCGTCTTCATGGGCATGGGCGAGCCGCTTTACAATTTCGACGGCGTGCGCGACGCGATCGCCGTGATCACCGACGATCAGGGCCTGTCGATCGGGCGCCGCCGCATCACCGTCTCGACCTCGGGCGTGGTGCCGCAGATCGGCCCGCTCGGCGAGGAGATGGGCACGATGCTGGCGATCTCGCTGCATGCGGTGCGCGACGAGCTGCGCAACGAGCTGGTGCCGCTCAACAAGAAATACCCGATCAAGGACCTGCTCGAGGCCTGCCGGAATTATCCGGGGCTCTCGAACGCGAAGCGCATCACGTTCGAGTATGTCATGCTCAAGGGCGTGAACGATTCCGATGCCGAGGCGCGCGAGCTCGTGCGCCTGCTCAAGGGCATTCCGGCCAAGATCAACCTGATCCCGTTCAATCCCTGGCCCGGCACCAAATACGAGTGCTCGGACTGGGACCGGATTGAGCGCTTTTCCGAGATCGTCTTCCGTGCCGGCTATGCCTCCCCGGTGCGCACACCGCGCGGGCGCGACATCCTCGCCGCCTGCGGCCAGCTGAAGAGCGAGACGGAAAAGCTCTCCGCCCGCGCCCGGCTGATGCTGGACGAGGCGCAGGCTGACGCTCCGGCCGTCGCGGCGGAATAAGCCTTGCTGCGCTGGCTGCTGCTGATCCCGTTCGCCTGCCTCGTCGCGATGGGGGCGGGGCTGTTCTTCCTGGGCGCCGCGAGCGTCGCCTCGCCGGCCGTGGCGATGCTGATCGGCGGCGGCATCGAGCGGCTTATCGATATCCTGTTCGGGCTCGCCGAGAGCGGCGTCGATCCGGCGCCGGCCGCGCAGGCGGCCTTCGCCCTGATCGGCAAGCTCGGGCTGGCGATCATCGTGGCGCCGGTCGTGCTGGTCGCGGTCGGCTCGGAGCTGTTCCGCTTGCGCAGCGGCCTGCTTCAGAGCGGTTTCACGGGGCTCTTGGCCGCGCTTTTGCCGCTCGCCATGCTCAGGCTGTCGCGGGCGCCGAGCACGGCCGAGATCCAGATCATCTCCGGGCTCTTCCTGGTCGGAGCGGCGACGGGCTTCGTCTACTGGCTGATCGCCGGGCGCGGAGCCGGCGGCGAGAGGCCCGCCGCCGATCCTGCTTTGCGCTGAAGATTCAGAACCCGAGCACCTTGCGCAGCTCGGCCTTGGCCGCGGTGAACTCGGCCTGGAATTCCGGCTGCTCCATGATGCGCGCGGCGATGACGGAGCCGGCGATGCGGCCGGCCTCGATATCCGAGCGATAATGGATGCCGCCGATGATGCGGTTTTCGCCATAGAACCAGGCGCGGTCCATGATCGCCACCCGCTTCTCCGGCACCATGTTCGAGAGGACGATGCCCATCAGCGTGCCCACCGTGGTGTGGCCGGACGGGTAGGCGCCGGAATTCGAGATCTTCACCACCGGCTTGACCAGCGGGCTGAGTTGATGCGGGCGCGGACGCTTCCACGAATCCTTGGCGGGGTCGACGACGGCGCCTTCGGTCGCGACGACGCGATCGAAGAAGGCCGAGAAGACCGGCAATTGCTCGGTCTTGAAAGCCGGGCCCATCACGTTGGCGAAGCGCCAGACATCCTCGACCACGTCGGCCTGGGCGGAGGCTTCCATCTCGGGCGAGCGGGTGACCTGGAGCGTCAGGACCTCCCCGAGCTCCGCCTTGGTCTGGGCCGATTCATTCGCCGGGGGCGGCTTGAGGATGGCAAGGAGGTCGATCGTCTTGGCGGTGGCGAAGGGCTTCGCGTCTTCGGCCCGCAGCGAAGCCGGGGCGAGGGCGAGCAAGGTCAGAAAGGCGAGGGCGATGGTGCGCATGGCGGTACATCCTGTTGGGCGCGCGGAGCCACGCGCCCGCAAGATGACAGCGTCATGACAGGTCAGTCCCCGATCGCGACGCCCTCTCGCCGTCCGTCGGCGCCGCCCAGAAAGCCCTCGGGCGTCTTGACGATGGCTTGCGTGCCGGAGGTCATCTCCACCAAACGCACCTCGTGGCCCTTGGCTTCGAGCGCGGCCTTCCAGGCCTCGGCCTCGCTGCCCGTCTCCAGCTCGGTCGGGCCGTTGCGGCTGCCGAAATTGCCGAAATCGACGGCTTGCTGCGGGTCCATCTTCCAGTCGAGCAGGGCGACCAGCGTCTTGCCGACATAGCCGATGATCTGGCTGCCGCCCGGCGATCCGACGACGGCGTAGAGCCGGCCGAAAGCGTCGAAGACCAGCGTTGGTGCCATCGAGGAGCGCGGCCGCTTGCCGGGCTCGACGCGGTTGGCGACGGGCTTGCCGTCCTCTTCGGGGGCGAAGTTGAAGTCGGTCAGTTCGTTGTTGAGCAGGAAACCGCTCCTGGTCATCAGGCGGGAGCCGAAGCCGTCCTCGATCGTCGTGGTCATGGCGACGGCGTTGCCGTCCGCATCGACGACGGAGATGTGGCTGGTGCCGTTCTCGATGCCCTCGGAGGGGGCGAGCAATTGCGCCCGCTTGTTCGGGGGATCGCCGGGCTTGGCGCGGCCCATCGAGCGGTCCGGGCCGATCAGCCCTGCGCGCGAGCGGATATAGTCGCGATCGATCAGCCCGCGCACGGGCACGCTGATGAAGGCGGGATCGGCGAGATAGAGTGCGCGGTCGGCGAAGGCGAGCCGGCCGGCCTCGCTGAACCAGTGCGCGGCCTCGGCGCCCGGCCCCATCCGGCGCAGGTCCCGGCCTTCGAGCATGCCCAGCATCTGCTGGAGCGCGATGGCGCCCGAACTTGGCGGGCCCATGCCGCAGAGGCGCCAGATCCGGTAGGCGCCGCAGACCGTCTCGCGCTCCTCGACCTTGTAGCCGGCGAGATCGGCCAGCGTCATGTCGCCGGGATTGGTCGGATGGCCGGTGACGGTCGCGACGATGTCCTCGGCGATCGCGCCCTTGTAGAAGGCATCCGAGCCTTGCGATGCGACGGCGCGTAGCGTCGCCGCGAAGGCCGGGTTCTTCAGGATGGTGCCGATAGCCTTGGGCTTGCCGTCCGGCTCGTAGAAATAGGCGGCGGCGAGCGCGTTCTTGGGGAGGTCTTTCTCTCCGGCGAGCAGGCCGTTGAGGCGCGGGGAGATCGCGAAGCCTTCCTCGGCCAGTTTCAGCGCGGGGGCGATCACGTCAGCCCAGGGCAGCTTGCCCCAGCGGCGGTGCGCCTCCTCCAGCAGCCTGAGCGTGCCGGGCACGCCGACGGAGCGGCCGCCGACCACGGCCTCGCGGAACGGCATCGGCTTGCCGTCCTTCATGAAGCGGTCTGGCCTGGCGGCAGCCGGCGCGGTCTCGCGGCCGTCGAGCGTCGTCACCTTGCGGCCGGCCTCGTCCCAATGGACGAAGAAGGCGCCGCCGCCGATGCCGGAACTCTGCGGCTCGACCAGATTGAGCACGAGCTGGATGGCGATGGCGGCGTCGGTCGCGCTGCCGCCGGCGCGCAGGATGTCGCGACCGGCCGTCGCGGCCAGCGGATTGGCGGCGGCGGCCATGAAGCGCTCGGCCGTTCCCAGCGTCTTGACGGTTCGCCCGGTCGCCGCCTCGGGCGCGGGCGCCTGTGGCTGGGCGACGGCGATCTGGGCGGCGAGCAGGGCTGGGGGAAGCGAGAGGAAGAGAGACAGGCGCATGGCGAAGCTCCGGTGAGAATCGCAGGATAGGCCATTCGCCGCGGTCTGGCAGCTTGGATGGGAGGGCGCTGGCGGGTAAGGTCCGAATCGATTGTCCTGACGTTGCCAAAAGGGGTTTTCGGCATGTCGTTTCTGACCCTTCTGCGCCGACCACTCGCCTGGTTGGTCCTCGGCATGCTCGGCGTGGTGCTCGCGGGCTGTGGCTACAACAATGTGCCGACGCTGGAGGAACGGGCGAAGGCCGCCTGGTCCGAGGTGCAGAACCAGTATCAGCGCCGCGCCGACCTGATCCCGAATCTCGTCGAGACCGTGAAGGGCTATGCTGCGCAGGAGCGCGAGGTTCTGACCGCCGTGGTCGAGGCCCGCGCCAAGGCGAGCCAGGTCAAGGTCGACGCCTCGACCATCAACGACCCCGCGAAGTTCAAGGAATACCAGGACGCGCAGAACCAGCTCACCGGCGCGCTCGGGCGGCTGCTCGTCACAGTGGAGCGCTATCCGGACCTGAAGTCGAACCAGAACTTCCTGGCCCTGCAGTCGCAGCTCGAAGGCACGGAGAACCGCGTCGCGGTGGCGCGGCGCGACTATATCCAGGCGGTGCAGGCCTTCAACACCGAGATCCGCACCTTCCCTGGCGTGATCTGGGCGAAGCTGTTCTGGGGCGCCAAGCCAATGGAGACCTTCGCGGCGACCGTGGGTGCCGAGCGGCCCCCGGCGGTGAAGTTCTGAGGCCGCTCGGCTGAATCCCGTGGCACTGACCAGCCCGTCATGCTCGGGCTTGACCCGAGCATCTCCTGCCAGAGATTCTCGGGACTGCGCTTCGCTTCGCCCGGGAACAACGCCCTGGCACGCCGCGCTGGCGCTGTTCCTGCTGCTCTGGAGCAGTTTTGCAATCGCCGCCGAACCAACCTATCCCGCCCTGACCGGGCGGGTCGTCGACGGCGCCAACCTGCTCGCGCCCGATGTCCGGCAGCGGATCGCGGACAAGCTCAAGGCGCATGAGGACAAGACCTCCGATCAAGTGGTCGTCGCGACCGTGCCCTCGCTGCAGGACGTCACGATCGAGGATTTCGCCAACGGGCTCTTCCGGCACTGGAAGCTGGGTGAAAAGGCCCGGAACAACGGCGCCCTGCTGATCGTCGCGCCGAAGGAGCGCAAGGTCCGCATCGAGGTCGGGTACGGTCTCGAAGGCGCGCTGACCGACGCGCTCTCCAAGGTCATCATCACCACCGCGATCGCGCCGAAATTCAAGACCGGCGATTTCGCGGGGGGAATCGAGGCCGGCGTCGATGCCATCCTGACCATTCTCGCGGGGGAC
Source organism: Allobosea sp. ASV33 (assembly GCF_016428755.1). GTDB lineage: Bacteria > Pseudomonadota > Alphaproteobacteria > Rhizobiales > Beijerinckiaceae > Allobosea. Next base: position 5,643 of record NZ_JAELTI010000131.1, read on the forward strand.
GCCGAGGAATGGCAGCGCAAGGCCGAGGTGCGTTCGGACGAAAGCTCTCCGGAAGAGACTATCGCGGTGATCATCGCGATGATCTTCATCTTCCTGTTCATCGTGGCCTTCCTGCGGGGCCTGAGCCAGCAGGGCGGCGCGCGCCGACATCGCCTGCGCAATGGGCAATGGGTGACGCTGCCGCAGAGCACGGGCTGGAGCACGGGTTCGGGTTCCAGCTCGGGCTGGAGCGGTGGTGGAGGCGGCTGGAGCTCGGGCGGCGGCGGGTTTTCAGGTGGCGGCGGCTCATCCGGCGGCGGCGGAGCTTCGGGAGACTGGTAATGGACTCAGCCGACAGAGATGCGATCGCGGAGGCGGTGCGGCGCGCCGAGAGCCTGACCGCAGGCGAGATCGTCGTGGTGATCGACCGGGCAGCCTCGAGCTATCGCACGATCCCGGTAATGCTTGCGTTGACGCTCGCGCTGTTCGTGCCCTGGCCGCTTTTGTGGCTGACGGTGATGAGCGCGCCGCGCATCTTCCTGATTCAGCTGATCTGTACCGTCGGCCTGCTGGCGAGCCTGCTCTGGTATGGCCGCGGCGGGCGCTTCGTGCCCGGCTTCGTCAAGCGTAGGCGGGCGCATGACGTGGCTCTGCGCGAGTTCACGGCGCGCGGGCTGACCCGGACCAAGGGGCGCACCGGCGTGCTGCTCTATATCGCGCTGCAGGAGCGCTATGCCGAGATCCTCGCCGATACCGGCATCGACGGGCTGGTCGAGAAGGACACATGGCGCGGGATCATCGAGCCGCTGCTCGGGGCGGCGCGCGAGGATCGCCTCACGGAAGGGTTGATCGCGGCCGTCGGCTCGGTCGGCTCCGTGCTGGCGCAGCATGTGCCGCCCGTGCCCGGCGATGTCGACGAGCTCTCGAACAAGGTCATCCTGCTGTAAGTCAACGCCGCGGGGCGCAGAATCAGCGCTTCGTCAGCCCTCTGGCGGCGCCGAGGATTGCGCCCGGCATCATCAGGCCGTGCTTGCCCGGCCATTCGGCCTGGACCACGACGACATAGCCGTCGGCTTCCGGTGCCTGCGTGGCGGCGAGCGGCGCAGTGATGGTTGTCTCCTTGCCGGTCCAGTCGCCGACGCGGACCATGCCGCGCACGACATTGGCATAGGACAGGGTGCGGCCCTGGTTCTCGCCGCGCGTGACGGGCACGGCTGCCTGCCGCGTGGTGGGGAGCACCCAGATGCCGGCCGTGGTTTCGGCCTCGCTCCCGGTCGGCGAGACCTGGATCTGGAGGGCGCCGTTCTCCTCCTTCAAGCCGATGCGCGCCGTGAATGCAGTCGTCGCGACCTGGCTCACCGCCTTTTCGATCTCGGCCTTTTCCGAGCCGATCGCATGGCTGGCGCCGTTGATGACGACCTGCGGGGTGTAGACCTGCCCGTCGCCGCGGGCCTTGGCGTAGAATTTCTGACGCTTCGCGAAGGAATCCTTGCCGAGCGTGTCCTTCCAGCCGAGATAATCCCAATAGGTTACCGGCAGGGTCAGGGCGATCAGCGAGGGGTCCTTGGCCAACTCGACGACCAGCGCATCGGCCGGCGGGCAGGACGAGCAGCCCTGGCTGGTGAAGAGCTCGATCACCGCCTTGGGCGCCTTGGCCGGGGTCTGCGCCTGTGCCGCCGTGCCGAGGGCAAGGGCTGCAACGGTCGCTGCGAGGAGGCGCGGGCGCGGGAACATGATCAGGACTCTGCGGACGACTTCTTTTCCTGAGGTTACCAAAGCCCGCAATTCCCGCGCGAGGGAAATCACGTTGCCTTGAAAACCGGCACGGTCGCGGGGGCGTGATCGAAGGCCTCGCGGGCCGCAGCCGAGATCATGTTGGGCCGCCAGCGGCGGTGCATCCAGAGCCATTGCTCGGGATATTCGCGCACCCAGCCCTCGACGACGGCCGTCATCATCGCCATCGCGCCCTGGACGTCGATCTCGCCATTGGCGTCGCGCGGCAGGTCGAGCGGCGGCGTCAGCTCCAGCCGGAAGCGGTGGTTCGGCAGGCGGATGACACGGACGCCATGGACCGGGCATTCGAAGCGCTTGGCGAATTTGCCCATGATCGGGTTGGTGAGCGCCGGGCGGCCGAAGAAGGGCACGACCACGCCGCGGGTGAAATGCTGGTCGATCAGCATGCCCAGATGGCCGCCATTCTCCAGCACGCCCTGCATGGCGAAGGCGGCGCCCTGCTTGGCCGCGGCAAGCCCCCCCATCGCGCCGGAGCGGATCTCGTGGACGACGGCGGCGATCGCCGGGTCGTTCGGGGCCCGGAAGACCGCGGTGGTTTCGAGGTCGTAGGCCTGGGCGCAGATCGCCGGCAGTTCCCAGTTGGCGAGATGGGTCGAGAAGATCAGGCCGGGCTTCCCGTCATCCTTGAGCGCGATGAAGTGCTCGATGCCCTTGACCTCGACGCGCGAGGGCTTGTCGGGGTTGTGGTAGTCGTAGTCGAACAGCGCCTTCAGATTGGCATATTCGCCGGCGACGCGGCCGAGATTCTCCCAGGCGCCGCGCGCGATGCGCCTGACTTCGGCCTCGTCCTTCTCCGGGAAGGCGGCGCGGATATTGGCGAGCGCGACGCGGTTGACCGGGATCAGCGGGCTCACCGTGCGCAAGAGCCAACCGCCGAGATCGCTGGCGCGCTCGGGGCCGACCAGGCGCAGGAACGCGAACAGGGTGCGGATCACGCCGATCATCGCCGCCGCGCCGATGCGTGCGGCGATAGCCTTCAATCGTCTCAAGGTCGGTCCTGCCTGAAACGCCCGTGCCGAGAGCAAGACCGGGCCTTGAACGGGCGATCTGGGGCAGGAACGCGCCTTCGTCAAGTCTCCGACGGGAAACGGTTCCCGATCAGAAGGCGATGACGACCTTGCCGAAGACCTGCCGCCCCTCGATCCGGGCGAGGCCCTTCTCGAATTCGGCGAGCGGGAAGACCGAGTCGATCACCGGCTTCATCCCGCCGGCCATCTTCTCCAGCGATTGCGCGATATTCTCGATGCGGCAGCCGAAGGAGCCGGTGATGCGGTATTGCTGCTGGAAGAGCTGCATCAGGTTGATCGTGGCCGAAGGTCCGGAGGTCGCGCCGCAGGTGACGAGCCGGCCCCCGCGCTTGAGGCAGAGCAGCGAGCCGTTCCAGGTGTCGGCACCGACATGCTCGAACACGACGTCGACGCCCTTGCGGCCGGTGAGCTTGCGGACGACGCCTTCGAACCGGTCCTCGCGGTAGTTGATGACGTGGTCGGCGCCGATCGCCTTGGCCTTGGCGCCCTTCTCGTCGTCGCCGACCGTGGTGTAGACCGTGCAGCCGATCGCCTTGGCCATCAGGATTGCGGCCGTGCCGATGCCGGAGCCGCCGGCATGGACGAGCACCGACTCGCCGGGCTCCAGCTTCGCGTTGTCGAAGAGCATATGCTGGACCGTGCCGAAGCCGATCGGCGCGCAGGCGGCGTCCTCGAAGGAGACGCCCTTCGGCGCCTTGATCGTCAGCCGTGCCGGGCGGTTGAGCAGCTCGCGGGCGAAGCCGTCGATATGGAAGCCCATGATGCCGGCGACGTTCTCGCAGAGATTGTCGCGGCCCTCGCGGCAGGCCTTGCACTGGCCGCAAGTGTCCGCGCCATAGGCGGTGACGGTGTCGCCCGGCGCGAAGCCGGTCACGCCCTCGCCGACGCAGACGATTTCGCCGGCCGCCTCGACGCCCGCCGCCTGCGGCATCTTGCGCTTGGCGAAGGCCATGCCGCGGAAGCCCCAGAGGTCGAGATAGTTCAGTCCGACCGCCTTGATGCGGATCTGCACCTCGCCGGGAGCCGGCGGCGGCGGCGGCTCGATCTCCTCGAGACGGAGGTCACGGTCGCCATGAAGCTGGAGGGAACGCATGGGTTTCGAACGCTTTCAGAGCTGGTCCGGCCATTGCCGGGAGGTGTGGAGGACCGCGAGGATTTCGACGCGGCCGTCGCTGACGCGGTAGGGGAGGATATAGGGCGTGCCAGTCACGATGAGTTCGCGGGTTCCATCGCTCCGTCCCGGCCGCCCGATCTCTGGATGGCTGGTCAGCATTGCGGAGCGCTGCTCAATGAGATCGACCAGTGCTGCAGCGGCGGAGCGGCTGTCCTTCGCGACGAAGGCAAAGATCTGGTCGAGCTCGCGCAGTGAGCGCTTCGTCCAGACGAGCCTCACTCGGCCACGGCCCTGTACTTGCGGAACACGGCCTCGACCTCTTCGTCCGTCGCGAACTCGCCGCGATCGGCTTCGGCGATCCCTTCCTTGATTCTCGCGATCTGCCACGCGTTCAACGCGACATAGTCCTCGATCGCCTTTGCCGCGATCCAGTTGCGCGAGCGGTCGGTGTCGGCGGCGAGCGCGTCGAGCTTGGCCAGCATCTCGTCGTCGAGGCGGATGGTAAAGGCTGCCGTCATGTCGGTTCACTCCGGTTCGGAGTGAACCGTATCACGAAAAGCCGCTTCGGTCGATTCAGCGGTGAACGCCGAGCTGTGCCGTCAGGCCGCCGTCGATGGGCAGGACCGTGCCGCTGATATAGGCGGCGGGCTCGCTCATCAGGAAGGCGGCGAGGCCGGCGACCTCCTCCGGCCTCGCGAAGCGGCCGGCCGGGATCTGCCCCTGCATCTTGTCGCGATAGGCGGCGTAGGGCGCCATCATGTCGGTGTCGACGAAGCCAGGCGCGATCACGTTGACGGTGACGCCGCGCTTGCCGGTTTCGACCGCGAGCGTCTTGGCATAGGAGATCAGCGCGCCCTTGGAGGCCGCATAGGCCGCGTTGCCGGGATTGCCGCGCAAGGCCGCGACCGAGCCGATGGCGACGATGCGGCCGGCCCTGGCGCGGATCATGGTGCGCATCAGGCTCTTGGCGAGGCGGGTGAAGGCCCAGAAATTGACCTGCATCGCGGCTTCCGCCTTGTCCTGCGCCATCATCGCGGCGAGCGAATCATAGGGCTGGCCGGCATTGTGGACGAAGCCGAAATAGCTCTCGCCCTCGCGCGCCTCGCAGAAGGCGTCGAGCGCCTCCTTGTCGGAGAGATCGAGCGGGAGCGCGACGATGCTGCGGCCGGGATGGCTTGCGGCGATTTCTTCGGCCAGCGCCTTCGCCTGCTCGGCAGAGGAGCGGAAGGTGAAGTCGACATCGTGGCCGGCCGCCGCGAGCGCGCGCACGATCGCCGCGCCGACACCCTTGGCGCCGCCGGTGACGAGAATCCTGGTCATGCGGCCTCCGGGGGCGCCGTCAGCACGAGGCAGGTGTTCTGGCCGCCGAAGCCGAAGGAGTTGGAGATCACCGTCCTGACCTTCGCCTTGCGGGCCGTGTTCGGCACGACGTCGAGCGCGATCGCCGGATCGGGGTTCACGTAGTTGATCGTTGGCGGAATCGTACCGTTGGCGATGGTCATGAAGGAGATCACCGCCTCGACCGCGCCGGCCGCGGTCAGCGTGTGGCCGATCATCGACTTGTTCGAGGAGATCGGCAGGCTCGCCATGCGCTCGCCGAAGACGGCGGCGCAGCTCATCGCCTCCATCTTGTCGTTCTCCGGCGTCGAGGTGCCGTGGGCGTTGATGTAGTCGACATCGTCGGGCGTCAGGCCGGCATCGGCCAGCGCATCCTGCATGGCGAGGATGGCGGGCTTGCCGTCCGGGCTGGAACGGGTGCGGTGGAAACCGTCGCCGCGCTCGCCGCAGCCGGCGACGATGCCGAGGATCGTCGCGCCGCGTGCCAGCGCATGGTCGTAATCTTCCAGCACCAGCGCGCCCGCGCCCTCGCCCATGACGAAGCCGTCGCGGTTCTTCGAGAACGGCTTGGCGGCGGCTTCCGGCGGGTCGTTCTGGGTCGAGAGC
>NZ_JAELTI010000132.1 GCF_016428755.1 Allobosea sp. ASV33
GAAGAGCAGCGCCGAGATCAGATAGAGGACGACGGCATAACCTATCAGGAAGAGATAGACGCCGAAGCTCCAGCTTGGGATGCGCGACAGCCCGAACTCCCACCACCAGAACAGCACGAGTTCGAGGAGGATCGAGCCGACCCAGAGCATGTGGAGCAGCGAGACGCGATGGCGGCCGGGATGCTGGATGAAGCCGGCGATGCCCGCCAGCATCCTTGTGATGCCGAGGCCAATGACCATGCCCATGACGATGCGGACATGGGTGAAGATATCGTGGGGCGAAACGGTCTCCATGCTCTGTGCTTAGAGCAACGGGCCCGCTGCTGGCCACCGGTTTCAGGAGGCGCGGCCTAGCGATTATCGCGGAGAAGGCGAAATGGCGTCCCGGAAGGGATTCGAACCCCTGACCTACGGTTTAGGAAACCGTTGCTCTATCCTGCTGAGCTACCGGGACGCATGAAACTCCGTGTAGCATAATCGCGATGCGGGTGAAGTCCCTTCTTGTTGCCGTCATATTCGCCGCCTGCGCGGGAGGGCCAGCGCGGGCAGCATCCGGCTGCGCGCCCGATGATGCCGCCGCGACGACAGTGCAACTGAACGGGCTCGATCCGGCCGGGGACCCGCTTCTCGGTGACGGGCGCCGGTTGCGGCTCATCGGCCTGGCGCCGCGCCAGAGCCCGGAGGAGGCCATGCGCTTCGACGCTGGCCTGCGCAGCTTCCGCGATCGCCCGCTCGGCCTGACCATCCATGGCGAGCCGGACCGTTGGGGCCGCCTGCCCGCGCGGCTCTCGATCCCGCCGGCATCGCCAGGCGAGCCCGCGCAGGATCTCGCCCAGCTCCTGCTGCGGCAAGGCTCCGCCCTGCCCTTGCCGGAGCCCGGCGCATCCCCCTGCGAAACACCCCAGAAGGCGCCCGTTCAGAAAACGGTAACATCTGAGACGCAAGTTTCGCCGCAAGTGGCGGTCGATGGCCATGATCTCGCCGCGGTAAAGGCGCAGGAGGGACGTTACGTCATGCTGGAAGGCCGGATCGCCTCGGTCGGCGAGCGCTCCCAGCGGACCTATCTGAATTTCTCCCGCCGTCCCAAGGAGGCTGCCTCGATCGTCCTGTCGCGCAGCCTCTGGCGCGAACTGAAGAGCGCCGGCTGGACCGCGAGCCATCTCGGCGGTAAACGGCTGCGCGCCTATGGTGTCCTGTCCGGGCGCGACGGCCTCCTGCTCGAGGTCGCATCCCGGACGGCGCTGGAACTGATCGACTGAGGACATGCTGGAGCTCTGGCGAGCATCGCTTTCGCGACCTTTGAAACGGCTGGCGGCCATCGTGCTGCCCGGCCTGCTGCTCGTCGGCTGCCTCGGCGACCAGAGCCCGATCCTCCCGGCCAGCAATAATTCCGAAGGCGAGATCGCACCGCGCATCAACACGGTCCAGCGCGCCGCCGATCAGGAGCATCAGCGCCTGCTGACCGCCTTCGGCGGCGAATACCGCGCGCCGCGTGCCCGCGCCGCGCTCGACGAGGTCGTCCAGCGGCTCGCCAAGGCCGGCGAGGGCCAGATCGGCCACTACGAGATCACCATCCTGAACTCGCCCGTAGTCAACGCCTTCGCCCTGCCCAATGGCCGGCTCTATGTCACGCGCGGCCTGCTGGCCTTGGCCAACGACACTTCCGAGATCGCCTCGGTGCTGGCGCATGAGATCGCCCATGTCACGGCGCAGCACGCCGTCGAACGCGCCGAGAAGGAAGCGGAATCGGCGCTGGTCAGCCAGGTGGTCTCACAGGTCCTGAACGATCCGACCCGCAGCGCCGCCGTGCGCGCCGGCTCGAAGCTCTCGCTGGCGAAGTTCTCGCGCCAGCAGGAGCTTACCGCCGACCAGATCAGCGTCCGCAACATCTCCCGCGCCGGCTACGACCCCTATGGCGCCGGCCGCTTCCTCGCCACGCTCGGTCGCAACACCGCCTTCCGCAGCAGCGGCCAGAACCAGAGCGCCGACGACAAGCGGCTCGACATCCTCTCCAGCCACCCGCAGACGCCGGAGCGCATCGCCGCGGTCACCGCCGCCGCCCGCCAGATCGCCGCGCCCGGCATCGGCGAGCACGACGCCAATCGCTGGCTGAATGCGATCGAAGGCCTCGCCTATGGTGATGATCCGCGCGACGGCGTGGTTCGCGGCCGGCGCTATCTCAACAGCGCCCTGCGTATCGCCTTTGCCGCGCCCGACGGCTTCAGCCTGGAAGCGGCCCAGGACATGGTCATCGGCGTCAGCGCCAATGGCGCCCAGGCCCTGCGCTTCGATTCCGTGACGCTGAAGAGCGGCCAGACGCTGGAATCCTATGTCGCCGCCGGCTGGATCGACGGCGTCGAGACGACCGGGATCGAGAAGACCGAGATCGGCGGCCAGCCGGCGGTGCGCGCCCATGGCCGCGGCACCGACTGGACCTTCAGCCTCGCCGCCGTGCAAATCGGCGACCGGGTCTATCGCTTCATCCTGGCGGCGCGCGGCGGCAGCGACCCGGAACGGCAGATGCGCGCCATCGCCGACACCTTCCGGGTGATGACGCCGGCGGAAGCGCAGGCCGTCCGCCCGATGCAGATCCGCCTGGTCACGGCCGAGGCCGGCGACACCATCGCCAGCATGGCCGAGCGCATGCCCGAGCAGGACCGGCCGGCCGAGCTCTTCCAGTTGCTCAACGGGCTCGATCGCAATGCCGCGTTGACGCCCGGCCAGCGTTACAAGGTCGTCGCCGAGTAGCCTTCCGCCATCACAAGGCCGCGAGACCGGCCACAGCCGTCCTGCATCGCCCGCGCCGGCGGCTATGATCGGCCAAAGGCCATGATCACGGGAGGCAAGGATGGCGCTCGATCGCCGAATCGTCGAACTCTACGACGAATACACGCATAAGCCGCTCGACCGGCGCGTCTTCATGAACCGGCTGCTCGCGATCGCCGGCACCACGGCGGCGGCCGAAGCCGCGCTGGCGCTGCTCGAACCCAATTACGCCCAAGCCCAGCAGGTGGCGCCGGACGATGCCCGCATCACCGCGACCCGGTTCGACCAGACCGTCGATGGCGTGGCGCTGAAGGGCTATCTGGTCACGCCGAAGGCGCAGGCGAAGCGTGGGGGCGTCCTGGTCATCCACGAGAACCGCGGCCTCAATCCCCATATCGAGGACATCACCCGCCGCATGGCGCTGGAGGGCTTCACCGCGCTCGGGCTCGACTTCCTCACCCCACTCGGCGGCACGCCTGCCGACCCCGACGCAGCCCGCGCGCTCTTCCCCCAGCTCTCCGTGGAGAGCGTCGTGACCCAAGGCCGCGCCGCGCTGAAATACCTGGCCGCGCGGCCCGATGCGAACGGCAAGACCGGCGCGGTCGGCTTCTGCTGGGGCGGCGGCGCGGTCAACGACCTCGCCGTGTCCGTTCCCGAGCTCGCGGCCGGCGTCGTCTTCTATGGTCGCCCGCCGGATCTCGCCAAGGTGCCGCAGATCAAAGCCCGCCTCCTGATCCAGCAGGCCGGACGCGACACCCGCCTCGTCCAGATGCTTCCCGACTACGAAAAGGCGCTGAAGGCCGCCGGCGTCCAGTACGAGGCGATCGTCTATCCCGATGTCGACCACGCCTTCATGAACGACACCAGCGCCGAGCGCTACGACGCCGGGACGGCCAAGCAGGCCTGGGCAAAGACGGTGGCTTTCCTGAAGGCGGGAACTGGGACAGCCTGAGCAAACAAGGGCGTCATTCTCGGGCTTGACCCGAGAATCTCAGGACGAGAGGGCCCCCGGCCTCTTACGGCAGGAGATGCTCGGGTCAAGCCCGAGCATGACGGCCTCTTGGCCCATGACACGCATCGGCCTCGGACAACAAAAAACCCGGCGGTTGCCCGCCGGGTTTCTCGAAACGATAGGGAACGAACCGCTCAGGCGGCCTCTTCCGCCAGATCGTCGTTGTCGCCTTCGAGATCCGCCTCGGCCTCGGCTTCCGCCTTGCCGGCGCGGCGCGGCGACTTGGCGAGCTGGCCTTCGATCTTCTTGAGCGCCTCGGTCTCGGTGACGTCGTCGACGACAGCGATCTCGCGGGTCATGCGGTCGAGGGCCGCTTCATAGAGCTGACGCTCGGAATAGGACTGCTCGGGCTGGGCCTCGGACCGGTAGAGGTCGCGCACCACTTCGGCGATCGCGACGAGATCGCCGGAATTGATCTTCGCTTCGTATTCCTGCGCGCGGCGCGACCACATGGTGCGCTTGACACGGGCGCGGCCGGTGAGCGTGGTCAGCGCCTTGGCGACGGCATCGGCATCGGCGAGCTTGCGCAGGCCGACGCTGGCGGCCTTGGCAGTCGGGACCCGCAGCGTCATCTTGTCCTTGGCGAAGCTGACGACGAACAATTCCAGCTTGAAACCCGCGACTTCCTGCTCTTCGATCGCCGTGATCTGACCGACACCATGGGACGGATAGACGACGTGCTCGCCCGTCTTGAAACCCTGGCGCACAACAGCTTTCTTCGCAGTGGACATGCCGTTACGACTCCTGACCGGCCCGCTTGACGCGAGCGCGTGATGATTTAGCCCCCGGCCGGCTGGCAGGGGACTTCCGCCTGATGCGACGCTATGAGAAACGCACCGCCTCACGCTCCCTAGTCGACTGTTTCATTGGGCCCGCGAGAACGACGACCAAAGCCCCGGCGCCGAAGCCGGCTCTTTCGTCAATTATGATCTCTGGGGGCGCCCCGATTGCAGGAACCTCGCAGGGGCATGCGGAACGACTTCGACTAGGACTGGCTTGTAACACAAAAAACACGCCGAATCAAAGGTAAACGCCCGACGGCGCTCCCCTGCGTCAGCATGGCAAGGTCGTGGTTAACGCAGCGCGACGGCAGAAAACCCGCCAGATCAGTCGCCTTCGCCGGGCTCCGGCGACAGCATTTCGAGCTTTCCGGCGACGCCGTCGAACGCCTTGGCGTCTGCTGGGGGCTCTTTCTTCTGGGTGATATTGGGCCAGTTCGCCGCGAACTTGCCGTTGAGCTGCAGCCAGCTTTCGAGGCCGGGCTCGGTATCCGGCTTGATCGCCTCGGCCGGGCATTCCGGCTCGCAGACGCCGCAGTCGATGCACTCGTCGGGATGGATGACGAGCATGTTCTCGCCTTCATAGAAGCAGTCGACCGGGCAAACCTCGACGCAATCCATGTACTTGCACTTGATGCAGTTCTCGGTGACCACATAGGTCATGGGTCGGCCCTTCCAACGCTTCTAAACAGCCCCATAAACCCTTGCCCGGCGCAGGTTTCAAGGTCGTTTTCGTGATCTCTTGCAGAACGATCCGTCATTGAGGCGGCACTCCGGGGAGGAATTTTCTCCCCGGCCCGATTTCAGCGCCATCGCAGGCAGGTCGCGGATTTAGTCTTCGTCTTCCGCCGCCGCAAGCGACGCATTGCCGCTGCCACCGTCGAGCCTCTCGTAGAGCTGCTGCGCAACCGCGAAGGAACCGCGCCGCTCGGCGAAACCGAGAACCCTGACCACGACCGTCGCGTGCGGCAGGGCGAGCGTCAGCACCGCCCCGACCTTGATGCCTTGCGCCGGATTATCGCATCGGCGCCCTTCGATGCGGACATGGCCGTCCTCCACCAGGCGCACGGCCGCCGGGCGGTTACGGGCAAAGCGCGCGAACCAGAGCCATTTGTCGAGACGCTGACGATCGTCCTGCAAACCGCCCGCGCCTCCGTGCTCTCAGTTCTTGCTGCCTTCGAGCTGGGCCTTGAGGGCCGCGAGCTTGGCGAAGGGCGAATCCGGGTCCGGCTCGCGATTCGCAGGGCGCGGACGCGGCGCCTGCTGGAAGCGCTCGCCCCCGCCCCGCTCCTCGCGACGCGGACCGCCGGGGCGGCCGTCGCGCTTGAAATCGGGACGCGGACCGCGATTGCCCTCGGGACGATCCTGCCGCTGCGGCCGGTCGTCACGGCGCGGGCGCTCGTCCTGGCGCGGACGCGCATCGCTGCGCTCCTGGCGCTGCGCCGGCGCGCCCTCGCCCGCGGCAGCCGCCGGCCGGTTGTCGGGACGCCCGTCGCGGCGCGGACCGCCGGGGCGGCCCTCGCGCTGCGGCCGGTCGCCGCCACGGCGCTCGCCACCTTCGCGACGCTCACCGCCCTCGCGGCGGCCACGCGGATTGCCCTGCTCGGGCCGGCGGCCACCCTGATGGCGATGCGGCCGCCAGACCTCGATCAATTCGGGCTCGGCCGGCGCGGCCTCGGCTGCAGGAGCTTCGGCAGCAACGGCTTCGGCGGACGCAGCTTCCTCGGCAGCGGCAGCGGGGAGCGCCACCATCGCATCGGCCGGCATCGGCTCCCGCGCGGTGTCGAGCTCCGTCTCGGTCAGGATCGGCGTATCCGTCGTCTCGACCGCCGGCGCTTCGACGGCATGGGTCTCGACCTCGGCCAGCCCATCCTCGTTAAGAACGCTCGCCGGTTCGCTCGTGTCTTCAGCCTCGGCGGTGGTCTCGAGGCCTTCACCCTCGGCCTGAGCCACTTCCGCGTCGCCAGCCACGACAGGCTTGGCCGGCTCGGTCGGAGCCGGAGGCGGCGCCAGCGGCACGGTGATCGCAGGCCCTGGACGCTTGACCGAGACATAGCCGAGCGAACGCAGGATCGAGGCGAAATCCTCGCCGGCGCAGCCGACGAGCGAGGTCATCGCGCCGGTGGCGACGAAGCCGTCCTGGTCGGCGGCCCCGGTCGGCGGCGTGCCCTGCGTGACGCCGGGGCGATAGGCGATCGCCGGGCGGATCAGGTCGGCCAAGCGTTCCAGAATGTCGACGCGCACGGCTCGCTCGCCGCAGACGCGGTAGCCGGCGGCCCGGTAGAGCCCCTTCGGCACGGCCTTGTCGACCGGGAAGGAGGTGCGCCCCGAGGCCGCAAGATGGGCGATGTCGTCGAGCCCGGCCGTCTCCGGCCCGCCATGCTTCAGCGCCCAGAGCTGGGCGGCGAGCGCGCGCGGCGCCGGCTTCAGCAGCGCCGGCATATAGATGTGGAAGGCGCCGAAGCGGATGCCGAGCTGGCGCAAAGCCGCGCGGCCTTCCTGGTCGAGCGCCTTCATCTCCTCGCCGACCTTGGCGCGTTCGAGCACGCCGAGCGCCTCAGCCGCCTGATAGGCGATGCCACGGGCGATGCCGGTGACGTTCTCGGCCGCTTCGAGGATCTGCACGGCGCCAAGCAGGCGGGTGATGTGATTCTTCAGCCAGAGACTGAGCCGGGTCTCGACCTGTTCGCGCGCCGGGCCGCTGAGATGCTCCTCCACCAGCAAGCGCAGGCGCGGCTCCAGAACCTTCTCGCCGGCCGTCAGGCGCGCCACCGGCTCGCCCGTCCAGCGCACCAGCCCGTCATGGGACAGCACGAAGGCATCGTCGCCAGCCAACACGACGCGCGCCGCCCGGGCCTCGATCTCGGAGCCGAGCGCCTTCATCGCCGCCAGGTTCAGCGCCTTGACCTCGGAACCGCCGGCTTTCGGATCCGCCGTGAAGCGGAAGCCCTGCAGCATCCCCACATGCTGGCCCTCGACGAGCACGTCGCCCGTCGCAGTGACCTCAGCCTCCAACATCGCATTCTCCCGCAAGCGGCGCATCAACACGCTGGTGCGCCGATCGACAAATCTATGGGTCAGCCGCTCGTGCAGCGCATCCGACAGCTTGTCCTCTACAAGACGCGCCATGCCCTGCCAATGCTCTGGATCAGGCAACCAGTCGGGACGGTTTGCGACATAGGTCCAAGTCCGGACCTGCGCGATCCGCGCCGAGAGCGTATCGATCTCGCCATCGGTGCGATCGAGAGAGGCGAGTTGCGCCTGATACCAGTCGCTATCGAGCCGGCCATGGCGCATCAGGCGCAGATACAGGGTCGTTGCCAGATCGGCATGCTGCATCGGCGATATCTTGCGATAATCCGGTAGCCCGCAGACCTCCCAGAGCCGCTCGACCGCCGCCCGCCCCTGCGCCAGCTTCGCGACATCCGGGTCCCGCGCCAGCACCTCCAGCGTCGTCATGTCCTCGGCGATCAGCGCGCGCGTCAGGCCCTGCTCGGATGGCTGCAGGTTCAGCGTGTCGAGCAAACCGCCAACCGAGCGCAGGTCGAGATCGGAATTGCGCCACTGCATCTGGCGGATCGGCTCGAAGCGGTGATTCTCGATCGCCTCGACCAGCTCCGCATCGAAAGGCGGGCAGCGCCCGCTGGTGCCGAAGGTGCCGTCGCGCAGATGCCGCCCGGCGCGCCCGGCGATCTGGCCGAACTCGGCCGGATTGAGCTTGCGGTAATGATGCCCGTCGAACTTCTTGTCGGCTGCGAAGGCGATGTGATTGACGTCGAGATTGAGCCCCATGCCGATCGCGTCGGTGGCGACGAGATAATCGACATCGCCGGACTGGTAGATCTCGACCTGGGCATTGCGCGTCCGCGGCGAGAGCGCGCCCAGCACCACGGCTGCCCCGCCCTTCTGCCGGCGGATCAGCTCCGCGATCGCATAGACCTCCTCGACGGAGAAGGCGACGATGGCCGAGCGCGGTGCCAGCCTGGTGATCTTGCGGTCGCCGGCGAAGGTGAGCTGGGACAGGCGCGGGCGCGTCACGACATTCACGCCCGGCATGAGCTGCTCGATCAGCGGGCGCATCGTCCCGGCACCGATCAGCATGGTCTCGGCCCGGCCGCGCCGGTTCAGCAGCCGGTCGGTGAAGACATGGCCGCGGTCGAGATCGGCGGCGAGCTGGATCTCGTCGATCGCGACGAAATCGACGGCGAGATCGCGCGGCGTCGCCTCGACCGTGCAGACCCAGAAGCGCGGCCGCTCCGGCTTGATCTTCTCCTCGCCGGTGACGAGGGCGACCGCTTCGGGGCCGACCTTGTCGACCACGCGCTGGTAGACCTCGCGCGCGAGCAGCCGCAGCGGCAGGCCGATCATCCCCGTGGGATGGGCGATCATGCGCTCGATGGCGAGATGGGTCTTGCCGGTATTGGTCGGGCCCAGCACGGCCGTGACGCCATTGGCGCGGGCGGCGGGCGGCAGCGAACGGAAAGGAAGCAAGGCGAGTGAGCCGATCTTCTCGCCCGCCCATGCGGGCGGGAGCGTGGACGGAGCTTATGCAGGTCTCAAATAGAAACCCGATAAGAACGAGTCTGGAACGAAGCGGGCCCGAATCGCTGACTCCGGCAGAATCGGGTTTTGTTCCCTTTTAGGAGTCCATCCCCCGGCGGCATGAGCCCTGTCGTCATCGCGCGCCCTCCCGAATGGCGTGGCAAGCGGCCCGAAGGCTGCCTGGCAAGAGTTCTATTTAAGCCTTTTCACCCCGGAAACGAGAGGCAAGGCAGATTTCGGGCCTACGCCCCTGCTTCAATGATGGGCGTGGTCGCACTGCCCATGATCGGCCAGCGCCTCGATGATCGCGCAGTCGCAGGCTGCGACGCCGCCCGAGCAGGTCGTCGCGATCCGCTCCAATTCCTTCTCCAGCGAGCGCAATTTCGCGATCTTGTCGCGGACTTCGTCGAGATGCGCGACCGAGATCGCATGGGCCTCGTCGCAGGCCATGCCCGGCGTGTCGGAGAGCTTCAGCAGCGTGCGGATGTTCTCGACCGCGAAGCCGAGATCGCGCGCATGCTTGATGAAGGCCAGGCGCTCGGCATGGCGCCGACCATAGCGGCGCTGGTTGCCCTCGGAGCGTTCCGGCGGAGGCAGCAGACCGACCTGCTCGTAATAACGGATGGTCTCGACCTTGACCCCGGTGCGATCGGCGAGCGCGCCGATCGGCATCACGCGTTCGAGCTTGTTGGTTACAGTCATGCGCCCTCCAAATCTATAGCTTCTGGAGCTTTAGATAGACCCTCATAGCCGCACGGCAAGAGCCACCGTCCCGTCAGCCGTCATTCTCGGGCGAAGCGGAGCGCAGACCCGAGAATCGCAGATCACATGAGGCTCCGTGTCATGAGATGCTCAAGGCTCAGGCCCGAGCATGACGACCGGGATCAAGCCACGCCCATCGCCAAGAGGTCGTGGACATGGACGAGCCCGGCCGGGCAGTCTTCCGCATCGACCACGATCAGCGCCGTGATCCGGCTGCGGTTGACCAGTTCCAGCGCCTCGACCGCCAGCGTATCGAGGCCGATGCGGCGCGGATTGGCGGTCATGATGTCGCGCGCCCGGAGCGAGGCGCCGCCGCCCATCGCCGTCTTGCGGCGCAGGTCGCCATCGGTGACGACGCCGGCGAGCTTGCCGTCGAGATCCATGACCACGGCGCAGCCGAAACCCTTGTCCGAGATCATCGCGATGACGTCGGGCAGCAGCGTGTCGAGGCCGATCAGCGGCAATTCGGTGCCACGATGCATGATGCTCTCGACGGTCTTGAGCTGCGCGCCGAGCTTGCCGCCGGGGTGGTAGACGAAGAAGTCCTGCCGCGAGAAGCCGCGCGCCTCCAGCAGCGCCACCGCCAGCGCGTCGCCGAGCGCCATCTGCATCGTCGTCGAGGTCGTCGGCGCGAGCCCGTTCGGGCAGGCCTCCGTCGCCTTCGGCAGGACGAGCGCGATATCGGCCTCCTTGCCCAACGTGCTCTCGGCATTGGCGGTGATCGCGATCAGCCCGACGCGGAAGCGGCGGGTATAGCCGACCAGCGCGGCGAGCTCGACCGCCTCCCCCGACCAGGACAGCGCGATCACGACATCCTCGGGCTGGACCATGCCGAGATCGCCATGGCTCGCCTCGGCCGGATGGACGAAATGCGCGGGCGTTCCCGTCGAAGCCAGCGTCGCCGTGAGCTTGCGCCCGACATGGCCGGACTTGCCCATGCCGGAGACGATGACGCGCCCGCTCGAGCCCCGGATCATCGCCACAGCCTCGGCAAAAGGCCCGCCCAACCCATTCGCCAGCGCGGCGTGGAGCGCATCGAGCCCGGCGCGCTCGGTGGCTATGGTGCGAAGGGCGGAGTCGCGGATGTCTTCGATCATGGCCGGCGCTGTAGCACGGCGTCCGCGGGTATTTCCACCGCCTGCCCACAGGCTCGCCCGGCGTTGACGGCTCCTTAACCCTGTTCGTTCTAACTCCATTAACCATGCGCGCCATCCGCGCGCCCCGCCTTCTGGAGCCCTGCGACGCCCGTGTCCGGCCGCGCGACGACCCTGCTTCTCTCCGGCACGGCCCTGGCCG
>NZ_JAELTI010000133.1 GCF_016428755.1 Allobosea sp. ASV33
GGTCGAGGTCAAGCAATGCGGTCACGATCGGCTCGCCCGCCGTCGCGAGGGCTGCTTCGCTGAAATCGGCGATCGGGGCGATGATCCGGCCGGACGCCCTCAGGACCGGGCTCAGCATGTCGCGCAGGAAGTCGGAGGGCTCGACCAGCAGGATCCGGCCGGGAAGCTCGCTGCTGCGGCCCGCTCCGAACCAGCCGGGTTCGTTCAGCGGCAAATAATGGGCGAGGTCGAGGATGTCGGTGGCCCGCCCGCGGATCATGGCCGAGCCGATGATGCCGCGCCCCTCGGCAGCCGCCATCTCCAGCTCGAAGACCTCCTCGACGATATCGACGATGGCCTCGACGGCGAGTGCGACGGTGAGATCGCCATTGGAGACGATGACAAGGGGCTGGATGCCCTCGGAGCGCAGTTGCGTATCCGCGACGGGCGTCACCGGGACAAGGCGCCCGCGATAATGCAGCAGGGTCCGGCCGCCGCCGCGCTGGAATTCGCGGGCCTCGATCTCCTCCAGCCGCGTCACCAGCGACAGCGGCAGGGCCTGGAGACTGCCGGAGCCCGCGCGGAAGACGAGCATGGTCGTGCGCTCGCCGCGATGGACCTGGGCGGCTGCCGTGCGCGGCTCCTGCTCGATCTCCTCGGAAGCCGCCGCGCCGACCAGACGGGCGACGCCGTTGGGGTCGACGATGAGCACGACGGTGCCGTCGCCGAGAATGGTGTTGCCGGAGAACAAATGGATGTGGCGCAGCTTGCTCGACATCGGCTTCACCACGATTTCCTCGGTGTGGAAGACGCTGTCGACGAGGATGCCGAACTGCCGTTCGCCGATCTGGGTGACGACGATGAAGCCCTCGCCATCCGCCCGCCGGGCGGCAGGCTCCCGGTCGGGACAGGCCATGAGACCCGGCAGCGACACGATCGGGAGAAGCCGCCCGCGCAGCCGCAGGACGGGAGCGCCGTTGATCTCCTCGATGCGGTTGTCGTCGCCAGCCTTGGCCCGGACCAGTTCGCGCACGGCGATCTGCGGAATGGCGTAGCGGTCGGCGCCGGCGACCACGATCAGCGCCGAGATGATCGCGAGCGTGAGCGGGATCTTGATGGTGATCGTGGTGCCCAGACCCGCGCGGCTGGCGACATCGACCGTGCCGCCGATCGAATCGACATTGGCCTTGACGACATCCATGCCGACGCCGCGGCCCGAAACCGCCGTCACGCTGTCGGCGGTGGAAAAGCCGGGATGGAAGATGAAGTAGCTGATCTGCGCGTCGCTGAGCCTGTCCAGCTCGGCCTCGGTGGCAAGGCCCTTGGCGATGGCCTTGCCGCGGATGCGCTCGATATCGAGGCCGCGGCCGTCATCCGCGATCGAGATGGTGACCGACCCGCCCTCGTGATAGGCGGCGAGCCGGATCGTGCCGTGCTCGGGCTTGCCGGCCTCGCGCCGGTCGGCCGGCAATTCGATTGCATGGTCGGCGCAGTTGCGGACCATGTGGATCAGCGGATCCTTGATCAGGTCGAGAATCTGGCGATCGAGTTCGGTCTCGGCGCCTTCGGTGATCAGCTCGATGCGCTTGCCCAGCTCGGCGCTGAGGTCGCGCACGATGCGCGGCAGCTTCGACCAGGCATTGCCGATCGGCTGCATGCGCGTCTTCATCACGCCGTCCTGCAGCTCGGCGGTGATCAGGGACAGGCGCTGGAGCGGAGCCTTGAGGCCGGCATCCTCCTGACGCCTCGCGACCTCGAGGAGCTGGTTGCGAGTGAGGACGAGCTCCGAGACCATCGTCATCAGATGCTCGATCGTATCGACATTGACGCGCAACGTCGCCGGGGCGCTGGTGCCGCCGCGTGCCGGAGCATGCGCTTCCTCGGCGGGAGAGGCGGCTTCGCGGCCCTCGATGCGGCCGTCGGGTCCGCGCTGCGGGCCGGGCGCACTGCGGAAAACGATATCCTCCGCGCTGCCCGCGGCCGGAACGGCCTGGCCATGACGCGCGAGATAGGCAGCGACCGGATCGAGCGCGAGATCGACCGGCGGCTGCAGCTTGAGCTGGCCCCTGGCATGTTCGGCGAGCGCGAACAATTCGCCGATCAGCGTCTCGTCATTGCCTTCGGGCTCCTGCCCCTTCTCGGCGAGTTCGGCGAGGATGTCCTTGATCCGGTCGATGGTTTCCAGGATCGCGGTGACGGCGCTGGGCTTGACCGTGGCGCCGTCGCGGAACTGGCCGATCACCGACTCGGCGGCATGGGTCAGCGCTTCCAGCCGGGGCAGGCCGATGAAGCCGCAGGTGCCCTTCACCGTATGGACCAGCCGGAAGATGTTCCGCAGGATGTCGCGGTCGTTGGGGTCCTGCTCGAAGCGGACAAGCTCCCGATCGACCGTGTCGAGATTCTCGCCGGTCTCCGTCAGGAACTCTTGCAGTAGCTCGTCCATGCAGGAACTTCACTCAACGCGGAACGCTGCAGGAACTAAAGCAGAAGAACGGTTTATGATCGGTTGAGATCGCGCCTCGACCGGTAACGATCGTCAGGCCGCCTTCTCTCAGGCCGCCTTGGCGGCCTTGATCGTCACCGTGTCGCCGTCGATGGCGAAGGCGATATCCATTCCGGCAGCGCGCGCGACCATGCCGGTATAGAGCGGCTGGACGGCATGGGCGTCGATCGTGCCCGTCTCCGAGCGCCCGGCGATGAGCTCCTCGACATGGGCCGGGATGCGGGCATGGGAGCCGGTCGCCGTGATCTCGAACGTGCCCTGTTCGCCCTCGACGGTCGCGCGCGAGACGAGCTTGCCGCCGCGCGGTACCGCTTGCGTCGCCAGCACTAGCAGGTTCAGCAGGAGCTTGACCTGGTTCTTCGGCAGCAATGCGCGCGGCGCTTCCCAGTCGAGCGAAAGCTTCTCGTCGTTGAGGAAGCCGTTGGCGACGTTGCCGGCATCGCCGAGATCGATCATCGCGCCGGCAGATCCGGCCGCACCGAAGGCGAGGCGGGCAAATTGCAGGCGAGCCGAGGCGGCGCGCGCGCTCTTCTTGATCAGCTCCAGCGCGAAATCGCGCATCGACGGATCATCTTCTTCGAGAACCTCGAGGGCGTTGACAATCGCGCCGACCGGGCTGATCACGTCATGACAGACGCGGCTGCAGAGAAGCGCAGCCAGATCGAGCGGCTCGAGCGAGATGTCGGTCATGGGGGCGAGGTCCTGGAAACGGGGACGCGCCGGATTGGGGCGCCGTTATCGCTTGATATGCTGCCATCTTGGTTTTCATGTGGTTAATCGCCATATGAGGGCGGTTACTGGAAGGATGGGCCGCGATGATCGGCCATGACGATCCCCGCCTGCGCGACCGCGATGGCCTGGGGCGCAAATTGGCGGAAGCTGCCGCGGTCAGTGCCGCCGTCCTGCTGGCGAAGCGGGCGGCCCGCGATGTCAGGCTCAAGAGCGACGGTTCGCCCGTCTGCTCCGCGGACCTTGCGGCCGACCAAGCCGCCAAGGCGGCGTTGACGCGCCTGCTGCCGGGTTTTCCGATCGTGAGCGAGGAAACCGCGCAGAACGCGGCGCCCGGCGCCATCTTCATCCTGCTCGATCCGCTCGACGGCACGCGCGAGTTCCTCGCCGGCGGCGACAGCTATTGCGTGGCGATCGCGATCGTCAGCGACGGCCGGCCCATCGCGGGC
This sequence comes from Allobosea sp. ASV33, assembly GCF_016428755.1. GTDB lineage: Bacteria > Pseudomonadota > Alphaproteobacteria > Rhizobiales > Beijerinckiaceae > Allobosea. The sequence continues at coordinate 3,661 of NZ_JAELTI010000133.1, forward strand.
GCCATCGCGGCCCCGGCCATCGGGCGGCTCTGGTTTTCCGGCGCGCATGCCTATGCGCAGGATTTCGGCCCCGACGGGACCCTTCTGGGCGAGGCACGGCGGACGAGCGTCCGCGCCGTCCCGGGGGAAGGGCCGGTCGCCCTGGTCAGCCGCTTCCATGGCGACGGCCGCAGCGACGGCATCGCGGCGTCGATGTGCTGCAGCAAGGGCATCCCGGTTTCATCGGCGGTGAAGTTCGGCATGATCGCCTCGGGCGAGGCCGACATCCATGTCCGCTGCGGCCAGACGATGGAATGGGACATCGCTGCCGGCGATGCGATCCTGTCGGCCGCGGGCGGCATCGTGTTGACGCTGGACGGCACCTTGCCCGATTACGGCCGCAGCGAGCGGCAGTTCCGCAACCCGCCTTTCGTGGCGGCATCGAGCGAGGCGCTGGCGCGGCGGGCGATCGCCGGAGATTGCGGCGGCTGAAGCCCTAACGGGCGACGAAGCGCAGCACCGCGTTCCAGCGGCTTTCGGCCTGGGCCAGCAAGCCGGCTTCCCGCAGGAAGCGCTGGCGAGTGTCGGCCGAGCGGAACAGGAACAAGCGCGACCCGACCACCGCGAATTGGCTGGGGTCGCTTTCGACCGCCACGCCATTGGCGACGCCGATCGGATCGAATCCGCCGAAGACGGGCGTGTAGACCTCCGGCGCATCGCGGAAGGCTTCGAGATTGGCCTGCGAGGCGAAACGCCAGACGATGCGATCCTGGATGAGTTCGTATTCGGCCCGCCCCGCCATCGGTCTTGCCCCGAGGCGATAGGAAACCGGGTCCAGGCCGTTCATGGCGAGGCCGGTGCGCTGGTCGCGCTGCATCACCTCGCCGAGCGAGGGCAGCTCCGGCAGGCCTGGCGGCAAGGTCGGGTCAGGCGCGGATGTGGCTGCTGTGTCCGGTGCGGCCTGCGGCGTGCTGGCAAGCGCGACCTGCCCGATCAGGAAGAGCGAGACGAGGGTGGCGGCGGCCGAGATCAAGCGCTGCCTTGCTGCGGCCTTCATCGCATCAAATCCTCGGGTCAGTCCCAATCCCGGGCCGAACGGCTCTCCGGAATCTTCACGCCTTGGATAGATTTGCGGCGTATCTAATTCGTTACCGAATTGATTCGCATTCGCCGAACGTCGCGCTTCGACGTTCGGTCGGGTGGCGGATGGCCCAGGATCGGCCCGCCTCCCGGCCCGCGCCGCATCCATCCCGAGCCGGCTGCCATGCAGTCGCCGCCGGTGCCGAGCGGACGGACGATCGAACCGCCCCGGCGCTCTGCCTTGCCTGGCGCCCTGCCTGGAGATGTCGCTGATGACCCAGACCCGCCGCAACCTGATCACGGGCGGTCTCGCCGTGGCCGCCGCGAGCCTGAGCGGGATGCCGCTTGCCGCTCTCGCCCAGAATTACAAGAACCAGCAGTCGTTCAGCCAGAACGAGCTCGTCGGCTCCGGCCACAAGTTCTTCGGCAACGTGTCGCGGGGCCTCGCACTGACGATCGAGGAAGCGGTGCGCCGCTGGGGCGAGCCGAACGGCTATGTCCTCGGCCAGGAAGCCTCCGGCGCCTTCGTCGGCGGCCTGCGCTATGGCGAGGGGCAGCTCTATACGCGCAATGCCGGCGACCGCCGGGTCTTCTGGCAGGGTCCCTCGATCGGCTTCGACTTCGGTGGCGAGGGCGCGCGCACTATGATGCTGGTCTACAACCTGCCGGTGGTCGATGCGCTCTACCAGCGCTTCGCCGGCGTCGACGGCTCAGCCTATTTCATCGGCGGCTTCGGCTTCACCGCGCTGACGGCGGAAGGCATCATGGTCGTGCCGATCCGGACGGGCGTCGGCTGGCGCCTCGGCGTCAATCTCGGCTATCTCAAGTTCACGCCGCAGGCGACCTGGAACCCGTTCTAGCCGGGGCGAGTATCTCTGGCCATGGCGCCGCCGCCGTGGCAGATTCGACCTCAGTCCTCAGCCGGGAGTCCTGAGATTTGATCGAAGCCGCCATGCTGTTCGCGCTCGGCTTCCTCTGCGCCGCCCTCATGGCCCTGGCGGCCGTGCCGGCGCTGGCGCGGCGGGCCGACAGGCTGGCGCGCAAGCGGGCCGAGGCGGCGTTCCCCCTCTCGCTCGCCGAAATCGCCGCCGACCGCGACCATCTGCGCGCCGAGCTTGCCCTGCGCATGCGTTCGGCCGAGCAGGATGCCGAACGTGGCTTCGCCGCCAAGGCCGGCGCGATGCAGGAACTCGGACGGCGCGACATGACGATCGGCCGGCTGGAGCGCGAGCTTGGCGAGCGCGATACGCGCATCGGCGGTCTCGAAACCGATCTGGCGAAGACACGCAGCGAGCTTTCCGACACGCAGGCCGCCCTTGCGAGCGAGCGCACCGGCCATGGCGAAACGGCCGCGACGCTGGAGAAGCGCGTTGCCGATCTCGCCAGCCTCGAACGCAATCTGGAAGATATGCGTGCGGCCTTGACGGGCACCGGTGCCGATCTGGCCGCGCGCAACGGTGAACTGGAACGCGAGCGCGAGACCGTCGGGCGGATCGAGGCCCTTCTTGCGGAGCGCGAACGGGAATTGGCCGAGAGCCGTAGCCAGGCCGAGAAACTGCGCGTCGCGCAGGTCGAGGACCGGACGCGCATCCTTGTTCTGCAAGGGAAGGGCGACGAACTGGCCGACAAGCTCGCCGCGACCGAGAAGCGGCTGGCCGGCAGCGAGGCTGCACTCCAGGCCATGACGGGCGAGCGCGACGGCGAACGGGTGCGGGCCGATGCCTTCAGCGCGCGGGCCGCGCAGGCAGAGGCCGGATTGGCCGCCGCCGATGCCCGCGCCAGTGCGGCGCATGTGGCGGCGCAGCAGCTCGACACGCAGCTTCGGCAGGAGCAGGCCGACCATGCCGCGACCAGGGACATGCGCGAAGCGCTGGACCTCGCACTGACCGCCGCGAAGGACGATCACGAGCAGGCCAAGCGGCGAAACCGGGAGGAGGTCGCGACCTTGCAGGACGCTCAGAACGAACGCGAAAGCCAGATCGAGATGCTGCGGGCCGAGCTCCAGACGCTGCAGGGCGCGCTGGCCCAGGCGCGGGCCGACCGGACACAGCTCATGGACGAGATTTCGGCCCTGCGCAGGGCTGGAGGTGCGGGGGCCAACGACGCGGCTTTGCGCCAGGAGATCGTCAAGCTGGCCGACCGGCTGATGGATGCCGCACCCAAGCGCGAAGCGGCGGAATAGGCGCGGCCATTCGTCATCGCCGACCGGCTGTCGAATTCTTCGCCGACACCGGATTTCACTTTGCCATTCGATGCTCTAGGAAGGCTGCGTTCCCCGGTGTTCCGCGCCATCTGAATGGTTTGAAACGTGACCGACAGCCGCTTCGATCTCCTTTGCCTCGGCGAACCGCTCGGCGAGTTCAACGCGACCCGCGCCGAGAGCGGCGCCTTCCTGTTCGGCCATGGTGGCGATACCTCGAACTGCGCGGTCGCGGCGGCGCGCCAGGGCATGTCGGTCGGCTATCTCGGCGCGCTCGGCGATGACAGCGCCGGCCATTCGATCCGCGGCCTGTGGAAGCGCGAAGGCGTCGACGACAGCCATGTCGCGACCCATCCGAGCGCGCCAACCGGCCTCTATTTCGTCGATCACGGCCCCTCCGGCCATGTCTTCTCCTATCTCCGCGCCGGCTCGGCTGCGAGCCTCTACGGCCCGCGGGACCTGCCGCGCGACCTGATCCGCTCCGCCCGGATCATCCAGGCTTCCGGCATCAGCCAGGCGATCTCGGCCAGCGCCTGCGACGCCGTGTTCGAGGCCTTCGATACCGCGCGCAAGGCCGGCGTGCTCACCGCCTACGATACCAATCTGCGCCTCAAGCTCTGGCCGCTGACCCGGGCCAAGGCGATCATCCATGCCGCCTGCGCCATGGCCGACATCATCCTGCCCGGCCTCGACGACGCGACGCAGCTCACCGGCCTCAACAATCCCGACGCCATCGTCGATTTCTATCTCGGGCTCGGGGCGCGCGTGGTGGCGCTGACGCTCGGCCACGAGGGCTCGCTGGTGGCGACGCCGGTGCGGCGCGAGCGCTTCCGGCCGATCAAGGTCGATGCGATCGATGCGACCGGCGCGGGCGATTGCTATGACGGCGCCTTCCTCGCCGAGTACCTGCGCACGGGCGACGCCTTCGCGGCCGGCGCCTATGCCAATGTCGCGGCGGCCCTGTCGACGCTGGGCTATGGCGCGGTGGCGCCGCTGCCGCGCCGCGCCGATGTCGAGGCGCGCATCGCCGCCGAGGCGCGTTCCTGATGAGCGTTCCGGTTCTGAAGCGGGCGGGCGATCTCCTCGCCCGCTACGATGTGCTGATCAGCGATGTCTGGGGCGTGGTGCATGACGGGCTCTGGGCGCTGGAGCCGGCCTGCGAAGCTTTGATGGCTTTCCGCGAGCGCGGCGGCACGGTGGTGCTGCTGTCGAATGCGCCGGGGCCGTCGCAGCAGGTCGCAGGGCTGCTCGACGCCAAGCGCGTGCCGCGCGAGGCCTGGGACCGGCTCGTCACTTCGGGCGACGTGACGCGCGCCCTGATCGCGCAGAGCCATCACAAGCGCGCCTATCATATCGGCTGGCAGAGCGACCGGGCCGTGTTCGACGGGCTCGATGTCGAGCTCGTCGACGAGGACAAGGCCGATATCGTCGTCGCGACGGAGCTCAACGATTACCGCACCGAGACGCCGGAGCAGTACCGGCCGCTGCTCGAGCGCTTCGCCCGGCGCGGTTTGCCCTTCATCTGCGGCAATCCCGATCTCGTCGTGCATGTCGGCGAGGATCTGCTGCCTTGCGCCGGTACGCTGGCGACGATCTACGAGGAACTCGGCGGCTCCGTTGCCTGGGCCGGCAAGCCCTATCGCCCGGCCTATGACCTCGCGCTGGCGGCGGCAGCCGATGCGCGCGGAGGCCGTTCGGTCGAGCCCGGCAAGGTGCTGGTGATCGGCGATGCGGTGCGCACGGACCTGGCAGGCGCGCGCCTGATGGGCTTCGACAGCCTGTTCATCGCCGGCGGCATCCACCGCGACGAGACGATGCGCGGCGGGGAGGTCGATGCGGCCGGCCTCGCCAAGGTGCTGGACGGATTGCCCGTCCAGCCGATCGCGGCGATGGGCGCGCTGGCCTGAGGACCCGATCGCGGGGCTTTATCCCGGTTGCTGGGCTTGAGGCTTGCGCAGATAGGCGGTGATATCGTGCCAGAGCCCGTCCAACGGGCGGAAGACGAAGCGCACGGTCGATTTCCCCGGCGGCACGACGACGGCGCGGAACAGGACATTGGCGCGCAGCAATTCGGCGGGCTGGCCGTCGATCTCGACCTGCCACCAATGATGCCAGACATCGTTGAGCACGAGGTAGCCGCCGCGCGCCGTCTCGGCCGCTAGCGTCACGGTGGTGGTGCCGTAGTCGCGGATCGCGACGCTGTCCGGGCCGAGCGGGCCGGCGGGCAAGGGCGGCGGATCGCGGTCGAGCAGCACGGTTCGGCGCGGGTCGAAACCTTCGGGCCATGCACCGGTCGTGAGGATCGCGTCGAAATCGGCCTTCCGGGCGTCGGTCACCAGCAGCACGCGCGGCAGGGCGCGAGGGTTCTCGTAGACGAAGGCGTCCTGGGTCCGGGCGATCTGCTTGAGGTCGCCGGGCTTCAGGCGCTTGTCGATCTGCTCGACGGGCACGCCGGTCGCGATGAAACGCAGGCCCAGCATGTCGGCAAGCAGGGAGCGGTAGCCCGGCATCAGCGGGGAGAATGTGCGCTGATCGGGCAGGGCGACATGGTCTCCGGCGCCCGTTGCCTTGGTGTAGAGGCCAAGCCGCAGCGGGTTATAGCCCAGCGTGTTGTCGAGATCGTGGACGAGGCTGGCATTGGGCCAGTGGAAGCCGATGCCCGCGAGCTCGATACGGTCGCGCCGGTCGGGGGCGGCGGTGCGGGCGGTCTCCCGCTTCAGCAGCGCGATGGTGTCGTTCGTGCTGTCCTTGCGCAGGACGTCGTAGGTCTGTGCGGGCAGGGCGGTGGATTCGCTCGGGCCATTGTTGACCGCAAGGTCGATGGTCAGTGTCGCAGCCAGCACGATGGTCGCGGCAAGGACCGATCCGCGCCTGGCGAGACCGTGCGCGGCGATGAGGCTGCCGAGCGAGAGCATGGCACACAGCGCCGCCATGACGAGCGGCAGGATCGCGACCGGGATGCGTCCGACCGTCCAGGCCAGCCAGATTGCGAGGCCGAGCGCACCTGCAAAGATCAGGGCTTCGAGGGCGATCTGCCAGGGACGTGCCTTCGGGGCCGTGCCGGTCATCACGAGATGGGTCAGGTAGCCGCCGAGCAGGGCCAGCAGGGCGCCGAGGATGAAGAGCGCATCGGCCGGGCGACGGTAGAAGCTGATGCCCGGCAGTTCGAACAGCACGCGGAAGGCCGGCGTATAGCGGCCCAGAGCGAAGAGCAGGACGATGATTGCCGCGACGGTGAGCGGGACGATCTCGCGGCGCCAGAGCGCGCCGCGGACGAGGCCGATCGTCAGGATCAGGCCCATCGGCAGCAGGCCGAGATAGAGCTGGCTCATGTTGCGGGCGAGGAAGAGGCTGAGCGGACCGAAGCGCGCTTCCCAGGCCGGGCTCGGCGCACCCCAGAAATTATCGAGCGGGCCGGCCGCGCCGTAGAGATTGGCGAAGAGCCCGGTCAACAGCGCGGCCGGATGGAGCGAGCCCTTGCCAGCCTCGACGAAGTCGATGACGGGGCGGTTCGATTCCTGCGCGATGAAGGCGGTGAGCAGGATCGGCACCGTCGCGACCAAGATGGCGCCTAGGGTGCCGGCGATGAGCGGCGGCAGACTGGCGCGGAAGGCGCGCCACGGGCTCTGGGCCATCAGGATCGCGGCGATGGTGAGGCCGGCGAGGACATAGACGCCGAGCAAGGCAACCTGATCGCGGCCCAGCACCATGAAGCCGGAGACGATGCCGGCGGCAAGGCCATAGGCGATCGAGCCGCGCTCCAGCGCCCGCGAGAGCAGGAACAGCGTGATGGCGAAATAGCCGAGGCTCAGCACCTGCCCGACATGCTGGATGCGCCACGCGGCGGCGGCTCCGAAGGCGAAGGAGAGGGCTGCGACGACGGCGCCGGCCGGATGCCAGCCGCGATCACGGAAGATGACGACGATCGCGAGCGCTCCCAGCAGCAAGGTGCCGAGCAGGGCGCCGTCGCTCCAGCGGAAATCGGGAGCCGGGTTCAGCGCCGCGATGAGGGCGAAGGTGGGCGAGAAGATCAGGGATTGCGGATCGGCGACCTGCGGGGAGCCGGAGAAGACATAGGGCGTCCAGAAGGGCGAGAGACCCTTGTGCCAGGCATCGGCGAGGAACTGGAGCTGCGGATGGAAATGCGCCTTGGCATCCCAGGGGATGGTGACGCTGCCGGAGAGCCAGGGCCAGGAC
>NZ_JAELTI010000134.1 GCF_016428755.1 Allobosea sp. ASV33
AAGGTTAATCGTCGGCAGCGTCAGATGTGTATAAGAGACAGGAAGACCCACGACCGGGCGAGCCGCCTTCAACGCGCCGTGGCATGTCTCACCCGGTCGTGGGTTCCGGGTTCGCGCCTGCGGCACGCCCCGGAATGACAAGCCCGGAGCTCGAATTCCGTCAGTTACTGGCGGTCGTCGGCGCCGCCGGCGGATTGCCTGCCGCCGTCTTCGGCGCCGTAGCGGGCTTTGCCGGCGGAACGGCCGCGGCGGCTTTCGGCTTCGGCTTGCGCGCCTGGATCGTCGAGGTGACGATGCCTTGCGGGGTGTCGAGCCCGTAGATGTCGTCGCGGAACTGGACCTGCCCGTCCGCGCCCTGCCAGGCGGTCAGGTAAACCCAGGCGACCGGCACGGACTTCTTGAGCGGAATGTTCTTGCGCTCGCCCTTTGCGATCTCCGCATCGATTGCGGCCGTGGTCCATTCGGTGCCATCCAGCAGCCAAGCGGCGAGGTCGCGCACGCCCTCGATGCGGGCGCAGCCGGACGAATTGAAGCGGACATCGTTCTTGAACAGCGTCTTCTTCGGCGTGTCGTGCATGTAGACGGCGTCGCTGTTGGGCATGTCGATCTTGAGCTGACCCAGCGAATTGGTCGGGCCAGGCTCCTGGCGCACGTAAAAATAGGGGCTCTTCAAGGTTGCCCAGTTGACGCTGGCCGGATCGATTTCCTTGTTCTCGGCGCCGAGCAGCTTCATGTTCGACTTGGCGATGAAGCTCGGATCCTTGCGCATATGCGGGATGATGTCGGCCTTCACGATCGACATCGGCACCGTCCAATACGGGTTCAGGTTGACCGAGGAGATATTGGCCTGGATCACCGGCGAGGGCCGGTCCGGCCGGCCGACGATAGCGAGATGGCGCTGGGCGACGGTGCCGTTCTCGACCGCCTCGACGCTGGCGCCGGGAATGTTCACCACGACATAGCGGCTGGCGAAGTTGAAGCCGTTGCCCTTGAGACGCTCCAGCGTCGCGGTGAGCTGGTTCAGGCGCGATTCGACCGGCGTGTTCATTGCCTTGAGGGTCAGGCGGCCGACCGTGCCGAGATCCGACAGGCCATGACGGCGCTGGAAGCGCTTTACGGCCTCGGTCACGTTGGCATCGTAAGTGTCGCCGGCCACCGCTTCCGGCGCGAGATCGCCGCTGGCGAGCAGGCGCTGCTTCAGCGCGACGACATCGGGCCCCTGCGCATCCGGCTTCAGCGCGGCCGCGGTCGCCGGCACCTTGGGCCAGCCGCCGCGATTGGCGACGTCCTCATGGGCGATCAGGGCCTCGAGCGTGCGGTCATAGGTGTTCGGGCCGTAGCTCGGCTCGTTCGCACGAACGAGCGCCGTCGAGGCCAGCAGAGCAGCAGCCGCAAGAGCAAGGATGGAGGGACGCGCAGACATGAAAACCCCCGGGCCGCACAGGGCGGCACCGGGGGATCATTCCGCGACATAGTCAAGGAATGCTTAAGAACCGGCTGGCGTCCTTCACCATGCTGACGAATACCGTCAGCATGGCTGGGAGGCGTTACTCCGCCGCCTTGGCAGGGGCCGGCTTTTCCCATTTCAGGACCGGCGAGCGGGCGGCGCGGGTCTCGTCGAGACGGCGGATCGGGGCGTGATGCGGGGCGCTGGTGAAGCGCTCCTTGTCGTTGCCCTTGGCCGCGATGGCGAGGTCGCGCAGCGTCGCGATGAAGAGGTCGAGCGCCGCCTTCGATTCCGACTCGGTCGGCTCGATCAGCATGGCGCCATGGACGACGAGCGGGAAATACACCGTCATCGGGTGGTAGCCTTCGTCGATCATCGCCTTGGCGAAATCGAGCGTCGAGACGCCCGAGCCCTTCAGCCACTCGTCGTCGAACAGCACCTCGTGCATCGACGGATGGTCCGGGAAGGGCAGCGACATCAGGTCACTCAAGCCCGCGCGGATGTAGTTCGCGTTCAGCACCGCATCCTCGGAAGCCTGGCGCATGCCGTCCGAGCCGTGGCTGAGCATGTAAGCCAAAGCGCGAACATACATGCCCATCTGGCCGTGGAAGGCGGTCATGCGGCCGAAGGGCTGGTTGCCCGCTGGGGCTTCATCGCGCGACTCGATCAGATGCGGCTTGCCGTTCTCGACATGGATGAAGGGCACCGGCGCGAAGGGCGCCAGACGCTCCGAGAGCACGACCGGACCGGCACCGGGACCGCCGCCGCCATGGGGCGTCGAGAAGGTCTTGTGCAAGTTGATATGCATGGCATCCACGCCGAGATCGCCAGGCCTAGCCTTGCCGACGATCGCGTTGAAATTGGCGCCGTCGCAGTAGAAATAGGCGCCGGCTTCATGCATCGCCGCGGCGATCTCGACGATCTGCGGCTCGAAGATGCCGCAGGTGTTCGGGTTGGTCAGCATGATCGCGGCGACCTCGGGCCCGAGCAGGGCCTTGACGTCCTCGACCGCGACGGTGCCGTCCGGACGGGCCGGAACCGAGCGCACCGAGAAGCCGATCAGGGCCGCCGTCGCCGGGTTGGTGCCGTGGGCCGATTCGGGCACGAGCACGACATTGCGGGTCGCGCCCTCGCCTTTGGCGGCGATGGCGGCCTTGATCGCCATCATGCCGCAGGCCTCGCCATGGGCGCCGGCCTTGGGGCTCAGCGCCACGGCCGGCATGCCGGTCAGGGTCATCAGGTAGCGGGAAAGCTCCAGCATCAGGTCGAGCGCGCCGGGCACGGTCGAAGTCGGCTGCAGCGGGTGCACATCGGAGAAGCCCGGAAGCCGCGCCATCTTCTCGTTCAGGCGGGCATTGTGCTTCATCGTGCAGGAGCCGAGCGGGAAGAGCCCGGTATCGATGCCATAGTTCTTCTGGCTGAGGCGCACATAGTGGCGCATCGTCTCGGGCTCGGAGAGGCCGGGCAGGCCGATCTCGCCTTGGCGGGCATGCTTGCCGAGGCGCGACTTGAACGGCACCGGCTTGTCGATGTCGACGCCGGTCGCCTCGTGATGGCCGATCTCGAAGATCAGCGGCTCGATCTGCTGCAGCGCCTTGTTGCCGGTGAAGGTGAGGTGCTCTTCATGCGAGGCCTCGCCGGCCTGGGTGGGACGTCCCTGACGGTTCAACATCACAGCACCTCCACGAGCGCCGCCACGAGGGCCGCCCGGTCTTCATCGGTATTCACCTCGGTCGAGGCGATGATCAGCAGGTCGTCCAGCCCGGCCTTGGGCAGGAGGCGGGAGACGGGAACGCCGGCCAGGATGCCCCTGGCGGCAAGAACCTCCACGACCTCGGCGGCCGGCTTCTTCAGCTTCACGGTGAACTCGTTGAAGAAGCTGTCGTTCAGCACGGTCACGCCTTCGACGCCGGCAAGCGCGTCGGCGAGCTTCACGGCATTGGCGTGGTTCACCTCGGCAAGACGGGCGAGGCCGGCCTGGCCCAGCAGCGTCATGTGGATGGTGAAGGCCAGCACGCAGAGGCCGGAATTGGTGCAGATGTTCGAGGTCGCCTTGTCCCGGCGGATATGCTGCTCGCGGGTCGAGAGCGTCAGCACGAAGCCGCGCTGGCCGGTCGAATCGACCGTCTCGCCGCAGAGCCGGCCCGGCATCTGGCGGATATATTTCGCCTTGGCGGCGAAGAGGCCGACATAGGGGCCGCCGAAATTCAGCGCGTTGCCGATCGACTGACCCTCGCCGACGACGATATCGGCATCCTGCGCGCCCGGAGGCACGACGGCGCCGAGCGAGACGACCTCGGTGAAGACCGCGATCAGCAGGGCACCATGGGCATGGGCCTTCTCGGCGATCGGCTTGAGGTCGCGCAGGTTGCCGAACACGTCCGGCGACTGGACGACGACGCAGGAGGTGCTGTCGTCGATCTGGGAGAGGATGTCCTCGCTGGCCGAGACGTCGGGCTTCAGGACCACGACCTCGTCATTGGCCATCTCGGAGAGGGTCTCGACGACCGCGGTGTAATGCGGATGCAGGCCGCCCGAGAGCACCGCCTTGCGGCGCTTGGTGACGCGATGCGCCATCAGCACGGCCTCGCCCGTACCGGTCGAGCCGTCATACATTGAGGCGTTGGCGACCTCCATGCCGGTCAGCGCCGCGACCTGGGTCTGGAACTCGAAGAGATATTGCAGCGTGCCCTGCGCGATCTCGGGCTGATAGGGCGTGTAGCTGGTCAGGAATTCAGAGCGCTGGATCAGGTGATCCACCGTCGCCGGGACATGGTGCTTGTAGGCACCGGCGCCGACGAAGAAGGGCACGGCCGAGGCGGCGGTATTCTTGCCGGCCATCTTGCCCAGGATGCGCTCGACCTCGAGCTCGCCCTTGGCGCGGGGCAGATCGACCGGGGCCTTGAGCAGCTTGCCGGCCGGCACGTCGCTGAACAGCGCGTCGACATCGGAGACGCCGATCCGCGCGAGCATGTCCTCGCGGTCAGTATCGGTGAGCGGGAGATAGCGCATGGGGTGATTCCGTTTCGGAGTGTCATCCCGTGCGCGCCGCGGCATGGAATGCCGCTGCGCAGACACGGGATCGCATGACGGGAAGGCGCCTCTTTCGGAAGACGGTCCCGCATCTGCGCCGCAGCACTTCGTGCCGCAGCGCGTGCGGGATGACGGCCGATCAGAGCGACTTCACGTAATCCTGGTACTCGGCCTCGTTCATCAGGGCGTCGAGCTCACCGGCGTCCTTGATCCTGATCTTGAGGAACCAGCCCTTGCCGGCCGGGTCCTCGTTGACGGTGCCGGGCGCAGCCTCGAGCTCGCCATTGACCTCGACGACCTCGCCGGAGACCGGAGCATAAACCTCGGACGCGGCCTTCACGCTCTCGACGACGGCAGCTTCGCCGCCCTTGGATAGCGCCTTGCCCACGGTCGGAAGCTCGACGAAGACGACGTCGCCGAGCTGGCCTTGCGCGTAGTCGGAGATGCCGACGGTGCCGACGTCACCCTCGATGCGGATATATTCGTGGTCCTTGCTGTAACGGGTCTCGGCCATGGTTTCCTCCTGGCGTCAGTTGTCCGGAAAAGGGCTCAGCGCTTGTAGCCGTTCGGCACGAAGGGCATCGTCGCCACGACGGCCGGCAGCGGCTTGCCGCGCACGATCAGGTTGAGCTGGGTGCCCGGCGCCGAATGGGCCTTGGCGACATAGCCCATGGCGCAGGGGCCGTTCAGCGTCGGGCCGAAGCCGCCGGATGTCACGACGCCGATCACCTCGCCATCGGGCGTCGCGATCTCGGTGCCCTCGCGGGCCGGCGCCCGGCCTTCCGGCTTCAGGCCGACGCGGATGCGCGAGACGCCCTCGGCGAGTTCGCGCTGGACGCGCGCCGCGCCCGGAAAACCGCCCTCCTCGCGACGGCGCTTCTGGATCGACCAGTTGAGCGCAGCCTCGATCGGCGAGGTCGTGGTGTCGATGTCATGGCCGTAGAGGCACAGGCCGGCTTCGAGCCGCAGCGAATCGCGGGCGCCCAACCCGATCGGCTTGACGGTGCCGTCGAGCAGCAGCGTATCCCAGATCTCGCCGATCCTGTTGGCGGCGGCGGATATCTCGTAGCCGTCCTCGCCGGTATAGCCGGAGCGGCTGACATTGGCCTTGATGCCGGCGACCTTCATGGTGCGCGAGGTCATGAAGCCCATCTCGGCGGCTTCGGGAGCGATTTTCGCGAGCGCGGCCTCGGCGCCCGGGCCCTGCAGCGCGATCAGGCCGCGATGCTCGGCCTTGACCAGCTTCACATTGGCCGGCAGCCGCGCCTCGATATGGGCGTAGTCGGCATCCTTGCAGGCGGCGTTGACGACGAGATAGAGCGCGCCGTCCTCGTCGGGATCGATCGAGCGGGTGATCATCAGGTCGTCGAGGATGCCGCCCTCCTCGTTGAGGAGCTGCGAATAGCGCTGCTTGCCGGGGGCGAGATTGACGATGTCCGCGGGAATCAGCGCTTCCAGCGCCTTGGCCGTGGTCTCGTGATCGGGGCCGATCAGGAAGCACTGGCCCATATGCGAGACGTCGAAGAGCCCGGCCTTCTCGCGGGTCCAGTTATGCTCGGTCAGGATACCTGCCGGGTACTGCACCGGCATGTCGTAGCCGGCGAAGGGCACCATGCGGGCGCCGAGCGCGACATGGCGCGCATGGAGCGGGGTCTTCAGCGGCGCAGCCGCGCCGGCGGTGTCGGTATTGGCCTCGGCAGCCATGGCGTGCCCCTCCCAGAGTCAAGCGCAAGCCCCGGACGATAGTGTCCGGAACGCGCCCCCTCTGTCTCGGCACCTGAGAGATTTCCCCACCCGACCCACAAGATCGGACGAGTTACACCCGTCGGTGGGCGGGCATCGCTGCCCGCCGCTTTCCAGAGCGCCAAATCCCCAGCGGCCCTTTTGCCTGAGCGTTTCCGGGGCGGTTGCGCCTTCGGCGCCGGGCTCCAGGCCCGGTCTCTCCCGCGGGGATATGCGGCTTGGGCACAGATACAAGACGCGCCGAGCGAGTCAATCGGCGCGCCTGCGTCTTTTCACGGCAAACCGGATTTACCGGCGGCGCTTGCGCGCCGGCGCGGCAGGCCCGCCACCACCGAGGCTGACGAAGATGTCGACGTCGCCCTGGCCGGCCGGCACCATGATGCCTTCCTCGACATGGGTGAAATCGGCACCGCCCTGCCCCACCGCGATCGTGGCGCCGACACGCGAGCTGCGCTTGGCGAGGACGGTCGTCCCGCGCATGACGGTCGTGGTCAGCGTCGCACCGTAATTGCCGGGGCTGCCGGCCATGCCGAGGAGCACGCGTCCCTCGACGCCGACCTTGAGGCGGAAAGTGTCCTTGCCGGTCTGGGTGCACTCGCGCGCGACATTGGTGATCGAGATCTGATAGCGCAGGCCGCTCGAATCCTGCCCGGCCTGGGCGCGGATCGCCGCGCCGCCATCGGAGATGATGACCTCCGGGCAGACCAGCGGCTGATTCTGATCGTCGTCCTTTGGCAACTGGTCCGCCGGCGGCGGCGTCGTCGACTGGAACATCAGGACGTTGAGCGCCGAATTGCCGGCGGATGACGAGCCGCCGCAGCCGGCGAGGCCGAGGCAGAGCAGCGGCAGCGCAAACCAGCGAGCCTTGCGAAGGGTTTGATCGATCACGGCAGCGCCTCCACGCCCGGGCCGAAGCCGCTGAGGGAAACGGGCACGCCCACCCCCTCTTCCGGCGTCTGGAATACGATGAAAGTCGCGCTCTTGCCGCCCTTGAGCTGGCCGAGCAGGGTATCGTCCATGACGACCTCGGCCACGCAGCCGGTGGTCAGGCAGCGCACGAAGCCGGCGCGGCCGATATCCTTGTCGTCGATCTTGAGGCCGAGGCCCGAAGGCAGCAGCACGCCGAGCGGGGCGACGACGCGCAGCAGCCGGCTCTTCTGATCCGCCGTCTTCAGCACGATGACGAGAAGCGTCAGATTCGGCCGATCCTCGGCCGCGACGTTCTGGACGAGCGCGCATTGCTCGGCCTTGGCGCCGGGCGGTACCTCGCAGCGCATCTGCCAGTCGCCATGTGTGGAGCGCACCGCGCCCTGCGCGAAAGCGGAGCCGGCGGCGAGGCTCGTCCCCATGAGCGCCAGCGCCAGCGCGCCCAGCGCTCCGATGATCCTCATCATCCCTGCCATCCCTTCGAAACCGGACCTTGAACCGCAGCAGGAACGCAGAATTCAGGCAAAACGCCGACCGCGCCAGAGAATCCCACCGCTCCTCAACATAAAACGCGTTGGGACCATGCAGGGTGGGTCCTGTCAAGGCGGAAGGGCCGGCCGCGCGCTTCGTCAAGGCCTCGTGCGATTATGCCGCACGGTTGATGGGGGCGGTCTTCATTGTCCCACTGGCGCAAGCGTGATCTTTGATTTATCGCAATCTCGAAGAATGAGGCGACTTCACGGTCGCCCCTTCATGCGTGGAGCCAGCACGGACCCTCATAGGTCGGCTTCCATGCAAGTCGATTGAGGAGCATGTGGGATCGATGCGATTTCTGAGCAGGACCTTTGCAACAGCGGCCTCCACGGCCCTTGCCGTCGCCGCGCTGGCGACCGTCCCGGCGATCGCCGGCACCGGCATGCCGACCGACTGGCAGATGAACCTGCAGGGCGCGGTCACCCCGGTCGCCGAATATATCCACTGGTTCCATGACTGGCTGAACGTCATCATCGCCATCGTCACGCTCTTCGTGCTGGCGCTGCTGATCTACGTCGTCTTCCGCTTCAACGAGAAGGCGAACCCGGTCCCCTCCAAGACCACGCACAACGCGCTGCTCGAGGTGGCCTGGACCGTGATCCCGGTCCTCATCCTCGTCGTCATCGCGATCCCCTCCTTCCGCCTGCTCAAGCTGCAGCTCGAGGTGCCGCAGGCCGACATGACCCTGAAGGTCACCGGCAAGCAGTGGTACTGGTCCTATGAATACGCGCAGGACGGCGGCAATTTCGGCTTCGATTCGCTGATGCTGGACGAGAAGGCCCGCGCCGAGGCGATCGCCAGCAAGAAGATCGCCGCCGCCGAGGCTCCCCGCCTGCTCGCCGTGGACAACGAGGCGGTCGTGCCGGTCGGCAAGATCGTCCGCGTCCAGGTCACCGGCGCCGACGTCATCCACAAGTTCACGGTGCCGTCCTTCGGCATCAAGATCGACGCCATCCCCGGCCGCCTGAACGAGACCTGGTTCAAGGCCGAGCGCGAGGGCATCTATTACGGCCAGTGCTCGTTCATCTGCGGCCAGAATCACGCCTTCATGCCGATCGCCTTCCGCGTCGTCAGCCAGGAGCGCTATGCCGCCTGGCTCGCGGAAGCGAAGCAGAAATTCGCCAATGCAGAAGACGCCGGCAGCAAGTTCGCTGCCGCGTCCAAGTAAGTCGCCGAGGAGACTAGACCGATGGCAACCGCGGCACCGCACGCTCACGGCCATGACGAGGCCCATCACGACCATCCGACCGGGTGGCGTCGCTGGCTTCTGTCGACCAACCACAAGGACATCGGCACGCTCTACCTGATCTTCTCGATCATCGCGGGCCTCGTCGGCGGCTTCCTCTCGATCATGATGCGCATCGAGCTGCAGCAGCCCGGCCTGCAGATCTTCGCGAACGGCCAGAGCTACAACGTCTTCGTCACCGGCCACGGCCTGATCATGATCTTCTTCATGGTCATGCCTGCGGTCATCGGCGGCTTCGGCAACTGGTTCGTGCCGTTGATGATCGGCGCGCCGGACATGGCCTTCCCGCGCATGAACAACATCTCGTTCTGGCTGACGGTCGCCGCCTTCATCCTGATGATCATCTCGATGTTCGTCGAGGGCGCCCCGGGCGCACACGGCGTCGGCACGGGCTGGACGGTCTATCCGCCGTTCTCCACTGCCGGGCACCCCGGTCCGTCCGTCGATTTCGGCATCCTGTCGCTGCACCTTGCCGGTGCCGCCTCGATCCTGGGCGCGATCAACTTCATCACCACGATCCTGAACATGCGCGCGCCGGGCATGACCATGCACCGCATGCCGCTGTTCGCCTGGGGCGTGCTTGTCACCGCCTTCCTGCTGCTGCTGGCGCTGCCGGTGCTTGCCGGCGCGATCACCATGCTGCTGACGGACCGCAATTTCGGCACGACCTTCTATGACCCGGCCGGCGGTGGCGATCCGATCCTGTACCAGCACCTGTTCTGGTTCTTCGGCCACCCCGAAGTGTACATCATGATCCTGCCGGCCTTCGGCATCGTCAGCCACATCATCTCGACCTTCTCGAAGAAGCCGATCTTCGGCTATCTCGGCATGGCCTACGCCATGGTGGCGATCGGCGTCGTCGGCTTCATCGTGTGGGCGCACCACATGTACACCGCCGGCCTGTCCCTCAACACGCAGCGCTATTTCGTGTTCGCGACGATGGTCATCGCCGTGCCGACGGGCATCAAGATCTTCTCCTGGATCGCGACGATGTGGGGCGGCTCGATTCGCTTCACCGCGCCGATGGTCTGGGCGATGGGCTTCATCTTCCTGTTCACCGTCGGCGGCGTCACCGGCGTCGTGCTGGCCAATGCCGGCGTCGACCGCTCGCTGCACGCGACCTATTACGTCGTGGCCCATTTCCACTACGTGCTGTCGCTCGGCGCCGTGTTCGGCATCTTCGCGGGCTTCTACTACTGGTTCCCGAAGATGAGCGGCTACGTGATCCCGGACTGGATCGGCCGCCTGCATTTCTGGGTCGCCTTCGTCGGCGCGAACCTGCTGTTCTTCCCGCAGCACTTTCTGGGCCTCGCCGGCATGCCGCGTCACTATGTCGACTATCCCGATGCCTTCGCGCACTGGCACTTCTGGTCGTCGATCGGCTCCTACATCTTCGCCTTCGGCCTGCTGATCTTCTTCTACGGCGTCATCGTCGCCTTCACGAGGAAGGAACTCGCCGGCGACAATCCGTGGGGCGAAGGCGCGACGACGCTGGAGTGGACCCTGTCCTCGCCGCCGCCGTTCCACCAGTTCGAGACGCTGCCGCGCATCACCGGCTCGGACCACTGAGACTTCGATCATCGCGCGTCGATGGACGCGCGATGATCTCGCCGATTCTGTCTCTTATACACATCTGACGCTGCCGACGATTAACCTTAAAAAAGGGGGTGGGGGGGGGGGGGGGGGGGGGGGGGGGGGGGGGGGGGGGGGGGGGGGGGGGGGGGGGGGGGGGGGGGGGGGGGGGGGGGGGGGGGGGGGGGGGGGGGGGGGGGGGGGGGGGGGGG
>NZ_JAELTI010000135.1 GCF_016428755.1 Allobosea sp. ASV33
GGCGGAGGCGTCGTCGGCCTTCTCGTCAGCCTTGGCTTCGGCCTTCTTGGTCTTCTTCGCGGCGGCCTTCTTCGGCTTGGCCTCGGTGGCTTCCTCGGCGTCGTCGTCGGCGTAGAGCGCCTCGCGCGAAACCGTCTGGTCCTCGACCTTCACCTGGCCGAGGAGGTGGTCGACGACCTTCTCCTCGAAGATCGGGGCGCGGATCTCGGCGAGAGCCTGCGGGTTCTTGCGGTAGAACTCCCAGACCTGCTTCTCCTGGCCGGGGAACTGGCGGGCGCGCTCGATCAGGGCCTGGGTGACCTCGTCATCCGAGATCTGGACCTTGGCCTGCTCGCCGATCTCGGCCAGCACGAGGCCCAGGCGCACGCGGCGCTCGGCGATCTTGCGATAGTCGGCGCGGGCGGCGTCCTCGGTGGTGTCCTCGTCGGCGAAGGTCTTGTTGGCCTGCTTCATGTCGGCCTCGACCTGGCTCCAGACACTGGCGAACTCCTGCTCGACCAGGGTCGGCGGCAGCTCGAAGGTGTACTTGCCGTCGAGCGCGTCCAGCAGGCCCTTCTTGAGCTTGCGGCGGGACTGGGCGGTGAAGTCGCGGCCGATCTGCTCGCTCACGGCTTCCTTGAGCTTGTCGAGCGATTCCATGCCGAAGGACTTGGCGAGCTCATCGTCGATCTTGATGGCCTCGGGAGCCTGGACGTCGGTCACGGTGACCTCGAACTCGGCCGGCTTGCCGGCGAGGTTCTCGGCCGCATAGTTCTCGGGGAAGGTGACCTTGACGGTGCGGGTCTCGCCGGTCTTGGCGCCTTCGAGCTGCTCCTCGAAGCCCGGGATGAACTGGCCGGCGCCGAGGTCGAGCGGGATCCCCTCGCCGGTGCCGCCGTCGAACTTCTCGCCGTCGAGCGTGCCGACGAAGGAGATGATCAGGCGGTCGCCCTTCTCGGCCTTGGCCTTCTCGCCCTTGGTGGCGTAGCTGCGGTTGCCGGAAGCCATGCGCAGCAGCGCGGCGTCGACATCGGCGTCCGGAACCTCGGCGACCGGCTTCACGAGCGCGACGTCCGAGAGGTCGGCGAGCTCGATCTTCGGGAGAACCTCGAGCGCGACGGTGAAGGCGAGATCGCCCTTGGCCTCCATCGCGGCCTCGATCTCTTCCTGATTCTCCGGGAAGCGGATCTGCGGCTCGAAGGCAAGCTTCAGGTTGTGGTCGGCGACGATCTTCTGGTTCGCCTCGTTGACGGCGTTCTGCAGCACGTCGGACATGACCGAGCGGCCATAGAGGCGGCGCAGATGCGCGACCGGCACCTTGCCCGGGCGGAAGCCGTTGATCTTGGCCTTGCCCTGGAGGTCCTGGAGGCTGCCATCGAGCCTGGACTTCAGGTCGGCGGCGTTCAGCACCACCTGGAATTCGCGCTTGAGGCCCTGGGACAGGGTTTCGGTCACGTTCATTTTTGTACCGCCAACAGCTCGTTTACGTCTCAATGTCCAAAGCGCGACGCCGGTTTCGACCGCCGCCGCGCTCGCGAAAAACTCTCCACATCGATCATCGTATTCGCACCCTGACGGGCGCGCGATGATCGAGACCGATGGTGCGGGCGGAGGGACTCGAACCCCCACGACTTTCGCCGCTGGTACCTAAAACCAGTGCGTCTACCAATTCCGCCACGCCCGCCGGCCCGATAGCGCTGCACGCGAGCAAACGCAGCGCGGCCATCGTCCAAGCCGCAGGCCTATACGCATTTCGGCCGGGCCATGCAGCAAAAAAATGACGGTTCTGCAAATCGCGCCTTCCGGCCGGCTTTCGGGAGCAAGGCGGGAACCGGCTCTCGCCAGAGCCGATCGAGCGGATTATGCGAGAGGGCATGACGAAACCGCCCGCCGCCGCCCTGCCCCCGCTCACCCGCCGCCAATGCCTGGCGGGGCTTGCCGGGGCCAGCCTGTTCGCCCCCCGGACCGGCCTGGCACAGGCGCCAGCCCCGGCCGCAAAGCCCGCGACCGAGCCGCTGCGGCAGACGCTCGTCGCCGCGCCGATGAAGGCGCGGCTGCGCCCGACACCGCCGGTCGACACCGAAATCTGGGCGTTCGACGGCGCCACGCCCGGCCCGACCTTGCGAATCAAGCAGGGCGAGACCCTGGCTCTCAAGCTGGAGAACAAGACGACCGCGCCGCTCGACCTGCACTGGTACGGCCTGCGCGGCGAGGCCGAGCGCGATGGCGTTGCTAGCTTCACGCGCCCGCCCATCGCCCCCGGCGAGACCGGCGAGTTCCGGATCACGCCGCCGGATTCGGGCACCCTGCTCTATCGTCCGCTGCGAGCCGGCGCCTCGTCCGAGCCTGCCGGCCGGGGCCTGAGCGGGCTCGTCGTCGTCGCGGAGAAGGAGCCGCTTCCGGTCGATCTAGACCTGCCCGTGCTCATCGCCGACTGGCTCATCGGCGACGACCAGGCGATCCAGCCCTTCGTTCTCCAGAGCAATGCCTCGGCATCGGCCGGACGACTCGGGAGTTGGCTCACCGTCAACGGCCGCTCGCCGCCGCAGCCGATCACGGCGCGGCCGGGCGCGCGCATCCGCCTCAGACTGGCCAACGCCTGCAACGCCCGGATCATGCGTTTGCGCTTCGACGGCGGAAAGGCGACGGTGATCGCGGTCGACAGCCAGCCGACCGAGAGTTTCGAGCCGGTGCGCTCGCAACTGCCCTTCGCGCCGGGCACGCGCTACGACGTGATCCTCGACCTGCCGATCGAGGTCGGTGCCGCGGTCAATGTCAGCGCCCTGATCGGCGGCGGCCTGCCCCTGGTCCGGATCGTGACGGCGGGCGAGCCGCAGGTGCCGCCGGCAGCCGCGCCCGCCCTGAAGCTCAACCCGGCCCTGCCGCTCGGCGTGCGCATGCAGGATGCCTTGCGGCCCGAGCTTGTCATCGAGGGCGGCGCGAAGCTGACCGAGGACCAGAAGCTCGATTTCTCCGGGCTCGATCTTGCCAGCCCCTGGCGGGTCAACGGAGGCACCGGCTCGTTCGACGGCAAGCCGCTGTTCAGCGTCAAGCGCGGCACGCCGATCGTGATGGCGATCGACAACCGCACCGCCTTCATCCAGCCGTTCCATGTCCACGGTCACAGCTTCCGGCTGCTGCATCCGCTCGACGACGGCTGGGAAAACTATTTCCTCGACACCGTGCAGATTCCTGAACGCAAGAAGCTGCACATCGCCTTCATCGCCGATAACCCCGGCCGCTGGCTGATCTCGTCGACAGTGCTGGAGCGCTTCGACCTCGGGCTGTGGAGCTGGTTCGCGGTGACGTGAGTCCGGGCGTCAGAGCCCCAGCCGATCCACCACGTCCTGCACGATCGCGTCCTTGCTGTCCTCGACCGAGACGACCAGCGGGCGCTCGTCGCTGCCCGGCTCCTCCAGCGCGGCGAACTGGCTGTCGAGCAGGGCCGGCGGCATGAAATGGTGCTGGCGGGCGGCCATGCGGCGGCCGATCAGTTCGCGCGAGCCCTTGAGATAGACCAGCGCGACATCCGGCCGGTCACCAACGATCACCTGCCGATAGGCGCGCTTCAAGGCCGAGCAGGTGACGATGCCGTGCTCGCCCCTGTTCCGCAGGTCATCGATCCAGGCGGCGATGGCGGCGAGCCAGGGCTTGCGGTCCTCGTCGGTGAGCGGCGTGCCGCCGGCCATCTTGGCGACGTTCTCAGGGGGGTGGAAGGAATCGGCATCGCGGAAGGGCCAGCCGAGGCGCTGAGCCAACCGCTCACCGAGCGAGGTCTTGCCCGAGCTTGCAACGCCCATGACGACGATGACGGCCGGGCGGCCGCCACTCACTAGCTCCGCCACCGTCTCAGCCCTGCTTCTTGGGTTCGACATGACCGCCGAAGCCGGCGCGCATCGCCGAGAGGACTTTCTCGCCGAAGGTGTGGTCGACGCGCGAGCGGAAGCGCGCGAACAGCGCCGAGGTCAGCACCTCGGCCGGGGTCGCGGTTTCGACGGCAGCATCGACCGTCCAGCGGCCTTCGCCCGAATCCGAGACATTGCCGGTATAGGAGGAGAGTTCCTCGTCGGCGGCCAGGGCCTCGGCCGTCAGGTCGAGCAGCCAGGAGGTGACGACCGAGCCGCGACGCCAGACCTCGGCGATCTCGGCCACGTCGAAATCGAAGCCGTATTCGGCCGGCAGGCCTTCCTTGGCCGAGGCGTTGCGCAGCAGGTCGAACCCCTCCGCGAAGGCCTGCATCATGCCGTATTCGATGCCGTTATGGATCATCTTGACGAAATGGCCGGCGCCGGTCGGGCCGCAATGCAGATAGCCCTGCTCGCTCGTCGGGTTGCGGCCCTCGCGATGCCTGGTCGGCTCGATCTCGCCCTTGCCGGGCGCCAGCGTCGCGAAGATCGGCTCCAGCCGGTCGAAGGCTTCCTTGTCGCCGCCGATCATCAGGCAATAGCCGCGATCGAGCCCGTGGACGCCGCCGGAGGTGCCGATATCCATGTAGTGGATGCCCTTGGCCGCGAGCTCCTTGCCGCGACGGACATCATCCTTCCAGAAGGCGTTGCCGCCGTCGATCAGCGTATCGCCTTCCTCGACGAGGCCGGAAAGCTCGGCCAGCGTCGCCTCGGTGATCTTGCCGGCCGGCAGCATCACCCAGATCGCACGGGGCGCCTTGAGCTTGGCGACCATGTCCTTGAGGTCGGCGGCGAGCGTCGCCCCGTCGGCGGCGAGCGCCTGGCCCGGCTTCGGATCGCGATCATAGACCACGCATTCATGGCCGGCGCGCATCAGCCGGCGCACGATGTTGCCACCCATCCGGCCGAGGCCGATCACTCCAAGCTGCATGTCAGATACTCCGCAAAGCCGGCTTTTCCTGCTTCAAGCATGGAGGCGACGGGCGGGGCAAGCCGACGTGACGCAGGTCTCAGGCCCGGATTTGCCGTTGCAGAGCCCGCCAACGCCCCGGCGTGACGCCAAAGGCGCGGCGGAACTGGCGGGTGAGATGGCTCTGGTCGGCAAAGCCGCAGGCGAAGGCCGCATCGGCCAGGGATGTGCCTTGCGCCAGCATCCGGCGGGCGCGGTCGAGCCGGCGCATCACAAGGTAGTTATAGGGGCTCGTGCCGAAGGCGGCGCGGAACTGGCGCGCCAGGGCGAAGCGATCGAGCCCGGTCATCGCTTCCAGCCGGCTTGAATCGACGACATCGGTGGCATGGGCATCGAGATAATCGCGCGCCCGCTCCAATGCCGTGCCGTCGATCCGGGAGGACCGAGCGTTTCCGGCGGAGGGGTCGAGCGCGAGCAAGGCCTGCGCGAGCCGTTCGACCAGATCATCCGCGGCCAGCGGGTCGAGCGGCTGGTCGAGGTCGCGCAGGGCCTGGGCGACGGCCGCGACGAGGCGGGGCTCCTGCGAAACGGCTGTGGATATGAAGGGCAAGGCCCGGCCGCCCTCGCCCATCGCCTGACGGATCAAACGCGGCTCGACATAGAGCATGCGGTAGCGGAAGCCGGTCTCTATGCCGGAGCGGCCGTTATGGACCTCGTCGGGATGCAGGATGATGGCGTGGCCGCCGAGGCTGTCGCGCCGCGCGCCGCGGTAATCGAAGGACTGTACGCCGGAGAGCGTCAGCCCGAAGGCGTAGGTGTCGTGACGGTGGGGATCATAGGCATAGCCGCGGAAGAACGCCTCCATGCGCTCGATGCCATCAGCACCTGAGCCGAGCCGGACCCAGTCCTGCTCCGGCCCGCACGATCGTTCAAGACGGGCCTTCCCGGCCTCGGGTAGCGATGAGCCCATGCGTTACGATACCAAAATCGCCCTCGTGGTTCGCGATGATCTCGCAGCCTGGCAAAAACTCAACGTCGCCAGCTTCCTTGCCGGCGGGCTCGTCGGAGCCTCGCCGGAACTGGCTGGCGAACCCTATCAGGATGCATCGGGCCGCTTCTACGGGCCGCTGATCCGCCAGCCCGTGCTGATCTTCGCGGCGAGCGCCGCGGAGCTCAGCAACGTGCTCCAGCGGGCTCAGCAGCGCGGCGTCAGGCCGCATCTCTATACACAGGAGCTGTTCGCGACCGGCAACGACGTCGACAATCGCGCGGCCGTTGCCGCGGTTACGACAGATGCGCTCGATCTCGTCGGCCTCGGACTGCATGCGGAGCGCAAGGAGATCGACAAGATCGTCAAGGGGTTGAAGCTGCACGGATGACGCCTTGCAGCACCTGCCCGCCCGGTAGTCTTGCCTGCCTCATTGCTGTGCAATGCAAGAGCCGGCTCATATTTCTACGGCCTTGAGCGCGACCTTCGTCGTGATCGTCCAGCGCATTTTTTGGCATTTACGAGTCCGGGAGAATCGCCTTAGCCTCCTTCTTGTCGGTAACAACTGAAAGGAGGTGATCCAGTGTCTCATTGTCATCAACCGCTGGTGCAGAGCGGGCGGACCTGGACCTCTTCTTGCTGGGGTTTCTATTCCGCGTGAGTTTTCGCACCTTCAGATCCGGTTCGCCGGATCGCGGTTCGGCAATGGAAGGGCAGCTCGCAAGGGCTGCCCTTCTTGCTTTTGAGCGGCTAATGCTGGCGCATGGCCGCGAGCCGTGGCAGACAGACGGCGTGTCACGCTTTTCCCTGCCCAATGCCCCGAGTACCGGCCGTGTCCGTTCCTGATCCGAGCCGCGAGGCCATTCTCGACTTCATCGAGGAAGAGCGCGCTGCCGGCCGCGAGGTCGGCCGGCGCGAGATCGCGAAGGCCTTCGGCCTCGATGGAGGCGGCAAGATCTGGCTGAAGCGCCTGCTCAAGGAGCTGGCGGAGGAAGGCGAGATCGGCGGCGACGGCCAAGAGCGCCCGGTCCATCCGCGCGGCGCCCTCCCCCCGGTCATGCTCTCCGAGATCAAGCGCCGCGACCGCGAGGGCGATCTCGTCGCCCAGCCGCTGGAATGGAACGAAGCGGACGATGGTGCCCCGCCACAGATCCTGATCGAACGCAGCCGCGAGGGGCGGCGAAAGGACAAGTCGGCCGCGCCGGCGCCAGGCGTCGGCGACCAGGTCATCCTCAAGCTGACACGTCTGCGCGGCGTCGATGGCTTCGGCTATTCCGGCCGCGTGCTCAAGGTGATGGGCAAGGCCCGGGCCGCCGTGCTCGGCATCTTCCGCGCCCTGCCCGACGGTTCAGGCCGGCTGGTGCCGATCGACAAAAAATCGCTGGGGCGCGAGGCGCTGATCCCGAAGGGCCGCACCGGAGAGGCTGAAGACGGCGACCTCGTCTCGGTCAGCTTGCGCCGCGAAAGCCGCTTTGGACCGCCGGAAGCGCATGTCCGCGAGCGGCTGGGCTCGATCAAGTCGGAGCGCGCCGTCAGCCTGATCGCGATCCACGCCCATGGCATTCCGCATGAATTCCCGCCGGCGGCGCTTCAGGAAGCGGCGAATGCGCCGCTCGCCAGCCTGAAGGGTCGCGAGGACTGGCGCGAGCTGCCGCTTGTCACCATCGACCCGGCCGACGCCAAGGACCATGACGACGCGGTCCATGCGGTGCCGGACGACAGCCCGGACAATCCCGGCGGCTTCGTCGTCACCGTCGCGATCGCGGATGTCGCGGCTTACGTCACGCCGCATTCGGCGCTCGACCGCGAGGCCCTGGAGCGCGGCAACTCGGTCTATTTCCCCGACCGCGTCGTGCCGATGCTGCCGGAGCGGATCTCGAACGATCTCTGTTCGCTGCGCGAGCACGAGGACCGGCCGGCGCTGGCCGTCCGGCTCGTGCTCAAGCCTGATGGTTCGAAGAAGAGCCACTCCTTCCATCGCGTGCTGATGCGCTCGGCGGCGAAGCTCTCGTACCAGCAGGCGCAAGCCGCCATCGACGGCCAGACCGACGAGAAGACAGCGCCGATCCGCGAGGCCGTGCTGATGCCGCTCTGGGCGGCCTATGGCATCGCGGCGCGCGCCCGCGACCAGCGCCAGCCGCTCGAACTCGACCTGCCCGAGCGCAAGCTGATCCTGAAGCCCGATGGTTCGGTCGATCGCGTCATCGTGCCGGACAGGCTCGCAGCGCATCGCCTGATCGAGGAATTCATGATCCTCGCCAATGTCGCGGCGGCCGAGACGCTGGAAAAGGCCGGCAGCCTCTTGATCTATCGCTGCCATGACGAACCCTCGCTGGAGAAGATGCGGGCGCTCGGCGAAGTGCTGGCCTCGATCGCCATCAAGCTGCCGCAGGACGGGGCGCTGAGGCCGGTGCTGTTCAACCGCATCCTCGGCATGATCAAAGGCTCGGAAAACGAGACGCTGATCAACGAGGTCGTGCTGCGCACGCAGGCGCAGGCCGAATATGTCGCGGAGAATTACGGGCATTTCGGCCTGAACCTGCGCCGCTACGCCCATTTCACCTCGCCGATCCGGCGCTATGCCGACCTGATCGTGCATCGCGCCTTGATCACCGCGCTGAAGCTCGGCGATGACGGGCTGCCGAAGAGCACCACGCTTGCGGAACTGCGCGAGGTCGCGACCCGCATCTCGGCGGCCGAACGGCGCGCCATGGCGGCCGAGCGCGAGACCACTGACCGCCTGATCGCGCATTTCCTCGCCGACCAGATCGGCGCGAGCTTCGACGGGCGGATCGGCGGCGTGCACAAGGCCGGTCTGTTCGTGAAGCTCGACGGCACCGGCGCCGACGGCTTCATCCCGGCCTCGACGCTCGGCGGCGACTATTATCGCTATGACGAGGCGGCGCACGCGCTGATCGGCGAGCGCACCGGCGAGAGCTGGCGCCTCGGCGACCGGGTGCATGTGAAGCTGGTCGAGGCCGCCCCCGTCGCAGGCGCCCTGCGCTTCGAGATCCTCTCGCCCGGGCGGAAAGTGGCCACGGGCGGGGGCGGGCGGCGACGCACCGGTGCGGTACCGTTCGGAACGAGCCGGCCGGCGGCCAGCTTCGGCAAGAAGGGCAAGCCGGGCGGAGGCGGCTTCGGCAAAAGCAAGTCGGGCAAGGGCAAGCCCGGCAAGAGGCGGTGATGGGCGTCCAGATCCACAGCGCGGACGGGCATCTCGAGGAGCGTGACTGGCGCCAGGCGGTGGCGCGCGGCCTGAAGGGACGCTGCCCGCATTGCGGCCAGGGCCGGCTCTTCCGCGCCTTCCTCAAGCCTGTCGATCGATGCGAGGCCTGCGGCGAGGACCTGCACCACCAGCGCGCCGACGACCTGCCGCCCTATATTGTCATCACCATCGTCGGCCATGTCATCGTCGGCGGCCTGCTGCTGGCGGAGAAATTCGCCGATTGGCCGATGTGGCTGCACATGACCGTCTGGCCGCTCCTCACCGTCAT
The DNA here is from genome assembly GCF_016428755.1 of Allobosea sp. ASV33. Taxonomy (GTDB): domain Bacteria; phylum Pseudomonadota; class Alphaproteobacteria; order Rhizobiales; family Beijerinckiaceae; genus Allobosea. Next base: position 9,277 of record NZ_JAELTI010000135.1, read on the forward strand.
CCTGTCCTTCGCGCTGATGCAGCCCGTGAAGGGTGGCGTCGTCGGCCTGCAATGGGCCGTGCGCATGCATGGCTTCGGCGGCGAGCCCGACCGGCCCGAGCGCCAGCCCCTGCCCCCTTCGGAACCACGCTGATGACCGACCACACCGTCACCCTGACCCAGGCCGAGCGGGCGCGCAACACGGCCAACCAGCGTCCCAAGGACGCCGCGACCATGATGATCCTGGATCGCAGCGGATCGCGCCCCAAGGTGCTGATGGGCAAGCGTCACGAGGGCCACAAGTTCATGCCGGGCAAATATGTCTTCCCCGGCGGGCGCGTCGATGCCGGCGACCGGCAGATGGTCGCGACCGGTGCCGTGCCGCAGATCTGCGAGGACCGGCTCGGCAAGCGCTGCCTGCGGCCGAGCGCCGGCAAGGCGCGCGCGCTGGCAATGGCCGCGATCCGCGAGACCTTCGAGGAAACCGGCCTGCTCTTCGGCTCCGACGAATTCGGCTCGCCGGAAGCCGCCCCACCCGGGAGCTGGAGCGAGTTCGCGGCCCAAGGCATCTACCCCGATCTCTCGGCGGTCACCTTCGTCGCGCGCGCGATCACGCCGCCGCGCCGGCCGAAGCGATTCGACACCCGCTTCTTCGTGATCGACGCCTCCGCGGTCGCCAAGCGGGTGGACGGCATCATCGGGCCCGATTCGGAGCTGGTCGACCTGGTCTGGGTCGATTTCGACGAGGCCAAGGAGCTCGATCTGCCGACGATCACCAAAGTGATCATCCAGGAGGTCGAGGCCCGCATCGAGGGCGGTTTCGCGCCCTATCTGCCCGTCCCGTTCTACTGGGAGAAGCGCGGCAGCTTCGTGCGCGAGGAGCTTTGAGAGCCGGTTCGCGCCGCGGAGCTATTCTTCCTTGACTTCGCCGGCCCTTTGCGGCATTCCCCGCGCTGACGGTTTGCCGGGTTCGCCCGGCCATTTTCTTTTCCGAGGGCCTTCGGCCCGCATGGTTCGAGGATAGACCCATGGCCAAGGCCGTGACGATCAAGATCAAGCTGCTTTCCACCGCCGACACTGGCTTCTTCTACGTGACGAAGAAGAACTCGCGCACCATGACCGAGAAGATGTCGAAGAAGAAATACGACCCCGTCGCGCGCAAGCACGTCGAGTTCAAGGAAACCAAGATCAAGTGAGGCCTGGCCTCCCGATCTGATTTCGCTTTGAAAAACCGCCCTTTTGGGCGGTTTTTTCGTTTGAAGGTTCAAGACTTCCTCGCAACCGCTTCGTCATCCCGGGCTCGCCCCGGGGATGGCAGCGCTCAGGCTGCCATCCCCGTCGTCTCCGGGCTTGCCGGGGCTGGGGCGCACCACATCGCGAGCGCCTTGCGGCCGGCATCGGTCAGCGCATAGACACCGCGCCCGGACCGTTCGAACCAGCCATAGACGTTGCGATGCAGGATTTTCTGGGCGTCGGGACAGGACGGCTTGAGATCGCGCGGGCGCTTCGGCTCCGCCGCCATCGCAGCCGCACAGGCCAGCGCCTG
>NZ_JAELTI010000136.1 GCF_016428755.1 Allobosea sp. ASV33
GCTCGATGTCGTGCAGGAAGTCGAGGGCGATGTCCGCACGCTCCTGCTGATCGGGCATAATCCCGGCTTCGAGGAGCTGGCGCATCTGCTTACCGGCCATGGCGATCGCTATGCGGCGGCGCGGATGAGCCAGAAATACCCGACCTGCGGGCTTGCGGTGATCGATTTCGCTAGCGAGCACTGGCATGCGGTTGCAGCGCGCGAAGGCCGGCTCGATCGCTTCGTGACTCCGGGTTCGCTGGGCGAAGGCCCTGACGAATGATCGCCGCGGCGTCGTGAGCGACATTCCCTATCTCGATAGCGCCCGCAATGCGGCTCTCGCCTTCGGCGACAGCCTGCTCGGGCTTGCCCGCCCGCGGCTGCGGATCGGCGTCACCGGGCTGTCGCGCTCGGGCAAGACGGTTTTCACCACCGCGCTGATCCAGAACCTGATCGAAGGCGCGAAGCTGCCGGTGCTGAAAGCCGCTTCCGAGGGCCGCATCGCCCGCGTGCGGCTGGTGCCGCAGCCCGATCCGGAGGTGCCGCGCTTTCCCTATGAGGCGCATCGCGCGGCGATGAACGGGCCGGACCGCCGCTGGCCGGAATCGACGCGGCGCATCTCCGAACTCAGGGTCGAGATCGACTACGAGCGGGCGGCCGGCTGGTTCAAGGGGCCGGCGACGCTGACGCTCGATATCGTCGATTATCCCGGCGAATGGCTGCTCGACCTCGCGCTGATCGGTCAGGACTACAAAGCCTGGTCGGCGCAGGCGGTGGCCGACGCGCGCAAGGCGCACCGGCGCGAGGCGGCTGCCGAATGGCTGGCCGACCTGCCGGGACGAGACCCGGACGGCGCGCCGGACGAGCTTGCGGCGGAAGCCGCCAGCGACCTGTTCAAGGGCTATCTCGCGCGGCTGCGCGCCGATCCCGAGGCCGTCGCGGTGACGCCGCCGGGTCGCTTCCTGATGCCGGGCGATCTCGAGGGCTCGCCGGCGCTGACCTTCGCACCACTCGATCTCGGCCATGACCGGGACGTGCGACCGGGCACGCTCGCGGCCCTGATGGCAGAGCGTTTCGAGGCTTATAAGCGCGTCGTGGTGACGCCGTTCTTCCGCGACCATTTCGCAAGGCTCGACCGGCAGATCGTGCTGGTCGACGTGCTGGCTGCGCTCGATGCCGGCGCGCCGGCCCTGGCCGATCTCGAAACCGCCTTGGGGCAGGCGCTCGCGGCGTTCTCTGTCGGGCGCAATTCCTGGCTGTCGAGCATGTTCGCACCGCGGATCGAGCGGGTGCTTTTCGCCGCCACAAAGGCCGACCATATCCACCATGCGAGCCATGACCGGCTGGCGGCGGTGATGTCGCATCTGGTCGGGCGGGCATTGTCACAGGCGCAAGGTGCCGGCGCGCGGGTCGAGGCGATGGCGCTGGCCGCCGTGCGGGCGACGCACGAAGTGCGGATCAAGGAAGGCCGCGAGGAATTGCCGGCGATCGCCGGCGTGCCGGAGGCCGGCGAGACGATCGATGGGCAGGTCTTCGACGGTATAGCCGAGGCGGCGATCTTCCCCGGCGAGTTGCCCGAGCGACCCGACGCGATCTTCGATCCCAAGGTGCATTGGCAGGTCAGGGCGCCGCGCTTCCGGCCGCCGCTGGTTGCGCCGGATGCGGGCGGGCGCCTGAAGCCGCCGCCGCAGATCCGCCTCGACCGTGCGCTGGAGTTCGTCATCGGCGACAAGCTGGCATGAACGGGGTTCCGCGATGAGCAAGGCACCGCGCGCGATCCGCCTCGACAACCCCCAGCCGGGCGAGCCGCTCGGCGAGGCGCCGCTGCGGCAGGGCGATCTCGCGATCCTGCCGGAGAGCGAGCCGATCGATGTGGCTGTGCCGGTCGTCCCAGCCAAGGCGAAGCGCCGCTTCTCCTGGGGCTCGCTGTTCGTGGCCGGCCTGTCCGGCTTCCTGGCGCTGGCGGCCGGCGTCTGGGTCGAGAACACGATCCGCTCGCTGATGAGCCAGAATCCGGCGCTCGGCTATGCCGCGCTGGTCTGCGCATGCGTCGCGGGGTTGGCGCTGCTGGTCATGCTGGGGCGGGTGCTGCGCGACATTCTGCGCGAGCGCAAGGTCGAGGCTTTGCGCGAGCGCGCCGTCGCGGCATTGGCGGGCGGCACGCCGGACGAGGGCCGGGCGATCACGGACGAGCTCGTCTCGCTCTACAAGGGGCGGGCGCAGACGGCGCAGGGCCGCGCCGCTCTGCAGGAAGCCTTGCCGCAGCTCTTCGCGGCGCGCGACATGCTGACGGTGGCGGAGCGCAACCTGCTCGCGCCGCTCGATGCGCTGGCCACCGCCCAGATCGCGCAGGCGGCGCGGCGCGTCTCACTGGTCACGGCGGTGAGCCCACGGGCGCTGGTCGACGTCGTCTTCGTGCTGGTCGCATGCGCGCGGTTGCTGCGCTCGATCGCCGGGATCTATGCCGGGCGGCCCGGCACGCTCGGTCTGCTCCGTCTGGCGCGGCAGGTGATGAACCATCTCGTGTTCACGGGCGGCATGGCGGCGGGCGATGCCGTGATCCAGCAGGTGGTGGGGCAGGGGCTTGCCGCCCGGCTTTCGGCCAAGCTCGGCGAGGGCGTGATCAACGGCATGCTGACGGCCCGGATCGGGCTCGCCGCGCTTGCCGTCTGCCGGCCGCTGCCTTTCGTGGAGACCGTTCCTCCGACGCTGTCGGATGTCGCGGGCGACCTCGGCGGATGGCGGGGCGCGGGCAAGAACGACGAGGCCTGAACCCGGCAGAATCTGCCGGCAGGAGGCGATTCTGCCCGGCTCGGACTGCCGCTAAACCTTTCGTAAACGATCCAACTCCTTGAAATCGCATAGGGCCGCGCATGGCACGCGCCGTGCAGAACCTTGCCTCGAGTTGTGGGCCGCCCTTGGGGGGCTGCCGGTCGAGGTGAGGGTTCCATGGGTGTTTTCAGTGCGCTGACCACGGCGGTTTCGGGAATGACGGCGCAGTCCTATGCGCTCGAGAACATCTCCGGAAACATCGCGAACTCGCGGACGGCGGGCTACAAGCGCGTCGATACGAGCTTCGCCGACCTTGTGCCGGATGCGGCGCTGAACCGCCAGGTCGCGGGCTCGGTCCAGGCGTTCAGCCGGGCGACGAACTCGATCCAGGGCGATCTCAACCCGACCCGCATCGACACCAATATCGCGATCAACGGCGATGGCTTCTTCGTGGTCGACCAGCGCGCGAGCGGCGTTGGCGCCAACACGCAGTTCGCCAACTCGAACCTCTACACGCGGCGCGGCGATTTCGACTTCGATGCGAACGGCTACCTCGTCAACGGCGCGGGTTACTATCTCAAGGGGCTGAAGATCGACCAGGTGACCGGCCAGCTCGTCGGCACGCAGCCGGACGTGCTGCGGATCACCAAGGACCAGTTTCCGGCCAAGGCGACGACCTCGATCGAGTACCGCGCCAATATTCCCGCGGTGCCGGCGACGACGCAGAAGACGCAGGGCGGAACGGAGTTCCTGAACCCCGCCGCGGTCACCGCGGCCGGCACGGCGCCGAACCCCTACGCCGGCAACGCCGCGGTGATGGGCAACAATATCACCAGCTTCCTGGCGACCTCGATCCCCGGCGGCTCGGTCACCGTCTACGACACGCTCGGCAAGGCCACCAGCGTCGAGATGCGCTGGGGCAAGATCGACAACGGCAATCCGGCCGCGGTTCCGCCGACGACGGGCACCTGGGGCCTGTTCGTCGCCCAGGACACCAGCGCGACGGGCGCCGGCCAGGTCGCCTATGTCCAGACCGGCCAGAACGTCACCTTCGGCACCACCGGACAGATGGTGAGCCCGGCGAGCGGCGACATCGCACTGCCGACCATGACGATCAACGGAACCACCATCAGCGGCATCAATCTCTCGACCGGCGGCAACGGCGTGACCCAGAACGGCGATGTCAGCGGCCAGATCGATGCGCGCAGCATCCGCCAGGACGGCTACACCGCCGGCACGCTGGACCGCGTCTCGGTCTCGGCCGAGGGCCAGGTGATCGGCACCTTCAGCAACGGCCAGGTCGTGGCACTGGCCCAGGTCTCGGTCGCCCGCTTCAACGCCGACAACTCGCTGAAGCGGCTCGACGGCGGCGCCTTCGAGGAAACGATCGAATCCGGCCCCCCGATCATTGGTCTCGGCACCTCGCAGCTGGTCGGCGGCAGCGTCGAGCAGTCGAACACCGATATCGCCGACGAATTCTCGAAGATGATCGTCACCCAGCAGGCCTATTCGGCCAATACCAAGGTCATCACCACCGCCCAGGAGATGCTGACCGCGGTGTTCAACATCATCCGCTGAACGACATAGCTGCCTAAGCCGCGGCCCAGGAGGGCCGCGTCTCGCGACAGGAGTTGGCGATGGGCCTGAGCACTTCCCTCAACACGGCGATCGGCGGTCTCAATGCCGCGCAGGTCGGCATCGGCGTCGTCTCGCAGAACGTCGCCAATGCCGGGACGACGGGTTATGTCCGGCGCACGGTCTCGACCGCCGACAGCCTGACCGGGCTGACGGTCGGCGTGCAGAACACGCAGGTCCAGCGGCTGCTGGACAAGATCGTCCAGCACCAGCTCTGGCAGGAAGCGTCGGGCGCCGCCTATACCTCGACGCGGGCGGATTCGCTCTCCAGCCTCGACAAGCTCTACGGCCAGCCCGGCAGCGCCACCGCGCTGGACACGATCTTCAACAAGTTCACCGGGGCGCTGCAGTCGCTCCAGAACGACCCGTCGTCCTACAGCCTGCGCTCGCAGGTTCTGGACAACGCAAGTCAGCTCGCGCGCCAGCTCAACACGCTCTCCAGCGGCGTGCAGGCCCTGCGCAGCCAGGCCGAGAGCGGTCTCGCCAGCGCGGTCGGCAAGGTCAACGACCTGCTGGGTGCGCTCTCCAAGGTCAATACCCGCATCGTCGGCAGCCCGAACGACAGCGCCAGCGCGAGCCTCAAGGACCAGCGCGACCTGATCCTGTCCGAGCTGTCGCAATATGTCGACATCAAGACGACCGAGGATGCGCGCGGCTCGGTCAGCGTCGTGACCGGCTCGGGAACGCAGCTCTTCGACGGCACGGCCGCCGTCACCTTCAAGTTCGACGAGCATGCCGGCCTGGGTGCCGACGACCAGTGGGACATCGATCCGGCCAAGCGCGGCGTCGGCACGATCAAGATCGTCGATGCCTCCGGCAACGCCTCCGACGCGATCGCGAACCGAATCTTCCGCTCCGGCGAGATCGCGGCGAATATCGAATTGCGCGACAAGACGCTGGTCCAGGCCCAGGCGCAGCTCGACGAGATCGCCGCGCAGATGTCGAAGGCGCTTTCGGACCGCGAGATCGCCGGCACGCCGGCCACGGCAGGTGCGGCCACGGGCTTCGATGTCGATCTCACCGGGTTGCAGTCCGGCAATTCGGTCACGCTCGACTACAAGGTCACGCCCGGCGGCCAGACCCAGCGCTTCACCTTCGTGCGGGTCGATTCCGCAGCGTCGCTGCCCTTGCCGGCCTCGGCGGGCGGGGACGCCAACAACCGCGTCGTCGGCATCGATTTCTCGGGCGGCCCGGCTTCCGTCGCCGCGCAGATCCAGGCGGCCGTCGGCACGGGCTTCACGGTCTCGAACACGGGCTCGACCCTGCGCATCGTCGATGACGGCGCCGCCGGAACGCGCGATGTCATCGGGCTGACCGCGCGGCCGACGAACTCCGTCCTCGCTTCGGCGGGTGGCGCGGTCGAGCTGCCCTTCTTCGTCGACGGCCCTTCCGGGAACGCTTTCACCGGCTCCTATGACGGCGGCTCACAGACCACGGGCTTCGCGTCCCGGATCACGGTCAACCCAGCCCTGATCGCCGACCGTTCGCTGCTGGTCGCCTACAATACCTCGCCGGCGACGGCGCAGGGCGACGTCACCCGCCCCAAGCTGATGCTGGACCGGCTGACGCAGAGCCAGCGCGCCTTCACCAACGCCGTCGGGCTGGACGGCAACAGCGCGAGCGCGAACACGACGATCGCGAACTACGTCCAGCGCGTGGTCTCCTCGCAGGGGCAGGCCGTGGAAGCGGCCAAGCGCCTGGACGAGGGCCAGCAGGTCGCGCTCGCCTCGGTGCAGAGCCGCTTCCAGGAAACTGCTCAGGTCAATGTCGACCAGGAAATGTCGATGCTGATCGAACTTCAGACCGCCTATGCCGCCAATGCCCGCGTCATCTCCACGATGAAGGAGATGATGGACGTGCTGATGAGAGTGTGAGGCCGCAATGACCATCACAGCCTATGGAACCGGCGCCTATCGCGCGGCCAAGCCCAACGAGTTCGTCTCGACCCGGGCCCAGTTCGACGATCTCCAGCGTCAGCTCGACACCAAGCAGCGTAGCACGAGCTATGGCGATCTCGGCATCGATCGGCGCGTCAGCCTCGATCTCAACGGCAAGGTCTCGCAGCTCGATTCCTGGTTGAGCGGCATCGACCTCGCCAATGTGAATCTCAAGCTGCAGACCTCGTCGGTCGAGAACTTCACCAAGCTCACCAGCGAAACCCGCAACGACACGCGCTCCAACAGCTATGTGCCGAGCGCCAGCGGCCGATCGTCGCCACAGGTGCTGGCGGAGGAGAAGTTCAAGCAGACGCTCGACTTGCTGAACGTCTCCGTGAACGGGCGCTATCTCTTCTCGGGAAAGACCTCCGACACCCAGCCGGCAGCGGGCTTCGACGAGATCATCAACGGCGACGGCGCCGGCAAGGCGGGCCTGAAGCAGCTGATCGACGAGCGCCGGCAGGCCGATCTCGGCTCCGGGCTCGGCCGGCTGACCGTGGGCGGCGCCGGCACCACGGCGACCATCTCCGAAGAGGCGACGGTCCATCCCTATGGTTTCAAGATCGCAGGCATCACCGGCAGCTCGGCCGCGCTGGCGACCACGTTCAATCCGGGGCCGCCGGCGGATGTCTCGGCGAATGTCGCCTCGCAGCCGGCCGCCGGCGATACGGTGCGAATCATGCTCAACCTGCCGGATGGGACGCAGGAGCAGGTCGTGCTCACCGCCCGCGCGCCGGGCACCACCGGCTCCGATGCCGACAGCTTCGAGATCGGCGCCGACGTCAATGCGACGGCCGCCAACCTGCGAAACTCGATGAACGCGGCACTGGGCCAGGAGGCGAAGACGACGCTCTCGGCCGCGTCCTCGCAGGTCGCGGCGCAGGACTTTTTCGCCGGCAGCCTGAACAATCCGCCGAAGCGGGTGCCGGGGCCTCCCTTCGATACCGCGACCCTGCCGCCGACCAATGCCGGCGCAGCCGCGACGACGGTGATCTGGTATCGCGGTGACGACGGGTCCGATCCGGCGCGCAACACCTCGACGGTCCAGGTCGACCAGGGCCAGACGGTGGGCACCGGTGCCCGGGCGAACGAGGAAGCGTTCCGCGTCGGCCTCGCCCAGTTCGCGATCATGGCCGTCGAGAACTTCCCGGCCGGCGATACCAATTCGCAGGCGCGCTACGAAGCGATGACCTCGCGGGTCAGCGAGAAGCTTGGCTTCGGCGGCGCGACCCAGAAGCCTGCCGAGATCATCACCGAGCTCGGCTCGGCCCAGTCGGCGCTATCCAGCGCGAAGGAGCGCCACCAGAATACCAAGGACTACCTGACCACGACGCTCGCAGGCGTCGAGAACGTCACGACGGAGGAAGTCGCGACGCAGATCCTGTCCCTGCAGACGCAATTGCAGGCGAGCTATCAGGTGACCTCGATGCTCTCCAAGCTGTCGCTGACGAACTATCTCTGAAGACGGCCGATACACCATTCCCGCCAAACGAAAACGCCGCCCAAAAGGGCGGCGTTTTCGTTTTCCGTCGATCGGGTCTTGGGCGTTCAGCGCCCGCGCAGGCCGGCCGCGATGTCGCGGTTGATGTTAACCAGGATGGCCAGGGATTGCGGCTGCGGATCGGCCGAGATCTTGAAGGTCTGGTTGAAGATGAAATTGGCCAGGCTGACGATATTGGTCTTGATGCCGACCGGGAGCGCGTTGTCCTCGGCGATGACGGCTGAGACCAGCAGGGTCCAGAGACGGCGGTTATAGGTCAGAGCCTCGTCGAGTTCGCGCTCGCGCTGGTTCCAGTCGTCGGCGACGGCCTGGAGCCGCGTGGCGGCCTTGATCAGGAGGGAGGCTTCGAGTTCGCGAGGCGAAACGACGGATTGGGCAGTCTTGGCCGCGGCAGCGTAGGCGTTAAACCCGTTTTGCATTCTCGATCAATTCCGCTTCATAGACGATCAGCTTTCTGGCCGCCTTGAGAGCTTTGTAGAGGTCGTCGCTTAAGATGCGGTTATTGATCTCGTGAATATGCGGCAAAGCGCTGGGCGCCGCATTGATGAAGTCGCGCACGAGCTGGAAATAGGTCTCGTGCTCGTGCGTCGGGTCCTGCGCCAGATACATGAGCTGGATCGCGAGATAGATCTTCTTGGCCGGTGTGTCGGCGGTCGCCGCGGTCAGAATGTCCTTCTCGCGCAGGATGGGCGCCTCGCCCTCGATGAAGAAGCGCGTGCGCTGCTCGTCGTTGCGGATCACCACCTGGCCGATGATGATGCGTTCGCGCGGTTTGAGCTCGACCTTGAGGGCCATGGCGGTCCTGCCTTCTGGCTGGTGGGGAGGGCGGGCGGCGTCTGCGGCGTCAGCCGAAGAGACGCAGGACGCCCTGGTCGGCCTGGTTCGCCAGCGAGAGCGCGGTCTGCGAGAGCTGCTGGCGGGTGTTGAGGGCCAGCAGGCTCGCGCCTTCCTCGTTCGGGTCGGCCAGCACGAGGTTGCCGGCGCCGGTGGTCAGGGTGTTGGCGAGTTCCTTGGTGAAGTCCTGGCGGGTCTGGGCGACCGAAAGGTTGGAGCCCAGCGTCGAGGCCAGTGACTTCAGCGAGGTCAGCGCGCCGGTGAGCGACTGCGTTGCCTTGTCCAGGTCCGCGTCGTTCTGGAAGTTGATGAAGCCGGTGAGCTGGGTGTTGACGGCCTTCGGGATGCCGAGATTGTCCGAGGTCAGGTTCGAGCCCTGGATGTCCAGCTTGGTCTGGTTCTTGCCGGTCTTCTCGTTGAACTGGATCGAGAGACGGTCGCCCTGCAGCAGGTTGATGCCGTTGAAGCTCGAATCCTTGGCGAGGTCGTCGATCTTGTTACGGAGATCGTTGTACTGGTCGATCAGGTTCGAGCGGACCGAGGAGGTGATGCTCGAGCCGGTGATCGTGGTGCCGGCGGCGGAGTTGTCGGTCAGCGCAAAGCCGAAATCGGTGTTGTCGCTGGTGGCGCCCTGAGCGGTGGTCAGCGCGGTCGTTCCGGCCGCGGCGATTTCAGCCGCAGTCGGCGCGCCGGCAGCCGCAGGCGTGAATGTCGTGGTGCCGATACCGAACTGGACCTTCTCGGAGCCGATGCCCTTGACGTTGAGCTGGCCCTTCTCGTCAACGAAGGCGGTGGCGATGCCGGATTTGTTGATCTCGTTGACGACGTCGCGGACGGTGCTGTTCGTGCTGAGGAAGCTCGCGGTGTAGGTCGTCGAGCCCGAAGTCAGGGTGATCGAGGTCGTCGCCTCGTCGCCCGCGGCGAGGGTGGGGCCGCCGACATTGCCGGAATAGGTGGCGGTGGCGGTATTGGCAGTCGCGCCGTTGTCATCGACCACGCGCTTGTCGAGGGCGATGTCCTTGAGGCTCTTGCTGGTAATCGCCGCTTCGGTCGCGGTGGCCAGCGCCGTGCCGGCCTTGCTCGGGCGGTTCTGAGCGGCGTCGGCCTGGGCCTGCTTCACCGTCGACTGTAGCGACTGGACCAGCTTCGTGATGCCATCGATGCCCTTGGAGGCGGCCTGAATGGTCTGGATGCCGTTCGAGATGCCGTCGAGCAGGCCGGTGAGCTGGCTGGAGCGGTCGTTCAGCGAGAGGGCGGTGAAGTAGTTCACCGGGTTGTCGATCGCGGAATTGACCTTCTTGCCGGTGGCGAGGCGGTTCTGGATCACGCTCTGCTGCGCCGTGGTCTGCTGAAGCGTCAGCAGGTTGTTGCGGACACCGCTGGAAAGGATCGTGCTGGCCATCTTCGGTCCCCTGAACGCGCGACTCCGGCGCGATGCAACCTGATTTCAGGGGTGATCATCACTCGTTAAGGATAATAAAAAGTTAATCGCAGGGGCGGTCGCGGTTAACCCGCGAAAAATGAAAACGGCGGAGCCGAAGCTCCGCCGCTCTTTGACTTCGTCCCGCGTCCTGCGGGCGGATCCGCTTCTGCGGACCGAAGATCAGAACAGGCGCAGAACCGCCTGCTCGCTCTGGTTCGAGAGCGACAGAGCCGTCTGCGAGAGCTGCTGACGGGTCTGCAGCGCGAGCAGGTTGGCGGCTTCGGCGTTCGCGTCGACGTTCACCAGATTGGCGGCGCCGGTGCTCAGCGTGTCCGCCAGGTCCTTGGTGAAGTCCTGACGGGTCTGCGCAACCGAGAGGTTGGCGCCGAAGGTCGAGGACAGCGACTTCAGCGAGGTCAGGGCGCCGGTGAGGGCCTTGGTCGCGGAGTCGAGGTCCGAGTCGTTCTGGAAGTTGACCTGGCCCGTGAGCTGGGTGTTGCCAGCCTTGACGATGCCGAGGTTGTCGGACGTGACGTCCGAGCCCTGGATGTCCAACTTGGTCTGGTTCTTGCCGGTCTTCTCGTTGAACTGGATCGACAGACGGTCGCCCTTCAGCAGGTTGATGCCGTTGAAGCTCGAGTCCTTGGCGAGATCGTCGATCTTGTCGCGGATGTCGTTATAC
>NZ_JAELTI010000137.1 GCF_016428755.1 Allobosea sp. ASV33
GCTCGGCCCGTTCTGGCGGATGAACTCGCCGGAGACGCCGAACGGCGGCTCGATCATCCGTTCGGAGACGCCCGGCCCCGCGCTCTTCGCCAATTGCCGCTTCACCGATCCCGAGGGGCGCCCGCTTGCCGGCGTCGAGGTCGATATCTGGCAGGCGTCCCCAGTCGGGCTCTACGAGAACCAGGACCCCGGCCAGGCCGAGATGAACCTGCGCGGCAAGTTCACGACCAGCGCGGATGGCTGCATTTCATTTCGTTCGGTTAAGCCGGCCGGCTATCCCGTCCCGACCGACGGGCCGGTGGGCGATTTGCTCAGGGCGCAGCAGCGCCATCCCTACCGCCCGGCCCATCTGCATTTCCTGGCCTACAAGCCGGGCTACAAGACCCTGATCACCCAGGTCTTCGTCGATGACGACGCGCATCTCGAAAGCGACGTCGTCTTCGGCGTGACCCGCCATCTCATCGGCGACTTCCGGCTGGGCGAAGGCCCGGCGCCCGAGCCGGATGTCGAGGGCCCCTGGTACCTGTTCGACTACGCCTTCGTGATGGAGCCCGGCGAAGCCAAGCTGCCGGTCCCGCCGATCCGCTGACCCCAGCCCTTTCCCAAATCCTCTCAAACAAGGGGACAGTCATGTCTCATGCCGCTCAGACGGATACGATCACGCTTGCGCCGGTCCGCCCCGCCTATCCGCGTTCGCTCCAGGGCAAGATCGCCCTCGTCGTCGGCGGCGCCGGTGCGATCGGCGCCGCGACCAGCCGGATGCTCGCCGATGCCGGCGCGACGATCGTCGTCACCCATCTCGATACGGAGCGCGATGCGCAGGCTGCCAAGGCCCTGATCGCCGAGCTTGGCAGCCGCCACGCCGCCTTCATCGCCGATGTCGCGAACACCCCGTCGCTGCTCGCCCTGCGCGACGCCATCCAGGCCCGCTATGGCCGGCTCGACATCCTGATCAACGCCGCCGGCTACACCAAGCCGGTCCCCCATGCCGACCTAGATGCACTGACCGACGAGCTGATCGACCGCATGCTCCAGGTCAACTGGCGCGGCCAGTTCGCGACGATCCGCACCTTCGCGCCGATGCTGAAGGCATCGGGCGACGGCTTGGTGGTCTCGATCTCCTCGATCGCCGCCTTTACCGCGGTCGGCTCCTCGATCGCCTATTGCGCCGCCAAGGCCGGCATCGACGTGATGACCAAGGCGCTGGCCCGCGTGCTGGCCCCCGAAGTCCGTGTCCTCGCGGTCTCGCCGGGGGTGGTCGACACCGAATTCGTGCCCGGCCGCGGCGCCGATTTCAACGACAAGGTCAGCGCCTCGACACCGCTGAAGCGCATCGGCGCGGCCGAGGACATCGCCGCCGCCATCACCGCCTGCGCCACGCTGCTCGGCTATTCGACCGGACATATCGTCCAGGTCGATGGCGGCCGGGCGCTGTGAGGAGGAACTGATGCGCGCGCCCCTCCCCAAGGTCTTCATCAGCTGCGCGATCACCGGCAACCTGACCAAGCCGGAGCAGAGCCCGCATCTGCCGATCACGCCGGAGCAGATCGCCAATTCCGCGCTCGAAGCGGCGGAAGCGGGCGCCGCGATCGCCCATATCCATGTCCGCGATCCCGGCACCGGTCGTCCCTCGATGGAGCTTTCGCTTTATGAGGAGGTGGTCGAGCGCATCCGCGCCGGCAATCCCGAGCTGATCATCAACCTGACCACGGGTCCGGGCGGGCGCTTCGTGCCCTCCGAACAGGATCCGAAAGTCGCCGGCCCCGGCACGACATTGATGGTGCCTGAAGAGCGCGTCGCCCATGTCGCGGCGCTGAAGCCCGATATCTGCACGCTCGACCTCAACACCATGAATTCCGGCGGCGAGGTCGTGATCAACACGCCCGGCAACGTCCGCCGCATGGCCAGGGTGATCGCCGAGGCCGGCGTGCGGCCGGAGATCGAATTGTTCGATTCCGGCGACATCGCCTTGATGAACGACCTGATCAAGGATGGAACCTTGCAGCCGAAGCCGCTCACCTCCTTCGTGATGGGGGTGCGCTACGGCTTCCAGCCCTCGCCCGAGACCGTGCTCTATGCCCGCGACCTTCTGCCCGAAGGCGCGCTCTTCACCGCGATCGGCATCGGCCGCTCGACCTTCCAGAGCGTGGCGCTCTCCTACCTCGCCGGCGGCCATGTCCGCGTCGGGCTGGAGGACGGGGTCTATATCGACCATGGCGTCCTCGCTCCCTCGAACGCCGCGCTGGTCCAGAAGGCCCGCCGCATCGTCGAGGATCTCGGCGGCGAGATCGCCACCCCGCAGGAAGCCCGCGCCCTCATCGGCCTGCCCGCCCGCGCCGCCGGCGCGAAACGGGTGGCTTGAACCTCTCATCGGAAGCAACCGCCATGTCACCTGCCAGCGAAGCCCTCATTCGCGAAGCCCAGGCCTCCTGCCCGCACAACGTGCGGGGCCTGCGGCTCCATGCCCAGGCCGCGAGCTATGAAGAGATCGCGCTGCCGATCGAGGAGTGTCCCTTACGCCCGCTCGCCGCCCATGAGGTTCTGGTCGAAATCCAGGCCGCGGCCGTCAACCCGTCCGATGCCAAGGCTGCGACGGGGCTGATGCCCTATGCGGTGTTCCCGCGCACGCCGGGCCGCGATTTCGCCGGCACGGTCGTGGCCGGGCCGGATGCGCTGATCGGCAAGCCGGTCTTCGGCTCCTCCGGCGATCTCGGCATTCGCCAGGACGGCGCCCAGGCGAGCCATCTGATCGTCGAGGCCGATGCGGTGGTCCAGATCCCAGCGGGCGTCACGATGCAGGAGGCGGCCGGCATCGGCGTGCCCTTCGTCACCGCGTGGGAAGGCCTGCGTCGCGCCGGCCTCCCGCAGCCCGGCGAGACGGTTCTGATCCTCGGCGTCAACGGCAAGGTCGGCCAGGCCGCGGCGCAGATCGCGAGCTGGCGCGGCGCCAGGGTCATCGGCGTCATGCGCCGCGAGGAGCCCTATGCCGGCCATGCCAGCAGCGTGGTCGAGGTCGTCTCCTCGAGCAGTACGGATGTCCCGACCCGCATGCGCGAACTGACCGGCGGCAAGGGCGCCGACATCGTCTTCAACACGGTCGGCGATCCCTTCTACGAGATCGGCCAGAAATCGATGGCCGTCGGTGGCCGGGCGATCTTCATCGCCGTGGTCGACCGCTTCGTCACCTTCGACATCCTGGCCTTCTACAAGGGTCGCCACACCTATGTCGGCATCGACACGATCGCGCTCAATTCGGTCGAGACCGGCGCGATCCTGCGCGATCTCGCGCCCGGCTTCGCCGCGGGTGCGCTGAAGCCCTTTCCGATCAGGGACAGCGCCGTCTACCGGTTGGAAGACGCCCATGCCGCCTATCAGGCGGTGATGGGCTCGTCGCGCGACCGCGTCGTCCTTGTGCCGGGAGCCTGACGCCATGCATGTCGTGCGCTTCGCAGAGGCTCCGGCCTATGACGCTCCGGGCCACGCGTCGATGGCGATGGTCCGCCTGCAGGGCCGCGAGGCCGGACCGACCGACACGGCCTGGCTCGGCGTCTCGACCATCGCGCCCGGCGGCGGCACGAAGCTCGACGCTTCCGCCGTCGAGAAGCTCTATGTCGTGCTCGACGGCACAGTCACCGTCTCGAACGGACAGGACAGGGTCAGTCTGAACCGCTGGGATTCCTGCCGGATCGCCCCTGGCGAAGGGCGCCAGCTCAGCAACGAAACCAACGCGCCGGCCTCGATCCTGCTCGTCATGCCGCTCCAGCCTCCGCCGCCGGCCTGAGCCGGCGCCAGCCCCGACCGACGACCGCATAGCCAAGAACCACACCAAGCGCGGACGCCATCCGTCCGCGGCGGCGCTGCCATGCGCCCAGGGAGGATAAAAATGGCTGTTGATCACCCCGCACCCCGCCCGGCCAAGCGCTGGTACAACATCCTCTACGTCCAGGTTCTGATCGCCATCGCCTGCGCCATCGTGCTCGGCCATGTCTGGCCGGCGATCGGCGTCGAGATGAAGCCGCTCGGCGACGGTTTTATCAAGCTGATCAAGATGGTCATCGCGCTGGTGATCTTCTGCACCGTCGTCTCCGGCATCGCCGGGATGAGCGACATGAAGAAGGTCGGACGCGTCGGCGGCAAGGCGCTGATCTATTTCGAGGTGGTCTCGACGCTGGCGCTGGTCATCGGCCTCGTCGTCGCCAATGTCGTCAGGCCCGGCGCCGGCTTCAACGCCCACCCTTCCGCGCTCGATGCCAAAGCGGTCGCCGCCTATGCCGGCAAGGCCGCCGAGCAGACGATCACCGAGTTCCTGCTCAACGTCATTCCCAACACCGTGGTCGACGCCTTCGCCAAGGGCGACATCCTGCCGGTGGTGCTGATCTCGATCCTGTTCGGCTATGTGCTCTCGCATCTCGGCGAGAGGGCGCGGCCGGTGCGCGATGTCATCGACGCCGGCGCGAAGCTGGTCTTCGGGGCGATCAACGTCATCATGAAGCTTGCCCCGATCGGCGCCTTCGGGGCGATGGCCTTCACGATCGGCCGCTACGGCATCGGCTCGCTCGGACCGCTCTTTCTGCTGATCGCGACCTTCTACCTGACCAGCGCGATCTTCGTCCTTGGCGTCCTCGGCCTTATCGCTCGCTGGGCCGGTTTCAGCATCCTGAAGTTCCTGGCCTACATCAAGGAGGAGATCCTGATCGTGCTCGGCACCTCCTCCTCCGACTCGGCCCTGCCGAGCCTGATGGAGAAACTGGAGCGCGCCGGCTGCTCGAAGCCGGTCGTCGGGCTTGTCGTGCCGACCGGCTATGTCTTCAACACCGACGGCACCTCAATCTATATGACTCTTGCCGCGCTCTTCGTGGCGCAGGCGACCAATACCGATCTCAGCCTGCACCAGCAGCTCGCGATCTTCGCCGTGGCGATGTTGACTTCGAAGGGTGCATCCGGCGTCACCGGCGCCTCCTTTATCGCGCTGGTCGGTACGCTCTCGGTGGTGCCCGCGATTCCCGTCGCCGGCATGGCGCTGATCCTCGGCATCGATCGCTTCATGAGCGAGGCCCGTGCGCTCGTGAACATGATCGGCAACGGGGTCGCGACCGTCGTGATGGCCCGCTGGGAGGGCGAGCTCGATCAGGCCAGGCTGGACGCAGCGCTTTCGGGCAATGCTTTCCCCCTAGCGGATACGGATTTCGTCGCCGGCGATCACGGCCCGACGGTCGTCGCGATCCGCGACGAAGCCCTCGGCGGCGCGAGCCGTTGACCAGCGATGATCGTTCGGGAGGCCGAGCGCGCCGAGCAGCCATGCCGGGATCATCTGGCACCAAGGCTCGGCCGCGCCTAACAATGCGTTGGGCCGCCGACGGCCTTCCATCAGGAGGATATCACGATGCTGGACTGGACGGGTTATCGGACGGAGTTGAAGGCGCGCGTCGGCGATTTCGGCAAGGCCGCGCCGGATGCGCTCAGGGGCTATGCCGCGCTTGCTTCCGGGGCCGCGAAAACCCAGCACCTCGATGCCCGCACGCGCGAGCTGATCTCGCTGGCCGTAGCCGTGACGACCCGCTGCGACGGCTGCATCACCAGCCATGTCGAAGCCGCGATCAAGGCCGGGGTGACGCGCGACGAGATCGCCGAGGCCCTCGGGGTCGCGATCGCGATGAATGCGGGCGCAGCTCTCGTCTACTCGGCCTGCACGCTCGATTGCTTCGAACAGACGACCGCCGGCCAATCCGCCGCGGCGGGGTGAGCCGAACCGGCACCGGCGGCGCCGCTCGCATGCGGCGTCGCCGGTCCCTTTGATCATCCGGCCTTCGGTGCGGCGCCCTCCAGGAACACCTCCAGGCAAAGCCGCGCATGCCGGGCGCGATCCTCGATCGTCAGCAGGCGATCGCCGGGAAAGCGCTTGATCAGCACCGAGAAGATCATGTCCATCAGCATCCGGGCTAGCGTATCGGCCGGGAAGGTACGAAGCCGCCCGCGCTGCTGCTGGCCGATCAGCCAGGCCTCGAGAAGACGCGCCGTCGGCTCGGAACCCTCCTGAACGATCATCTCGCCGATCTCGCTGAACCGGTCCGAATCGGCGAGGACCAGCCTGACGAAGGCCAGGCGATCGCGATTGCCTTCCTCGTCGATATCGAGCCGGAAGATCGCGGCGAGCGCCTCCGCCAGCGGCAGGTCCTCGTCAGGATCGCGCGGCAGGGCGAGCATCGAGCGCCGGTTATCGGCGACCATCACGCGGAACAGGTCGGTCTTGGCCGGGAAGAGCTGGTAGAGCGTCCGCTTCGAAACGCCGCAGCGCGCCGCGACCGCGTCCATCGTCGTGCCGCCATAGCCGACATCGAGGAAGAGATCGCGGGCGGATTGGACGATACGCTGGCGCTCGGCTTCGTCGGAGCGCGTCTTCGGGCGTCCGCGTCCGCGGCCTTGCCGTCCTGCCATCGGGTCGGTTTTACTGGCTGTCATCGTCGCGTCCGTCATCGCGCCGTATTCTTGGATTTGACAGGCAGAGAAATCAAGAGATAAGAAACTCAGCAGTTTCCGAAAAGAGAGCCCGCATGCTGGCCGAGCGCGCCCCGTCCCCATCCCGCTACGCCTTGCCGGGCGCCCTCCTCCTCGCAGCGGCGCTGGCCGGCTGCAATTCCGAGAAGGCGTCAGCGCCTCCGCCGCAGCCGCAGCTCCAGGTCAGCGTCGTCTCGCTGCACCCGCAGCCCGTGGCGATCACGGCGGAGCTGCCCGGCCGGGTCTCGGCCAACCTGATCGCCGAGATCAGGCCGCAGGTGAACGGCATCATCAAGTCGCGGCTCTACCGCGAGGGCGGCGAGGTCAAGGCCGGCGACGTGCTCTACGAGATCGATCCGGCGCCCTATCAGGCGGCGCTCGACAGCGCCGTCGCCGCCCAGCAGAAGGCAGAGGCCGCTGTCGCCAATGCCCAGGTCCGGGCCGATCGCTATCGCGAGCTGCTCCAGCGTAATGCCGGCAGCAAGCAGGATGCCGACGATGCCGCCGCCACGCTCGGACAGGCCCAGGCCGATGTCGCGGCCGCCAAGGCCAGCGTCGAGACGGCCAGAATCAACCTCGCCTATACCAAGGTCAAGGCGCCGATCGACGGCCGCATCGACAAGTCGGCGCTGACCCAGGGCGCGCTGGTCACCGCCAACCAGGCCGCGATCCTGACAACGATCCGCAAGCTCGATCCGATCAATGTCGACGTCACCCAGTCGAGCACCAACCTGCTGAAATTCCGCAACGACATCGCTTCGGGCCGGCTGAAGTTCACCGGCCCCAATGTCGCGGTGAAGCTCAAGCTCGATACCGGCGATGCTTACGCCCAGTCCGGCAAGCTCGAATTCGCCGAGGCCAATATCGACGAGACCACCGGCACCTTCACGGTCCGCGCCGAATTCCCCAATCCGGAGCGGATTCTCCTGCCCGGCATGTTCGTCCGCGCCGTGATCCAGGAAGGCATCGCCGAGAACAGTTTCCTGCTGCCGCAGCGCGCCGTCGGGCGCAACACCAAGGGCGAGGCGACCGCGAAATTCGTCTCGGCCGACGGCAAGGTCGAGGAGCGCGTGCTCGTCACCCGCCGCAATATCGGCAATAACTGGCTGGTCGACAGCGGCGTCAAGGACGGTGAGCGCATCATCGTCGAGGGCGGGCAGCTCGTCCGCTCCGGCCAGACGGTGACGGTGAACGAGGTCAGCGTCGACGAGGCCACCGGCGAGCTCAAATCGGCCAATCGACGGGCCGAACTGTCGGCGCCTGCCAACACGGCGAAGAACTGACGCCATGTCGCGCTTCTTCATCGAAAGGCCGATCTTCGCCTGGGTCGTCGCCATCGTCATCATGCTGGCGGGCCTGCTGGCGCTGCGCACGCTGCCGATCTCGCAATACCCGCAGATCGCGCCGACGACCGTGCAGATCAGCGCCAACTATCCCGGCGCCGACGCGCAGACCGTCGAGAACTCGGTGACCAAGGTCATCGAGCAGGGCATGACCGGCGTCGACAACCTGCAATACATGACGGCGACCTCGACCTCGACCGGCAACGCCCAGATCACCCTGACCTTCAACAGCCAGGCCGATCCCGACGTCGCGCAGATGCAGGTGCAGAACAAGCTGCAGCTCGTCACCCGCCAGCTCCCGACCGTGGTGCAGACCACCGGCATCTCGGTCGCCAAGGCCTCCACCGGCTTCCTGATGGTCGTCGCCTTCGTCTCGAAGGACGGGCGGATGTCGACCACCGATCTCGCCGACTATGTCGATTCGACGCTCAACGACACGCTGAAGCGCGTCGAGGGCGTCGGCACGACCCAGCTCTTCGGCGCTGGCTACGCCATGCGCATCTGGCTCGACCCCGACAAGCTGCGGAAATACGCGCTGATGCCTGCCGACATCGCCACGGCGATCGAGGCCCAGAACACGCAAGTGTCGGCCGGCCAGCTCGGCGGCCTGCCGCAGGTCGGTGGCCAGCAGCTCAACGCCACCGTGACCGCGCTGTCGCGGCTCCAAACGGTCCAGCAATTCGAGAACATCATCCTGAAGAGCGGCTCGTCGGGCTCGATCGTCCGCCTGAACGACGTGGCCCGCGTCGAGCTCGGCGCCAAGAGCTACGACACCTCCTCGCGCTATAACGGCCAGCCGACGACCGGCCTCGCCATCAGCCTCGCTACCGGCGCCAACGCGATCGACACCGCAAAATCCGTCACCGCGACGATCGAGCGCCTGAAGCAGACCCTGCCCGAGGGCGTCGAGGTCACCTATCCCTACGACACCACGCCCTTCGTCACGCTCTCGATCGAGAAGGTCGTGCACACGCTGTTCGAGGCGATCATCCTCGTCTTCATCGTGATGTACGTCTTCCTGCAGAACCTGCGCGCGACCTTCATCCCGATGCTGGCGGTGCCGGTCGTGCTGCTCGGCACCTTCGGCGTGCTGGCGCTGGCGGGCTATTCGATCAACACGCTGACCATGTTCGCGATGGTGCTCGCCATCGGCCTGCTCGTCGACGACGCCATCGTCGTCGTCGAGAATGTCGAGCGCGTGATGCAGGAGGAAAAGCTCGGGCCGAAGGAAGCCACGATCAAGTCGATGGGCGAGATCACCGGCGCGCTGGTCGGCATCGCCACCGTGCTCTCGGCCGTGTTCGTGCCGATGGCCTTCTTCGGGGGCTCGGTCGGCGTGATCTACCGGCAGTTCTCGGTGACGATCGTGACCGCGATGGGGCTCTCCGTCCTCGTCGCTCTGGTGCTGACCCCGGCGCTGTGCGCGACCATCCTGAAGCCGGCGCCCAAGCATGGCGCACGCAAGGGCTTCTTCGGCTGGTTCAACCGCAATTTCGAGCGCACCACCAATGGCTATCGCTCCGGCGTCGCCGGCATGATCGGGCGCCCGCTGCGCTTCCTGCTCGTCTTCCTGCTGATCAGCGGCGGCATGGCCTGGCTCTTCGCCCGCATGCCCTCGTCCTTCCTGCCCGACGAGGACCAGGGCATCCTCCTGACCAGTGTCCAGCTCCCGGTGGGCGCCACGCAGGACCGTACGCTGCGCGTGCTCGATCAGGTGCAGAAGCACTATCTCGAGAAGGAGAAGGACCTGGTCGACGGCGTTCTGACCGTCGCGGGCTTCGGCTTCGGCGGCCAGGGCCAGAATGTCGGCCTCGCCTTCGTGCGCCTGAAGCCCTTCGCCGAGCGCGTCGGCAAGCAGGCGACGGCCCAGGCCATCGCCGGGCGCGCCATGGGTGCCTTCCGCGGCATCAAGGACGGCACGGTCTTCGCGCTGGCCCCGCCCGCTATCCAGGGCTTCGGCAACACGGCGGGCTTCGACTTCTATCTCCAGGACATCGCAGGCGCCGGCCATACGCGCCTGATGGAGGTCCGCAACCAGCTCCTCGGCCTTGCGGCTCAGAGCAAGCAGCTCACGGGCACGCGGCCGAACGGCCAGGAGGACACCCCGCAATACGCCGTCGAGATCGACCAGGAGAAGGCGAGCGCACTGACCCTGTCGCTGGCCGCCATCAACAACACGCTGTCGACGGCCTGGGGCTCGGCCTATGTCAACGACTTCATCGATCGGGGCCGGGTGAAATCGGTCTATGTCCAGGCCGATGCGCCTTTCCGCATGCAGCCCGACGATGTCGCGCGCTGGTATGTCCGCAACCAGGGCGGCGAGATGGTGCCGTTCTCGGCCTTCTCCAGCGGGCGCTGGACCTACGGCTCGCCGCGATTGGAGCGCTATAACGGCGCGGCTGCCGTCGAGATCCAGGGCGCGGCCGCGGCGGGCGTCAGCTCCGGCGCGGCGATGGACGAGATCGACAAGCTGATGGCGCAATTGCCGACCGGGTTCGGCCATGAATGGACCGGCCTCTCCTTCCAGGAGCGCCTCTCCGGCAGCCAGGCGGTCGCGCTCTATGCGATCTCGATGCTCGTCGTCTTCCTCTGCCTCGCGGCGCTCTACGAGAGCTGGTCGATCCCCTTCGCGGTCATGCTCTCGGTGCCGATCGGCATCTTCGGAGCCCTGCTCGCGGCGACGCTCTTCGGCCAGACCAACGACGTCTATTTCAAGGTCGGCCTGCTGACGACGATCGGGCTTGCCGCCAAGAACGCGATCCTGATCGTGGAGTTCGCGATCGAGCAGGAAGCCAAGGGCAAGGGCCTCGTCGAGGCGACATTGGAGGCGGCGCGCCAGCGCCTGCGGCCGATCCTGATGACCTCGCTCGCCTTCGTGCTCGGCGTCACGCCTTTGGCC
>NZ_JAELTI010000138.1 GCF_016428755.1 Allobosea sp. ASV33
CCACTATGCCGTTCAGGCCTTGCGCCCGAATGCCAAGCTCTGGAGCACCGATGTCTGCGTGCCGATTTCAGCGCTGGCGCCTTGCATCGCGCAGACGCAGGCGGATATCGCCGATGCTTCCTTCCCGATCAGCATGGTCGGCCATGTCGGCGACGGAAATTTCCATCTCGGTCTGCTGATCGACCCGTCGGACCCGCGGGAGCTGGCGGAAGCGGCGGCGATCAACGACCGGCTGGTGCGCCGTGCGCTGGAGCTCGACGGCACTTGCACCGGCGAGCACGGCGTCGGCACCGGCAAGATCAAATTCATGCGG
Source organism: Allobosea sp. ASV33 (assembly GCF_016428755.1). Lineage (GTDB taxonomy): Bacteria > Pseudomonadota > Alphaproteobacteria > Rhizobiales > Beijerinckiaceae > Allobosea. Next base: position 314 of record NZ_JAELTI010000138.1, read on the forward strand.
CTGGAGCACGGCCAGGCCATCGAGATGATGCGCAAGGTCAAACAGGCGCTCGACCCGCTCGGAATCCTGAACCCGGGCAAGGTCCTGCCCGAGGATTGAACCCTTCCCAACCAGAAAGAGCCCGGCGCCAAGCCGGCCGACGACGAACAGCGGAGGATATCATGCACAGCTTCACCACCCGCCGGGGCTTCGTGGCCGGCGCGGCCGTCACCGGCATCTGCGCTCCCACCATTCTGCGCGCGGCCGCGCCGATCTCACTGCGCGTCTCTTCTGCCGCGCCGGCCGACAAGTTCGGCGCGCATTATCTCTGGTACAAGCCGTTTTCCGAGCAGATTGCCAAGCTGGCCGGCGACCGCATCAAGCTCGAATATTTCCCCAACGGCCAGCTCGGCAAGGAAGCCGACGTCGTCAATCAAGTGAAGGTCGGCTCCGTCGACATGATGCTGACCGGCGCCTCGATCTGGGCCACGGTCGTGCCGGAATTCGGCATGCTCGACCTCGGCTTCCTGTTCAACAGCTACGACCATTGCTCGAAAGCGCTCGATGCCGGCGTCGGCCAGGCCTATGACAAGATGCTGGCCGACCGCACGGGCGTGAACATCATGGGCTGGGGCTTCCAGGTCGGCGCGCGCAGCATCTACACCAAGAAGCCGATCGCCAGCGTCGCGGACCTCAAGGGCGTCAAGCTGCGGGTGCTGCCGACCAAGGCCTTCATCGACACCTTCAACATCATCGGCGCGACCCCGACGCCGATCCCGATCAACGAGCTCTACACCGCCGTGCAGACCGGCGTCGTCGACGGTTTCGAGCATGACCCGGGCACGACCATCGCCTACAAGCTCTACGAGGTCACCAATCGCGGCTTCCTCACCCGGCACATCTACACGCCGATGCTCGCCTATATCGGCAAGCGCGGGCTGGCCAAGATCCCTGCCGATCTGATGCCCGCCTTCCGCCAGGCGGCCGACGAAGCGACGCGCATCTCTCGCGCCGAGGTCAAGGACGTCGAGGCAGAGGCGTTCACCGATCTCAAGGCCAAGGGCATGGCCTATACCGAAGTGCCGCCGGCCGAGATCGCCGAGCTCAAGCGGCGCATGGCGGACGAACTCTACAAGCCCTATCTCGCGCAGTACCCATCCACAGCCCCGCTCTTCGAGAAGATCCAGGCCTCGGCCTGACGGCTCTTTCCGGCAACGAAGACCGCCGGCCGCGGCCGGCTCTCTGGAGGATCAGCGCATGGACGCCGTCGCAACCGCCGGCAGCGCGCTCGACGCGCGCCTGCCGCAGGACCGCTTTGCCGCGCGGGTCCTGTTTTTCATCGAGCATCTGGGCGGCGCGATCCTCGCGATCGACGTGGCCGTCGTCTTCCTCTCGGTGGTCTTCCGCTATTTCCTGCATGCGCCCTTCGACTGGGCCGAGGAGGTGGCCGCCGGGTTGATGACGACGATGGTGTTCATCGGCGCAGGCAGCGTACTCGCTCGCTCGCAGCATATCGGCATCGAGGTGCTCGTCTTGATGCTGCCGCCGAAAGGGCGCGCGATCGCCGCGGCGGCGGCCGCCTGGATCACGCTGCTGGTCTCGGCGACGCTGCTGGTTTCGAGCGCGCAGCTCTTCGAGGACACCGCCGGCCAGTTGACGCCGACCGGCCTGCCGCAATGGATCTTCCTTCTGCCGGTGCTGTTCGGCGGGTTCGTGATGGCGGCCTTCGCCGTCGCCAATGTGCTGAAGCTGCCGGCCGGGCCGCGCTGGACCGCGCTCGTCCCCTTGCTGGTCATCGGCGCGGCGATCGCCGGCTGGAACACGCTGCTGCCGCAGTTCGCCCTGGCGCCGATCCATCTGCTCACGCTGGCCGCCGTGGGCGGCCTGCTGATCGGCGTGCCGATCGCTTTCGCGCTCGCCTTCGGCGCCATGGCCTATTTCCTGGCCGATCCCTCGCTGCCCATGCTGATCTGGGCGCAGCAGGTCGCCTCCGGCGCCAATCATTTCGTGCTGCTCGCCATTCCCTTCTTCGTGTTGGCCGGGCTGACGATGGAGAGCAACGGCATGTCCGCGCGCCTCATCGAGCTGCTGCTGCGGATGATGGGCCGGCTAAAGGGCGGCATGAACCTCATCGTCATCATCGCCACGGCGCTGTTCTCCGGCGTGTCGGGCTCCAAGCTCGCCGACATTGCGGCGGTTGGCGGCGTCATCATGCCGGCGATCCGCAAGACCGGTCAGGACGAGAACGAGACGGCGGGGCTGCTCGCCTGCACAGCGGTGATGGCCGAGACCATCCCCCCTTGCGTCAACCTGATCATCTTCGCCTTCGTCTCGAACATCTCGATCGGCGGACTGTTCATGGCCGGCCTCGTTCCGGCAGGGCTGATGGCGGCGGCGCTGGCGGTCGTCGCGGTCATCTACGGCACGCGCGTCGATGTCGAGAAAGTCTTCGTCGGCGGCACCAAGCGGCCGATGCTGCCGCTGATCCTAGGGGCCGGCGTCACGCTGGCGATGATCCTGATGATCGGGCGCGGCGTCACCGCCGGCATCGCGACCTCGACCGAGATCTCCGCATTCGCCGTGGTTTATGCCTTCCTGATCGGCGGGCTCGCCTTCCGCGAGCTGAGCTGGCGGCTGATCGTGCAGCTCTTCGTTCGCTCGGCGGCGATGACGGGAAGCATTCTCTTCATCGTCGCGGCGGCCTCGAGCCTGTCTTACGCGATCACCATCGAACGGATCCCCGACCAGATCTCGACGCTGATGATCGGCGTCGGCCACAGCGTCGGACCGATCGGCTTCATCCTCGTCAGCGTCGTCGTGATGGCCTTTTTCGGCATGATCCTGGAGGGCGCCCCCGCGCTCATTCTGTTCGGGCCGCTTTTGACGCCGATCGCGATCAAGCTCGGCATCAACCCGCTGCAGTTCGGCACGATCATGGTGGTCGCGATGGGTCTCGGCTTCTTCGCACCGCCCATCGGAGTCGGCCTCTTCGCCACCGCCGCAATGACCGGAACCAAGGTCGAGAACGTCACCCGGCCGATGATGAAATACATCGCTGTGCTGATCGTGGCGCTGCTCGCGCTGGTGGTCTTTCCGGTCTTCTCGCTGTGGCTACCCCGCTATCTGGGGATGATAGGTTGAGGCTCTCCGGTCGAGATTGAGCCGCAACGGCGTCGGCAGCGGCTATCGAGACGCCCGATTTCCGCACATCGGGCTCCCCGCCAGGAAACGGATATCGCGCCTCGTCAGCCGAAGAACCGGCGGTATCTCGTGCCGCTGCCGCCCTGTTCAGTTTCCGGCGGGCTCCGGAATCTGGATGTCGATCAGCGGCGCGTAGTGTTGGCTGCCAAAGAGGTCGCCGTCGCCGAGCGTGCCGCTGCCGCTCTCGCGGGCGATGGTGAACTTGATGGCGAAGGCCGGATCGAACTCGACATGGTCGGTCAGCCGCGCGCGCTCGATGCCGAAGACGCGGCAGACCGCCGCGGGCGACAAGGCGCCGCTCGCCCGGACATGGTCGTAGCTCGTGCGATCCGGGAAGATCACGTCGAAGGTGATGTGATCGACGCCCGCATTCTTGCTGCGGATCGTCTTGGCGATTGCGGAGAGGGGACGGCTCGCGGGGCTCATGTCAGACTCCGGCTTGCGTCATATGGACCCGGAACGGCTCCATCGGGTCGTCGATCGGCATGGTGTGGTTGAGCGTCCAGCGATAGGCGGGGCTCGCCGGCATGACCTCGTCGAGCAGGAAGGCGACGCCGCCGGCCGTGCCCTTCACGTCGGGCAAGCGCGCATAGAACATCTGCCGTGTGCCCATGATGCAGATCTCCTCGGCCATCTCGCGCGTCGGCGCGACGGCCTGGACGACGACGCAGAGCTCGTGGCCGGGCTTGTCGCGCAGCGGCTCCAGCATGCCCATGACGCCGTCGCGCCCGTAGACGTTGTAGGAGAGCTGGTAGCCCTCGCTGCCGAAGCGCTCCTGCACCATCCCGCGCGCCCAGGCGATGACCTCGTCGACACGCTGCACCGTATAGGGGTCGCGGATGCCGACCAGCCCGACATAGCGCTCGCCGACCTTGCCGGAGCCTTCGAGCTTGACCCGGAGATCGGTGGCCGGGACGTAGCGCGGGCCGGTCACGCGCGTGGTGCGCTCGTCAAGCTGCTCGTAGACGCAGTCGCGCATGTCGATATGGCCGCCGACGAAATGCTCGTAATAGGGGTTGGCGCGCTCATACATCGCGTGCCCGGCGACCGAGGCCACCGTGCAGCGCTGCTCCGGCAGCATCGCGGTGACGCGGACATCGTCCATGGTGATCTCGCCGAGGATCGATTCCTTGCCGCCATAGGGCTCGGCGCAGAAGGAGGCGCACTCCATCACCTTGCCGAAGTAATAGGCCAGCGCCTCGGGATAGCCCTTGCGGATGGCGGGGGCGGCGAAGATCGCGCAGTCGCTGGAGCGGCCGCCGATGATGACGTCGGCGCCCATGTCCATCAGCTTGATATAGGGGTGCACGCCGGCGACGGCGACGATGCGGTCGGTGGCGTCGAGTTCTGCGTCCGTTAGATCGGCGCGGCCCGGCAGCCCGGCGATGGTGCCGCCGGCGGCCATCTTGGCGCGCACCGTTTCCCCGGCGACCTCCGAATAGAAATAGCCGAGCTTGAAGCGCGGCAGCTTGTGCTCGCGGGCGATGTCCTGGACCAGCTCGACGAAGCGGTCGACGCGGCTGTCGGTGCCGGTATCGCCGGCCGAGCCGATGATCACCGGCAGGCCACGCGGACGCGCGCCGAGCAGCATCATCTCGACATCGTGGCGCTGCCAGGAGAGCGGGCTCGCCGTCCCGTCCATGCCGAGCGGCACCGGGCCGATATCGCAGGAGCCGGAATCGCAGGCGACGATGTCGGGCGAGGCCTCGATGCCGTGGTCGAAGGAGCCGCGACGGCTCGGCGCGAAGCCGAGATGGCCGTTCGGGCAGAGGATCCTGAGACCCCGGTTGGGAAGGGTTGCGGTTTTCATGGCGTGTCTCACTTGCGCAGGATCAGGCAGTCTTCGGGCGCCACGCGCCAGAACAGGGTCTTGCCCTCCTCCAGGCCCGGCCGGGGGCGGACATGGGCGCAGAGCCCTATCGGGCCGGACTTGAGGAAGACGTGCTGGACGTCGCCGACGAAGAGCGAGCGGGTGACGACGCCGCTGCCGCCCTGCCCGGGGCCGGGCGCGTCGTCGAGGCGGACATCGCCGGGCCGGAAGGCAATGGCGGGCGCTTCGGCCGGAGCTCCGGGCTCGACCTCGCGGCCGCGCAGCACGGTCTGGTCGGGCAGGCGGACTTCGCCGCTGCCATGCGCCAGCTCGCAGGGGAGGATGTTGCGGACGCCCAGGAACTCGGCGACGAAGCGGGTGCGCGGGTTGCGGTAGATCTCCTGCGGCCGGCCGGCCTGCTCGATCCGCCCGCCGCGCATCACCACCACGAAGTCGGAAAGCGAAAACGCCTCCTCCTGGTCATGGGTGACGTATAGCGCGGTGAAGCCGAGGCGCTTGCGCAGATCGGCAAGCTCGTCGCGCATCTGCAGGCGCAGTTGCGCATCCAGGTTCGAGAGCGGCTCGTCCAGAAGCACGAGCTTGGTGCCGAAGGCGACGGCCCGCGCCAGCGCCACGCGCTGCTGCTGCCCGCCGGACAGCATGGTCGCGGGCCTGTCCGCGAAGCGGGCGAGATCGACCAACTCCAGCGCCTTGTCGACGGCCGGCTTGAGCTCGGCGGCGGGGCGCCCGCGGACCCGGAAGGGAAAGGCGACGTTCTCGAAGACCGTCATATGCGGCCAGATGGCGTAGGACTGGAACACCATCGACAGGCTGCGCTTCTCGGGCGGCGCATCGATGCCGGCGCTGCCGTCGAAGGCCGGTTTGCCGTCGATGAGGATGCGCCCGTCGCGCGGCCGCTCCAGCCCGGCCACGGCGCGCAGCGTCGTGGTCTTGCCGCAACCGGAGGGGCCGAGCAGCGTCACCTGCTCGCCGGCGGCGATACCGAAGCTCACCTTGTCGACCGCACGCACATCGCCATAGGCGATGACGAGATCCTCGACGCTGACGAATGCAGGGCTCACGCGGCGACCGCCTTCTGACGAAGCCGCGCCACGACGGCGAGGGCGGCGAAGGTGACAAGGAGCTGCATGACGCTGAGGGCGGCGAGCGCGTTGACGTTGCCGGCCTCCCAGAGGTCGAAGACAGCGACGGACAGCACGGTGCTCGGCGCGGTGTAGAGCAGGATCGAGGAGGAGATTTCCTGGAGCGACAGGATGAAGAGCAGCGTCCAGGTCGCGACCAGCGTCGGCCGGGTCAGCGGCAGGACGATGCGCCTGAGCGTCCCGAGCAGGCTGGCGCCGGAGACGCGCGCCGCGTCCTCAAGTTCGGGATGGAGCTGGCGGACCGCGCTCGACAGCGCCCGCAGGCCGAAGGGCAGGTAATGCGTGACATATGCCAGCAACAGGATGCCGATCGTGCCGTAGATCGGCAGCCAGCTCAGGCCGACATAGCTCCAGAGCAGACCGAGCGCGAGGACGATCGGCGGGATCGCCAGCGGCATCATGCCGACCTGGTCGAGGAAGCGCGCCGCCGGGCCCCGTGAGCGCACGATCACCCAGGCCATGGCGAGGCCGAGCGCGCAGATGATCGTCGCCGTGAGCAGGCCGAGGACGAGGCTGTTGCGCGCCGCCAGCAGCGTCTTGGGATAGGTGAAGAGCACATAGGCGAAGTGGCGCAGGTCGAAGCTCATCAGCTTGGGATCGACGGTGATGAAATTGACCAGCGCCGCCCAGCACAAGGTCGCGACCGGCAGGACGACGGCCGCCAGGACATAAAGCAGCACGATCCCCAGCAGCACCGGCCGCCAGCGGCCGACCTGCACGATGCGCGGGCGGAAGGCCTTGCCGGTGATGGTGACATAGGAGCGGCGCTTCAGGATCGCCGCCTGCAGGGCGACGAGCGCCGCCGTGACGACGAGCAGGAGCAGGCCCCAACCGGCAGCCTGCGACACCCGCGCCGGATAGCTGTTGAGCAAACGGTAGATCTCGGTCCCCGCGACATAGAAGCTGGCGGGCATGCCGAGCACGGCGGGAACGCTGAACAGGCCGAGCGACTGGACGAAGACGAGGAGTGCGCTGCCGAGCAGCGCCGGCAAGGCCAGCGGCATCGTCACGCGCCGGAAGGCGGCGGCGATCGAGGCGCCATGCACGCGGGCGCTTTCCTCCAGCGCCGGGTCCATGCCGCGCAAGGCACCCGAGATCAGCAGGAACGGCAGCGGCGCATAGGCCAGCGCGGCGACGATGACGACGCCGCCGGCCGAATGCAGATTGACGAGCGATCCGGACAGGCCGAGCCAGCTCTGCGCCAGCAGGTTGATGAGGCCGCCGCGCGGTGAACCGAGCCAGGACCAGGCCACCGCCGTCAGCAGCGGCGTGATGTAAAGCGGCAGCAGCACGAGCTGTTCGAGCCCGCTGCGCCAGGGCGTGTCGGTCCGCACCAGGATGACCGCAAGGAGGCCGCCGAGCCCGGTGGCCAGGATCGTCGTGCCGAGGCCGACCGTCAGCGTGTTGCCGAGCACGCGGCTCGAGGCGAGCACGTCGGTGAGCGCCGTGACCGTGAAGCCGTCCTCGTCGCCGAAGGCACCGATGACGACCGCAACGAGCGGCACCAGCACCATGAGGGCGACGATCACTGAGAGAGCGACGGCAAGCAGCCGCTCTTGCCCGACGCCGCGTCTGAGGCGGCCGGCCTTCTGTGACGGAGGTGCGGACAAGGGTCAGGCCTTGAAATAGCGGTCGAAGGTTTCCGGAAAGCGTCGCGAGGCGCGTTCGTAGTCCGGCATGTCCTGCGGCAACATCGGCTTCGTCTGGTCGAGCGGCATCTGCCCGGTTGGCGGAGCAACGCCGCGCCGCATCGAATAGACCTTGAAGATCTCGGTATTCAGCAAGGTCTGCCCCTCGGCCGAGAGGGTGAAATCGATCAGCAGGCGCGCGGCGTTCGGGTTGGGCGCGTCCTTGAAGATCGCGACCGGGGCGGTGGCGAGCGGCATGCCCTCGCTCGGATAGACCCCGACGATGCCCGCCTTGACCGCATCAGGATCGAAGGCGCGGAAATGATCGACCGTGGCGCCGACCAGCGCCTCGCCCCGCACCAGCATATCGATGAGCTGGGCCGCAGTGGAAACGATCACGGGTTCCTGCTGGCCCCAGCGCCGCATGAAATCGGCGCCGAACCGCTTCTCCAGCAGATACATCTGGTTGAAGCTCGTGCCCGCCGCCGAATCCTGGATGACGAGCTTGCGGCCCTTGAACTCCGGATTCAGCAGGTCGGCCCAGGCCTTGGGAGCCTTATCAGCCGGCAGGATGTTGCGGTTATAGGCCATGATGACGCCGACGATCCGCGCGATCGCCCATTGGTCGCGATCGGAAGCTTCCGGTGGATAGGCATCGAGCTCCGGCGAGCGATAGCCCAGCAATTGCCCGCGCTGCGACATCGCCAGATAGGGCGCGAGATTGGCAACATGCAGCACGTCGAAGGTGAGCGCGCGTGCCTTGAGCTCGGCATCGACCCGCGCCAGCACGCGCCCGGCCGGCGCCGAATAGAGCCCGGTGGTCGCATCGATGAAGGGATAGCGCGCGGTGAAGGCCTGGATGAATTGCGGGAAGTTGGGCGCCGATGCCGAATTGGCAAAGTTGACCCGGCCTTCGCGCTTCGCGCCTTCGATGACGGCATTTCGCTCCTGAGCAGAGAGGCGCGCCGGCAAGCCAGAGGCCGCGAGCGAAAGCATCGTCAGGATTTGACGTCGGTTCAGTCGCGCCACGGCAGCACCTCGTCGATCAGCGAACAAGGGCAGTCTGTCACAGTCCGAGGACTAGTCAATAATACTTTTCAGAAAATCTCATAACTGTAGCTATTGATAGATTTATATTTTCAATCATCGATCAGCTTTTCTGGCGCGATCAATGGCTCCCCAGTCTCCGTCTCGGCCTGTCCTGCCGCGGCATAATACATGTTGAGGTCGCTCTTCTGGGCGATGAAGCTGGCGGCGGCATCGATGACGACGCGCATCGGCAGGGACGGCGGCGCGATCGCACAGGCGAGCGAGTAGGACAGGTTCGGAGCCGGCTGCGCGGTTTCGATCCGCACGAGATGGCCGGCCGCGAGATCCTGCTCGGCGGCCGATTGCGAGACCAGCGCGACACCGATTCCGGCCCGGGCGAGATGCAGGCGCACTGGCAGATGCGAGGCGCTGTGGTTGCGGTGCGGCTCGGCGCCGTCCTGCCGGAACCAGTCCAGCATCAGCGTATGCAGCAAGGTCCCCGGCCGGTCGGAGATGATCGGCCAAGCCGCCAATTCGCGGGCCGTGAGCGAGCGCATCGGCAGGTTGAGCCGGGGATGGGCGACCCAGATATTGGAGACCGCTCCGACGGAGACGCTGAACAGCCGGCTGCCGTCCAGCGGACCGGCGACGACCGCGACATCGAGCTGGCCGCGCTCCAGCCCGGCGCGCAGGGTCTCGCTCGAGTCGACCGCGACCTCCAGCACGAGGCCGGGATGGGAGCGTGCGATGCGGTCGACGAGGCTCGGCAACCAGGTCATGGCATGGATGCTGGTCGCGCCGAAGCGGACCCGGCCCGAAATCGCGTCGCGCGTGCCGATCCGCTGCTGGACCTCGGAGGCGAGCGCGACGAACTGCGCCGCATAGGGCAGCAGCTCCTGTCCCTTCGGCGTCAGGACGACGCCGCGGCCGACCCGCTCGAACAAAGGCAGGCCGAGCCCCTCCTCCGCCTCCCTGACACGCGCCGAGATCGCCGCCTGGGATACGCCGAGCTGGCGCGCGGCGGCGTGGAAACTGCCCAGGCGACCGATCCAGTAGAAGGCTTCGTAGTGCTTCAGGTTCATCCAGGGCTCACCGATCGACACTGCCGGAACGGGTGTCCGCCTATCCCTGCAAGAGGATGGGACCCGAGGCAATCTCGCGCCGATCCTCGGCGCGCCTGCCCCCGCGGAAGCAGGCGCTCGAAAGCGGACATCCCCGTGGCGGTCCGCGGCCACGAGATCAGGTGCGGCCTCATCGACACCGCCTCCATGTCGCAGGAGCTGGAAAGCGACGATGGCGACGCTGGCTGGCTTCGCGGCGCGGATGCGAGCGCCCGCGTTATTTCTCCGAACGCGGATCGAAGGCGTGCTGCATGGCGTCGCCGAGGAAATTGACGGCGATCACCGTGATGAAGATCAGGAGTCCCGGATAGATCGCCAGCGCCGGCGCGGTCGTCACGAGCTCCTGGGCGTTGTTGAGCATGTTGCCCCAGCTCGGCGTCGGCGGCACGATGCCGAAGCCGAGAAAGCTCAGCACCGACTCGAACAAGATGACGCGCCCGACAGTCAGGGTGAAGGCGACGATGATCGGCGTGATGGTGTTGGGC
>NZ_JAELTI010000139.1 GCF_016428755.1 Allobosea sp. ASV33
GCCCTTAGTAAGCTCAACGGATGACGAGGTCCAGATCGGGCAGGTTGAGCGCCTCGGCGCCGCCTCCGCCGACCAGATAGGTCCGGCCCAGGCACATCGCGGTTTCGCTGGCGGAATCCATCAGGATCATATGGGCGAACATCACCATGCCCGGCACGATCGGCCAGTCGTTTGCTTCGTAGAACATCGGCCAGTCCATCCAGGACGGGGTGAACTTGGCGCCCAGCGAATAGCCGCAGGCATTGAGACGATGCTGCGAGAGGCCATGCTCGTCGAAGACGCGGGCATGGGCGGCGAAGACGTCCCCGGCGGTGCGGCCGGGCTTGAGCTCGGCCTCGCAGGCGAGCAGGGCGTCGCGGGCGGCGGCGTGATAGGGGCGGTGGAGCGGGCGCGGCTCGCCAACGACGACCGTGCGCATCGCGGCGACATGATAGTGCCGGTCGGTACCGGCGAATTCCAGCGTGATCTGGTCGTTCGCATCGAGCATGCGCCGGCCGGACTTGTAGCGGCAGAGCAGGGCGTCGCGGCCCGAGCCGATGATGAACTCGTTGGCGGGATAGTCGCCGCCGCCCGCGAAGATCGCATTGTGCTGGGCTGCGAGAATCTCGCCCTCGTCTGCGCCAGCTCGGATCGCATCGAGCGCCGCGCGGTCGGCGGCATCGGCGAGCAGCGCAGCGCGCCTGACATAGACGATCTCCTCCGCCGATTTCACGGCGCGCAGGCGGGTGATGATCAGCGAGGCGTCGGTAAGCTCGGCCTGCCCGGCGAAGCGCGCTTCGAGCTTGCGATAGTTCGATGCGACGAGGCCGTAGGATTCGAATTCGACGCCGATGCGCTTGCCGGCAAGCCCGAGATCGCGGGTCAACGCGAGCAGGTCGACTGTGGGATCTGCGTCGCGGCCGTCCTTCCAGATGCGGATGTCGGTGAGATTCGAGGTCTGCTGCGCCTGCCGGAGATCGGCGGAGCGTGTCAGCAGCGCCATGGTGCCGTCGGCCCTGACGACGAGGCACTGGAAGAAGCAGAAGCCGAAAGTGTCGTAGCCGGTCAGCCAGAACATCGATTCCTGCTGGAACAGGAAGAGCGCGTCGAGGCGGTCCTTCTGCATCGCGGCCAGCAGGGCCTCGCGGCGGCGGGCGAATTCGGCGGGCGTGAAATGCAGGGCCATGGCGCTTGTCCTCCGGCAGGTCGCGCATGTGATCGTGCCGGGAGCTTACGGGCAAGCCCGACAACCGGTCGCAATTGCGGCACCCGCGTGGGCTGCCTATAGGCTGTCGTCAGAGAGTTTCGCGCCTCTGGAGCATCGGGCTGAGTATCGTATTCAGTCCGATGCTCCAGATATTTGAATTTGCATCGGCTTTTTCCGAAAACCGCATCACACTTTTCGGGCCGATGCTCCAAGGGAGAGAGCCATGGTCAACCCCGGCAACCGCATCCTCGACGATATCGCCCGCCTCGCCACCGATGCCGCCGGTGCGGCGCAGGGCGTGCGGCGCGAGGTCGAGACCGTCGTGAAAACCCAGATCGAGCGGCTGCTGCGCGATCTCGACGTCGTCACCCGCGAGGAATTCGAGGCGGTGCGCGAGATGGCGCTGATCGCCCGCGAGGAGAACGACAAGCTCGCCGCGCGGCTGAAGGCGCTGGAGGAGAAGCTCGGCAAGGCCTGAGCGCCTGATCGGGAAACCGGCGAGCCCTCATCCTGAGGAGCCATTCCCCTGGGAATGGCGTCTCGAAGGATGCTTCAGGAGGCTCCGGAACCATCTGGAGCATCCTTCGAGACGCAAGCTGCGCTTGCTCCTCAGGATGAGGGCTGGTGTTCCGATAGGCGCGGAAAGCGCGCCCCGGTTGCCCTCAGGTTATGTCCACAGCCATGTGCTGTGGACAGCCCTCCGGGGGGATTGAGCCCGCCGGCCGAATCCGCGGAGCTTGGCGCCGTGTTGGGAGCGTCACAGCGCCTGCGCTATCGTCGGTGGAAAGAATTGATTCGTCGGGCGGATTCGTCCTGCCGCGCCGGATGGGAGCATCTCTGTCGAGAGGCTCCGGAGGTGTGTTGCGTTCCTTCGGCTTTCCAGTCGCCGTGTTCCTCTTCTCGAACGCGCCGGATGCGCCAGCATTCGGATGGTGGACCCTAGGGCATGATGGACCTCGATATGGATGCCGAGCTGGATCGGCCTTCCAACCCGCTCGACCTGTTCGAGCGTCTCGCAGCACTCAACGACTGGTCCTTCGATCGCGACAGCGAGGATGAGCTCTCGGTCTCGGTCACCGGCGGCTGGTCGGAATACCATGTCGCGATCACCTGGCTCGCCGAGGTGGAGGCGCTGCATATCGCCTGCGCCTTCGATCTCAAGGTGCCGGAGCGGCGACGCAGCGAGGTGCTGCAACTCGTCAGCCTCGTCAACGAGCAGCTCTGGCTCGGCCATTTCGACCTCTGGAGCAGCGAAAGCGTGGTGATGTACCGCCATGGCCTGCTTCTGTCGGGTGGCGCCGAGCCGACGGAGGAACAGGCGGCGGCGCTGGTGAAGGCCGCGGTCGAGGCCTGCGAGCGCTACTACCAGGCCTTCCAGTTCGTCGTATGGGCCGGCAAGACCGCCAAGGAAGGCATGGAAGGCGCGATCCTGGAGACGGTCGGCGAGGCCTGATCCGCCGAATCCGCCCGGGCGGGCTTGACCGGACAGCCACGGGACGGGAAGGCTCCCGTCGTGAGCGTTCGGGCAGGGGCCTGCGAAACGCCAAGCCTTGAGAGGCCGTGATGTCGAACTCCCTTCCGCAATCGCTCGTGCTGATCGGCGCCGGCAAGATGGGCGGCGCGATGCTGGAAGGCTGGCTGCGAATCGGCATCGATCCCAAGGGAATCAGCCTGATCGACCCCAGGCCATCGGACGAGATGGTCGCGCTCGCCCAGGAGAAGGGCATGAGCGTCAATCCCGCCGCCAAGGACATCCCCGCCGCCGAGGTCGTCGTGCTCGCGACCAAGCCGCAGATGCTCGATACGGCGGCGCCGGCCGTGCAGGCCTTCATCCATCCCAAGACGCTGCTGATCTCGATCCTCGCCGGCAAGACGCTGGGCGATCTCGCGGCGCGCTTGCCCAATGCCAATGCGATCATCCGCGCCATGCCGAACCTGCCGGCGGCCGTGCAGCGTGGCGCGACCGCCGCCGCACCCGGCAAGGGCGTCAGCGCGGCCCAGCGCGCCACTGCCGACGCGCTGCTCGGCAGCATCGGCAAGGTCGAGTGGCTCGACGACGAAGGGCTGATCGATGCGGTCACCGCCGTGTCGGGTTCAGGCCCGGCCTATGTCTTCCATCTCGTCGAATGCCTCGCCGCCGCCGGCAAGGATGCCGGCCTGCCGGCCGATGTCGCGGAGCGCCTGGCGCGGGCCACGGTCGAGGGCGCGGGCGAATTGTTGTTCCAGTCGCCGTTGCCGCCCGGCACGCTGCGCCAGAACGTGACCTCGCCGGGCGGGACCACCGCGGCCGCGCTCGAGGTGCTGATGGCCGATGACGGCATGAAGCCGCTCATGCGCAAGGCGGTGGCTGCAGCCAAACGTCGCGCCGGCGAGCTTTCCGGCTGAATTTTCTCGCCTTTTTGTTAAAAAGTCGAGAAAATTCAGGTCGTTAGACAACGCATTGTCTTCATGCGAACCGGTTTCCACGTCGCTTGAAAATGCGACCGGTCGCCTTCCACCCGCCACGATAGCGGCCTAACCTCCTCTCATTGCGAAGCGAGAGGAGCTGCCCTATGGCCCGCAAACCCGTTTCCACCCCGCCCGAGGCGCCGTCTGCGCCTCTGGCCAAGCCGGCCGATCCCCGGATGCGCGCCGTCGATGCGCTGATGAAGCTCGCGGCCGAGCGGCCGTGGGACCAGATCGAGCTGCCGGATATCGCGACCGAAGCCGGGCTGACGCTCTCGCAATTGCGCGGGCTGTTTCCCTCCAAGCTCGCCATGTTGGGCGGCGTGACCCGTATCGTCGACGACGCGGTCCTGGCCGGTGCCTCGGACGATCTCGTGGGCGAGCCGGTCAAGGAACGGCTCTTCGACCTCGTCATGCGCCGGCTCGATGCGATGGCGCCTTACAAGGCGGGCCTGCGCAAGATCGCGCCGGTCATCCGCCGCGATCCGCTGGCGCTGGCGGCGCTCAATCGCGGCGCCGTCAATTCCTGGCGCTACATGCTGGCCTCGGCCGGCATCGCGACCGAGGATTCTCTTGGCCACCTGCGCGTACAGGGCGCGGTGCTGCTGATGGCGCGGGTCTCCGAAGTCTGGCTCGACGATGACGAGCCGGAGCTGTCGAAGACCATGGCGCGGCTCGACCGCGAGCTGAAGACGGCCGGACGCATCATGGCCCGTGTGGAGGATGTCCATCGCCTGACGGCACCGTTTCGCGGGCTGGCGCGGGCGCTCTGCTCGGGGCGACCGCTCAAAGGGCGGCGGCGCGAACGCGCTTCCGAGCGCGGCGAGGACAACGAGGATTACGCGCCGGCGATCTGAGCGCCCGGCGGTATCCTTGCCGTCCCTGCGGCAAAATGTGGCGAAATCGGGTCAGCGTTAAGCGCGCCTTAGCCAATTCTGCGCGAATGAGAGGAATCTCCCATCGCGCAGGATACGCGAATGTCGTTCACTCGGAAGCTTGCGACCCTCTCGATCAGCCGTTCCTTCGGCCTGATCGCCGTCGGCAGTGTCGGCTATACGCTGAATGCCGCCCGCAACGAGATGATCAATCTCAAGCGCGCCGAGATGAAGAATGCCGTCGAGGCCGCGGCGACGACGGTCAAGGGCTATCTGGCGCGCGTCCAGGCCGGCGAGCTGAAGGAAGAGGACGCCAAGAAGCTGGCGATGGAGGCGCTGGGTAGCGCCCGTTTCGACGGCGGAAACTACTACTTCCTGATCAATTACGACGGCATCAGCGTCCTGCACGCGAATAAGAAGATCCAGTCGACGGACATGAAGCCGCTCAAGGATGCGGACGGCAAGTTCTTCGTCCAGGAGATGGTCGCGCTGGCCAAGGCCAAGACCGAGGGCTTCGTCGACTATGGCTGGCTCAAGCCCGGCGACAAGGATCCTTCGCTCAAGATCTCCTACATCATCGGCATTCCGCAATGGCAGTGGGTGGTGGGCTCCGGCCTGCATGTCCAGGACGTCGACGCGGCCTTCATGGGCATGGTCGGCGGCGTCGCCAAGGTGCTGGTGCCGCTCGGCCTCGTCATGCTCGGCCTCGTGATCGTGCTCAGCCGCCGTGCCTCCGGCATGCTGCACTCCGTGCGCGGCTCGATGGAAGGCCTGGCCGCGGGCCACCTCGACACGCAGATCGCGTATCAGGAGCGGCCTGACGAGATCGGCGCCATGGCGCGCACGCTCGTCGTCTTCCGTGATGCTGCCCTCGCCAAGGAGGCGATGGAAGCCGACAAGCTGCGCATGGAGGAGGAGGCCGCCGGCCATCGCCATGCCGCCGATGGCGAGCGCCGCCGCAACGAGGCCGACCGCGTCGAGCATGCCCGCGTGCAGGCCGATGTGGTGCATGCGCTGGGCCAGGGTCTGGAGCGCCTCTCGGATGGCGACCTGACCTATCGGATCGAGGACAGCTTCACGGCCGAATACGTCAAGCTGAAGGACGATTTCAACGGCGCCATCGCCAAGCTCCAGGACGCGATGCGCCAGATCGCCACCAATACCGAGAGCATGAAGGCGGGCTCCACCGAGATCAGCCAGGCGGCGGACGATCTCGCCAGCCGTACCGAGCAGCAGGCTTCCTCGGTCGAGGAGACCGCGACCGCGCTCGACGAGCTCACCGCGACGGTCCGCCAGACCGCCGAGAGCGCGCGCCTCGCCAATCAGGCGACGGAGCAGGTCAAGTCCGAGGCCGAGCAGTCCACCAGCATCGTCCGCGATGCGGTGACCGCGATGGGCGGGATCGAGAAATCGGCCCAGGAAATCTCGCAGATCGTCGGCGTCATCGACGAGATCGCCTTCCAGACCAATCTGCTCGCGCTCAACGCCTCGGTCGAGGCGGCGCGGGCCGGCGATGCCGGCAAGGGCTTCGCGGTCGTCGCCTCCGAGGTGCGGGCGCTGGCGCAGCGCTCCGCTTCCGCCGCGAAGGAAATCAAGACCCTGATCGACGCCTCGACCATCGAGGTCGAGAAGGGCGTCTCGCTGGTCGGCCAGACCGGCGGCGCGCTGCAGCGCATGGCCTCCGAGATCACCCGCGTCACGACGCTGGTCGCCGAGATCGCCGGGGCCGCGCAGGAGCAGGCCTCGGGCCTCCAGGAGGTCAATTCCGCCGTCGGCGAGATGGACCAGGCAACCCAGCAGAACGCCGCTATGGCCGAGCAGTCGACCGCCGCCGCGCATTCGCTGTCGCAGGAAGCCGACCGGCTGTCCGCGCTGGTCGCGCGCTTTCAACTCGGCGGCGACGTCGCAAAGCTCAAGGCGATCTCGCAGACGATGCGGGCGGCCGTCGCTTCCGCGCCGCGCCCCGCGGCTCCGCGCGCCAAGGCCGCTAATGGCGTCGTAGCGGCGCCCAAGTCCGGCGCTCGCGACGATGGTTGGGCCGAGTTTTGAGCGAGTCTTCCGCTCCGGCTGAGCAGATCGGCTTCGACGATTTCCTGAAGGTCGACATCCGTGTCGGCACGATCGTCGAGGCCGAGCCCTATCCGGAGGCGCGCAAGCCCTCGATCAAGCTCGTCATCGATTTCGGCGGCACGATCGGCCGCAAGAAATCATCGGCGCAGATCACGAAGCACTATCGGCCGGAGGACCTCCCCGGCCGGCAGGTTCTCGCGGTGGTGAATTTCCCGCCACGCCAGATCGGCAAGTTCATGTCGGAGGTGCTGACGCTGGGCATCCCCGACGCCGAGGGCGAGGTCGTCCTGATCGGGCCGGGGCAGGCCGTGCCCGAGGGCGGGCGGCTCTTCTAGGCCGCGGCCGACCAGAGACCGGTCTGAAGGGTGGTCGGTGCGAATTCCGGCGCCGACCAGCGCAGGCGGAGCGCGTGAGGCCTGCGCCAGCCACGCCGGACATGGAAGCGCCACAGGCGCTCGGCGCCGTCGAGCCGCGCCAGCTCCAGACCTTTCCAGACGATCTCCGCCTCGCCCTGCAATTGCAGCAGCGCGCCCGTCGCAAAATCGACGAAGAGCAGGGAGGCCCGGGGCTCCTGCAGCAGGTTCCCGAAGCTGTTGAAGTAGCTATTGCCGGTGAAGTCCGGGATGGTGAGTGTGTCGCCGTCGATGCGGACGAAACCGGGACGGCCGCCGCGATGCGAGATGTCTACGCCGCCGGTCTCGCTCTCAAGCGCTGCCGCGCTGGCGATGAACAGCGTATCCGCTGCGGCGATCAGCGCCCTTGCCTCCGCATCGAGGCTCGACAGCTCAGTGGGTGAAGCGGCGGGCTCCGTTCCATCCTGAAGCCGATTGCGGACCTGGATGTATTTCGCGCAGTTGCCGAAGCTCTGCGAGACGGAAACCTCCAATCCATCCGCTCCGACGGCCCCGATCCGGCCATTAGCCCGATTGCGGCGGCGGGTCTCGAATTCGAGCCCGAGCAGGCCGATGGGGCCGCCTGGGCGGAGCGCTTCGAAGGCCCGATCATCGCGGCCGGGCAAAGCCGCGATCGACAGCGTGGTCGGGCTCGGGCTCGCGACGAAGCCGGGTTCCGCCGCCAGCACCGTCGCCAACGGCCAGCCGTCCCGGTCGAGCACGCCGGCGAAGAGCCAGGGCAACTGGCCGAAGAAGATGCGGTGCTGGTCCGGCATGAAATCGCGGATACCGGCGCCGCGCGAGGCGACACCGGCCAGCGCCTGCGCGGCGAGCTCGCCGCTATGGAAGGGACCGTCAGGCAGCATCGTCGTCGAGCTCCGGCGGCAGGGGCGAAGGCGGTATCGGCTTGAAGAAGGGCAGCGCCTCGATCCGGGCGAGCCAGTGGCGCACGGCCGGGTAGGGCTTCAACGAGATGCCGCCCTCGGGCGCGTGGGCGACGTAGGAATAGCAGGCGAGATCGGCGATGGTCGGATGGCCGACGGCGAGGTAATCGCGCGTCGCCAGGTGTTCATCCATGAAGGCGAGCAGCTTGGCGGCGATGCGCCTGGCGCGGGCCTTGTCGTCGTTCAGGCCGAACTGCGTGATCAGACGCGCGATCGAAGGACCGTGCATGACCTCGCCGGCAGCGATCGAGAGCCAGCGCTGGACATGGGCGGCGCCGGCAGGATCGAGCGGCAGCCAGTCGCTGTCCGGGGCATAGCGCCGGACCAGATAGACCATGATCGCATTGCTGTCCGCGAGGGTGAGATCGCCATCCTGGAGGACGGGAATCTGCCCGAGCGGGTTGAGCTTGCGGAAAGCTTCGCCGCGCCGAACATCGGCCGGAGCCGGCTCATTGCGATAGGGCAACCCAAGTGCCAGCAGCAGCAATTCGACGCGGTGGGCGTGGCCCGACAGGGGCGTTCCGTGGAGGACGATCTCTGGCGACGGCATGGCGTTTCTCCTGCTTCCGGCGGAGATCATGATCGTTTCGCCGGAATGGCGAAATCTGCTATCGATTGAACTCAGAATTTCAATTTTCGGAACGATGCGATGGACCGGATCGAGGAGTTGGCGATCTTCGTCGGGATCGTCGATGCGGGCAGCCTGGCCGGCGCAGCGCGGCGGTTGCGCAAGTCGCGCCCGGCCGTGACGCGGGCGCTTGCCGGGCTGGAGGAGCGCGTCGGAACGCGGTTGATCGCGCGGACGACGCGGCGCCTGACCCCCAACGATGCCGGCCGGGAGCTTGCGGCGACGGCCCGGCGCCTGCTCGCCGATTACGAGGCAGCGTTGGGCGTCGCGGCCGCCGAACCGGTCAGCGGCCTCCTGCGCATCACGGCGCCGCTCTCCTTCGGCCGGCGGCATGTGACGCCCTTGGTCAGCGAGTTCCTCGATCGCTATCCGCAGGTGCAGGTGGAACTCGTGCTGGCCGACCGCAATCTCGATCTGATCGAGGAGGACCTGCATCTCGCCATCCGGATCGGGCCGCTGCCGAATTCCGGCCTGCTGATGCGCAAGGTCGGCGAGGTTCGGCGCATCCTGGTCGCGGCGCCGAGCTATCTCGCGAACCGCACGCCCTTGCGGCGCCCGGCCGACATCACGACGCATGAGACGATCGCGAGCGTCGCCGCCAACCAGACGCTGACCTGGCGCTTCGGCGGGCCGCGTTCAGGCAGCACGGTCATGCTGACGCCGCGCCTGATCGTCAACGAGGTGGAATCGGTGCTGATCGCGGCGCGGGCGGGGCGGGGCCTGGCGCGGGTGCTGTCCTATCAGGCGGCGGACGATCTCGCTGCCGGTACGCTGGTGCGCCTTCTGCCGGAATTCGAGCCACCGCCGCTGCCGGTGCAGCTCGTGGTGCCGGGCGGGCGGCAGCCGGCACCACGCGTGCGGGCCTTCATCGACCATGCCGTGGCGCGTTTGCCCGAGCTTTCGCCGATCGGCTCCGGCGTTAGCGCAGCGAGCCCGCAAAGCTCGTGATGGCGGAGACGACTTGCCCCTCGCGGCCGATGAAGCCGTGATAGGCGCGGGCCTGGCAGGGATCGCCGGTCGAGCTGCCGCCGTCGATCCAGATCAGGCGTGCCTTGCCGCCGGTCCATTGCTGGAAAGCGACGGCCGAGTCCGGCAGGGTCAGGCGGCAACTGTCCTGCCGATGGTGGATGATCAGCGTCGGCGGCAGGCGTCCGGGATCGCCGATCATGCCGCGCGCACCATCCAGGATGGAGGAGGCGAAGACGATGCCGTCCGGCCGGGCGGCGAGCGTATCGGCGACCTTGAGGGCGCCCCGGCTCATCGCGACGACGATGACGCGCGGTGCGATGCCGCGCATGTACTCCACGGCCTTGGCAGGATCGGCGCCGCCATCGAGCGTGATGCTGGCGATGCCGCTGCGCAGATAGGCCGCGCGGGTGCGCACGATCCAGTTGCCGTTGCGTGCGACGCTGCCATCGGCGCCGATGCCGACATAGCCGTCACCGCCGGTGAGGAGCACCAGACCGGCGCGGGCCTTGCCGGCGGGCTTGTTCAGCAGCGCGCGGCCATTGCCTAAGAAGCTGCCGCCGAGATCGACGACCTCCTCGGCCTGCGCGGCCGCCATCGACAGCAGGAGCGCGCCGGTCAGAAGAGCCAGGGTCTTTCGCAGAAACCGCATGCCGGGCCTCCCCTTGCGTCATCCGGAGACTAACGCCCGGCTTCCGCTGCTGTCGAGCGAATCCGTGGGGTCTAGACCGGCAGCCGCACCGTCGCGCGCAGGCCGCCGAGCGGCGAATCGCCGAGCATGATGTCGCCGCCATGAGCGCGCGCGATGTCGCGGGCGATGGCAAGGCCCAGGCCC
>NZ_JAELTI010000013.1 GCF_016428755.1 Allobosea sp. ASV33
GAGCCCGGACAGCGCGACGCCGCCAGTCGCCTGCTGCGCGGCCTCAACTTCCAGACGATGGCGTTCCGTGACCTGCTCCTCGTCGGGCCGGACGGCAGCATCGTCGCCGCCGCCAAGTCGAGCGGAGCGCGCCATGTGCTGCCGCTGGATGTCGCCATGGTCGGGCAGGCTCCGACGAACCTGATCGGCCCGCTGCGCAATGCCGTCACCGGAGACTGGTCGCTTTATATGGCGCGCCGCATTCCGGCCTGGCACGGGATCACACCCGTCGCCGAAGTGCCGCTGCACACGCTGATGAAGCTGCTGGCCGAGGCCGGCGTCAGCCCCGGCACGCAGATTTCGCTGGAACGCGCCAATGGCCAGGTCGTCGCGACGCTGCCGCATGACGAATTGCTGATCGGCAAGATTCGTGCGTCCGCGCTGCCGGAGAGGGTGGACGGCAAAGCTTTCCTGGTCGGGGACAGGGGCAGCGAGACCGGCACGCTGAATGTGGCCAGGAACACGCTCTATGGCGATATCCGCGTCATCCTGAGCGTGAGCAGCCGGGATGTCCTCGCAGATTGGCGCCAGGACCGCGACCGGACGGTGAGCGGCGCCATCATCGCGGTGCTGCTGCTATCGGCCTTCGCCGGGGCGATCTTGCTCGCCATCAACCAGCGCGAGCGGGCGGATGCCGAGCGGGCGCGGGCCTCCGCCGTCCTCGACAATGCGATCGAGGCCATGTCCGACGGCTTCGTGATGTGGGACGAGAACGACCGGCTGGTGACCTGCAACCAGCGCTACCGCGATCTCTATGCGCTGAGCGCTCCGTTCATGGTCGCCGGGGCGCATTTCGAGGACATCGTCCGCGGCGGCGCGCGGCTCGGCCAATATCCCCAGGCGACCGGGGATATCGAGGATTTCGTCCAGGAGATGTCTTCCTGGCACCGTCAGGCCCGCGGCTCGATCGAGCGCCTGCTGCCGGATGGCCGCTGGCTCCTGATCACGGAGCGGCGGATGCGGGATGGCGGAACCGTCGGCATCCGCACCGACATCACGGCGCTCAAAGCGGCGCTGACGGACCTCGCGGCTGCCAATATGCGGGCGAACGAGGCCGCCGAGGAGGCGCGCCAGCAGAACGTGGCCCTCATCGAGCAGGAGAGCCGCATCCGCTTCCTGGCGCATCACGATGATCTGACGAGCCTGCAAAATCGCTTCGCCTTCCGCAGCCAGATCGCGAAATCGCTGCGGCGGCCGGGGGACGAGACAGGAGCGGTCGCTCTGCTGTTCCTCGACCTCGACCGCTTCAAGGACGTCAACGACACGCTCGGGCACCCCGTCGGCGATCTGCTGCTGCTGTCGGTTGCCGAGCGCCTGGCGACCTGCGTGCGCGACACCGACTGCGTCGCGCGGCTCGGCGGCGACGAGTTCGCAGTGCTCAGCGTCGACCGGAACCAGCCGGAGCAGGCGGAAGCGCTCGGAGCGCGCATCATCGAGGTCCTCAGCCGGCCCTACCTGATCAAGGAACGCACCATCTCGATCTCCGCGAGCATCGGCATCGCGGTGGCCGAGGGGCCGGATTTCGACGCGGATCTCCTGCTCAAGCAGGCCGATCTCGCGCTCTACCAGGCCAAGGCGCGCGGGCGCGGCGTCTATTGCGTGTTCACGGCCGAAATGGACGATCAACTGCGCGCGCGCATCGCGCTGGAGGCCGATCTGCGCAAGGCGATCGACGAACGGCAGTTCGAATTGTCCTACCAGCCGATCTTCGACCTGAAATCCAGCAAGCTCCGCGGCTTCGAGGCCCTGCTGCGCTGGCACCATCCGGAGCGCGGCCTCGTGGCGCCGGCGGAGTTCGTGCCGCTGGCCGAGGAGACGCGATTGATCGTCGAGCTCGGCGAATGGGTCCTCCGTCAGGCCTGCACGGATGCGGTTCAATTGCCGAGCGACCTGCGGATCGCCGTCAATCTGTCGCCGGTGCAGTTGATCTTCGGCGATGCGGTCGCGACCGTGCGCGATATCCTCGCCGAGACCGGGCTCGACCCGGCGCGGCTGGAGCTCGAGATCACCGAAACCGCGCTGCTCGCCAACGACAACCGCAATCTCGGGACGCTGAAGAGCCTGAAGGCGCTGGGCGTCCGCATCGTGCTCGACGATTTCGGCACGGGTTATTCGAGCCTCAGCCATCTCAGGCTCTTCCCGCTGGACAAGGTCAAGATCGACCGCTCCTTCGTGCGGGACATGACCGCCCATTCCGACAGCGCGGCGATCGTCACCGCGATCGCCGCGCTTGCCGCTGAGCTCGGCATGACGACGACGGCGGAAGGCATCGAAACGGCCGACCAGCTCGACGCGGTCGACCGGGCGGGCTGCACGGAAGCGCAAGGCTATCTACTGGGAAAGCCGAAGCCGATCCTGCAGGCGATCCACACGACGCTGTTCCGCCGCTCGCCGCGCCGCAACGGACAGCGGGGAGGCCGCTCGCGCGACTCGTCCGATACGCTCTGATCCGTTCGAATTATCCCTCGCGGGGCACGCTTGCGAATACAGGGGCCTCCCGCCGGCTTAGCCGGGGCGACGCCGCGAGAGCGACTTCCGGAATGCGAGAAGACAGGGGAGATGGAGCGGGTACCGGGAATCGAACCCGGGTATTCAGCTTGGAAGGCTGCTGCTCTACCATTGAGCTACACCCGCATCGGGCGCCAAATTCCCTATCGGACCCGTCGGTGTCAAGGGGCGCGGCGCGGTTGCCGGCCTAACGCGTGCGGCAGCTCATCGCAGCGGGCCCGTTGGCGGTCTCAGAAGCCGACATTGAAGCCGGCCTTGACGATGTCCCCGGCCGTGCGGGCGCGCATGGTCGCGTATTGCGTGGGGGCGAGCCCGGTATAGTCCTGCAAGGTCAGCTTCTGGTTGCCGAGATCGTAATGCGTGTAGTCGAGCCGGAGCGTCATGCCCGGCAGGATCGCGTATTCGACGCCGCCGCCGAGCGCCCAGCCGCTGGCGATGCCGGAGCGCGAGGCCGTGGCGCCGGAGGTCGTCGCCGGGTTATCGGGCGTGATCGAGCCCTTCTGGTCGACGAGGCCGTAGGCGTAGCCGCCGCTGCCATAGATCAGAAAATCGCCGAGCACGAAGCCGGCGCGGGCGCGGACCGTTCCCAGCATCGAAACCTCGTTCTCGGCCTTGGTCGTAAAGCGGGTTCCGCCCGGATTGGCCGCAGTCGTCTGGTTGCCGCCGAGCCGCGTCGCCGAGATGTCGGTTTCGGCACCGATGACGACCGCACCGATCTGGTAGTTGAAGCCGAACTGCGCGCCGCCGACCGCGCCGCCGCCGTCAGGCGAGAGACTGCGGGGTACGGCCAGCGGATTGATCGCGCTGGCGGCGAGGATCGGAGACCCCGCAACGGTCGTCGTCGTCGTCGTCACGGTGGTGGTCGTCGCGAAGGTCAAACCGCCGGTCGTCGTGGTTGTGGTCGCGGTCGTCGTCGTCGGGGGCGGCGTGAAGGTCGGGCTGCCGAAAGGACCGGCAACGGTCGTGTTGCCGGTCTGCCGGCCGCCGCCGAGCGAGCCGCCGGCATAGAAGCCGGTCCAGCGCGGACGCTCAGGCAGAAAATTCGGCAGAGCGGGAGCCAGGGCTTGCGGCGACACGCCCTGGGGCGTCGTGGGCGGAGCCTGGCGCGGCGCGCCGGCATGCGCCGGGGAGACGCCGCGCGGCGTATAGTCGGCGCGGCGCGTGCGGGGCTGCTGGACGGCCGGGCAGACCGGGCAGGTCTGGGCGACCTGCACGCGGTTGCGGCTGGGCGCCGTCGCCGCCAGCCTCAAGGCTGCGGCGGTATGATCGGAGACCGGGTAGAGCCGCGCATAGAGCTTGAAGGATTCGGCATCGCCGGCGAGCACGGCCTCGGCCCAGGCGCGCTCGTCGGTGCGCTGCGCGAGGATGCGGTTCAGGCGCAGCGCGTTCTGGTCTTCCGGGTTGATGGCCAGCACATTGCCGTAGATGTCGCTGCGGTCCCAGGCGATCGCGGTGCGTGCGGCATCGGCCGCCGACAGCCCGCGCAGCGAGGCCAATGTCGGGCGCGCCGTCAGCGGGACGTTGCCGGCGGTTGCAGGCTGCGCTGCGGGCGCGCCGGCAGGGCGCTGGAAGAAGCTGAACTCGGTGATCAGCGAGGAGGTGTCCCAAGGAATCTGGGTGCCGTTGGTGGAATCGTAGACGGCAAGGCGGATGCGGCGGAAAATCTGCTCGACGGCCAGGCCCGGCTCGCGCGCCTCGCGCAGGAAGGCGGTGGTGAAGGGGCTGTTGGCGCCGCTGCCGTCCGCCGCGGTGGAGCCGGGCGAGGTGGCGAAGGCGACGAAGGTGCCGCTGTTGGAGTCGATGCGGGCGAGGCCGGCTTCGCTGCTGACACCTTCATTGGCGCCGTCGACGATCTGGAGCGCGAGGCCGCGGGCGGCCTGGCGTTCCGCAAAGGGGTTGTTGCGGCAGGCGTCGAGGATCGCGATCTTGGACTTGGCGCCGGCGCCGTCGAGGCGCCGCAGGATATCGCTGAGGGACAGCGACTGCTCCGCGATATTGGAGCCGGCCTGCGGCCGGATATCGGTGGGCAGAATGTAGTTGGCACCGTCGAGCTGCACGGCATGGCCGGCGTAATAGACGAGCGCCGTCGCGTCGGGGCCGCCCCGGCGCACCTTGTCGACGAAGACGTCGAGCGCGCTGCGCAGGCCGGAGAGCGAGAGATCGAGCGCAGGCGTGATGTCGAAGCCCGCCTCCTGCAGCATCGCGCGCGTGGCATTGGCGTCGTTCAGTGCGTTCGGCAGCTTGGTGACATTGGCATAGCCGCCATTACCGACGACGAAGGCGAAGCGCTTCTGCGCGAGGGCCGGCGTCGCGCCGAGGCTCAGCGCCGCGAAGGCCGCCATCCATGCGGCGACGATATACGCGTAGGCCCGGGCATGTAACCGCATGCTGCTTCCCCTGCGCGAGAAGGACGACTCACTGGAGTACCGGACTGAACATCGTATTCAGTCCGATCCTCCAGTCCTTGGTTTTGCACCGGCTTTTCCGAAAACCGCGCTCTACTTTTCGGGCCGATGCTCCAGACCCTGTCTGACGCCCGCGATTCGAAGAGGCGTCCGCCATATGATGGAGGTTCCCAGAAACGGGGCGGGCGTCGCAACACCAAACCGACACGGAAGAGCCCTGGTCGGGAGGGGCGGCCCAAAGCTTCATTCCTCAGCATCCGCCACGTGTTGGCAGCGTCAGCGGCAGCAATCCTTCAAGTATAATCCTCCGTGTGTGACTTAATTGTCGGCGTGTGGGCGGACGCGCATCATGCTTGCCGGAGGCCGGCGTGGGCGCGACGCTCCTTCAAATGAAGGAGGCGCCAGGGCGGTGCTTCGGCTCGAATGACGAAGACGGAGCCGGGTGTGAGCGGCCATGACGAACGATCCAGCCATCAACCCCTACGATGCGGTGGCCTATCCGGGCCACGCCTTCGCGCAGACCCACCCGTCGCGCCTGGCGACGATCGCCCATTTCCACGGGATGGACCCCGCGCCGCCGACGACCATGCGTGTGCTCGAATTGGGCTGCGGGCGCGGCGGCAACCTCATCCCGATGGCGGCGCAATATCCCGGCAGCCGCTTCCTCGGCATCGACCTGAGCGGGGATTCGATCCGGCAGGCGAACATCAATGCCGCGGAGCTGGGCCTGACCAATCTCGCCTTCGAACAGCGAGACATCCTCGCGGTCGGCGAGGAGATCGGCGCCTTCGACTACATCATCGTCCACGGCGTCTATTCCTGGGTGCCGGATGTGGTGCGCGAGCGGATCATCGCCCTGTTCGGGGCATTGCTGGCGCCGCAGGGCGTCGCCTATGTCAGCTACAACGCATTGCCCGGCTGCCGGCTGCGCGACCTTGCGCGCGACGTCATGCTGTTCGCGGTGCGCGATATCGACGATCCGCGCGAGCGCGTCAGGGTGGCGCGGGCCGCCCTGAAGGAGATCGCCGAGGCCAGCGATCCCGACAGTTTCCACGGCGCCGCCCTGCGGCAAAGGCTGAAGCAGATCGACGAGGTGCCGGACAACGTCCTCTATCACGACGATCTCAACCCCGGCGCGCGCGCCTTCGCGCTGCACGAGGTGCTGTCGGCCGCCGAACGGAATGGGCTGCAGTTCCTGGCCGAGGCCTCGTTCCCGAATCTTTACGGCGCCGCGAAGGGGCCGGCGCAGCAGATGCTCGACAAGGTGCCGCTGGAGCAGATGGCCGTGCGCGAGCAGACGCTCGACCTGCTGATCGGACGGGCCTTCCGCGAGACCCTGCTGTGCCGGGCCGATATTCCGCTGAAGCGCGGCGTGCGGCCGGGCTCGCTCAGGCCTTACCACCTCGCCGCCAATGCGCGGCTGGCGCCGGCCAAGGACGGCGACAAGCCCGGCGTCCAGCGCTTCAGCTTCGACGAAGGCGTGCAGCTCGCCGTCGACCTGCCGCTCTGCAAGGCCGCGCTCGGGATTCTCAGCGCGGTCTGGCCGGCGAGCATCGCCTGGGACGACCTCGTGGAACGCTCCTGCCGCGAGGTCGCGGGCGAGCTCGGGCCGGACCGGGCCCATGAGATTACAAGGCTCGACGAAGCCCTGATCGCGATCTTCAAGGCCGGCCTGCTCGATATCCGGCTGGAGCCGCCGCCGCTAACGACGGCCATCAGCGAGAAGCCGGCTGCCAGCGAGATCGTGCGCTGGCAGGTCTCGACCACGGCCGAGGTCACCGATCTGCGCCACCGGACCGTCCAGCTCGACGGCGTCGTGGTGCGGAAATTCGTCAGCCTGCTCGACGGCTCGCGCGACCAGCGCATGCTGCTCGAGGCGATGAACGCCTTCCTCGACGAGACGCGGCGCTCCGGCATCGCCGTGCCCGGCCTGCCGGAGCGGGCGACGGCAGACGAGGTGGCGATGCATCTGAAGGATGTCGCGCGCCTCGGGCTGCTGCGGGCGTGACGATTGTGAAGCGCCCCTCCGAGGGGTAACCTTGCGGCAGGGGGCGATGGAGCGCGGGCCAGCGGAATGAGCGAGCGCTTCCGGCAATTCCAGGCGCTGTTTCCGGAGGAGGATTGCCTCGCCGCGCTGATGCGCCTGCGACATGGCGGCACGAGCCTGACATGCTCCGCCTGTGGCCGGCCGGCACGGTTCGAGCCGCGCCCGAAGCTGCGCGGCTTCGCCTGCCAGCATTGCCACTACATGATTCATCCGGCGGCGGGGACGCCGCTGGAAAGCCGGCGTACGCCGCTGCAACTCTGGTTCTACGCGCTGAAGGTGGCATCCGAGAAGCCGGGAAAGGCTGCCGTCGGCGTGATCGCACGCGATACGAGCGTGCCGCAGATCACGGCGCAGCGGCTCGTCGACGACCTGACCACACTGGCCGGGCGCAGCGATGCCGGCTGGCTGGAGGCGCTGCGCAGCCTCGTGACGGGAAAGCCGGAGGCGGTGCCTGCGATGGCAGCTCCGCCGCCTCGGCCTCCAACGCCCGCTCCCAATCCGCCCGCTGCCGCGCCCATGCGACGGGAGGTGCCGGAAGCGCCACGAGCGATTCCGGCGCACCCGGCAGCCGCCATGCCGGTTCCGCCTCCCGCTTCACGGCCAGCGCCTGCGCCTCCGGCGACCGCGCCGCCTGGTCCGGCCAAGGCTGCGGATCTTGCCGCATCGAGCGATGTGCGACCAAAGAAGGCTTCATCTGGGCGCAAGGCGATCGCTGCGGTGGCGGCGGGCGTGGCCTGCGTCGTGGCGGCCGTGCTCGGCCTGGCCTATGCCCGGCTCCAGCAGCAGGAGAGGCCGGAACCCGAGCGCGGGATCGATATCGCGGCCGTCGAGGCTCCCGCCCTGAAGGATGCGCCGGCGCGACCCTCGCTGATCCTGTCCTCGGTCGAGCAGGATCTGGAGGGTGCGCGACAGGCGGCCCAGTTCGCGCTCGACAACGATCCGTCGCTGGCGGCGATCAAGCCGCAGGAGGAGGCGCCTACCCAGCAGGTGCCGGTGAACCAATTGCAATTGCCGTCGAACATCCTGCTCGTGCCGCCGAAGATGCAGGGCGGCCCGCCGCCGGGGCCGGTCTCGGCCACCGGTGCGCCGCAGCCGCCGCCCCAGATCTCCAGCGGCGATCCCGACCAGGTGCTGACGTTCGGGCCGATCAAGATCCGCCGGCATCTCGTCGACACCATCGTGCGGGCCAGCAAGGTCGTCGGCGCGGACCCGACCCTGCTGATGGCGGTGGCCGACAAGGAATCCTCGTTCTCGACGGCGGTGAAGGCGCAGACCTCCTCGGCGACCGGGCTCTACCAGTTCATCGAGCAGACCTGGCTCGGCGTGATCTATGAGTTCGGAGCCAAGCACGGGCTTGCTGCCGATGCGAAGCTGATCGGCAAGTCCGGCCGTCAATTCGTCGTGACCGATGGCTCGCAGCGCCAGCGCATCCTCGACATGCGGCGCGAGCCGTATATCTCGGCGCTGCTGGCGGCCGAGATGCTGAAGCGCGACACGCTCAGGCTGGAGCGGGCGCTCGGGCGCCATCTCACCGGCGGCGAGATCTACCTGATCCATTTCCTCGGCCCCGATGCGGCGCAGACCTTCATCGAGACGATGGAGGAGCAGCCCGGCGTCAAGGCGGCCGAGCTGTTGCCCAAGCCCGCCCAGGCCAACCGCCCGATCTTCTATGCCGATGCCGGCGGCGAGACGAAGACGCTCTCGGTCTCCGAGGTCCACAAGAAGTTCAACGACATGATCAAGATCCGGCTCGACCGCTACAGCGCGGTCAGGCCGGGCGGGGGCGGGGGGATCGCCCGGCCGCAACCGAAGAAATGACGTTCCGCCGCCGCCCGCGGCCATCCGCTCCCAGGGAGCACCGAAAGGAGAAAGCCCATGCCGGCCAACCGTTTCGAACAGGTCGACGAACCGCCGACCGATGCGATCACGCTCAAGCTGTCGCAGCGCGGCGGAGAGGCGTTCGGGCACGTGCTCTGCCCGGCCGACCTCGCCGGCGGGCATCTGGTCAATGATTTCGTCAGCGATGAACTGGCGGCCAAGGACGCCTTCCGCACGGCGATCCGCCTAGCCAACGAGATCCAGGCGCCGATCGTGGTCGAGGACAAGGCTGGCGTCTGGCAGGAGGAATGGGGCGTGCTGTACCGCGAGGATTGAGAGGCGGGGCCAGCCTCCGTCATGTGCCCTTTGTCATTCCGGGGCGTGCCGCAGGCGCGAACCCGGAACCCACGACGGGGCTGGACCTCCTGTAACGGTTTTTTATGGCTCACCCGGTCGTGGGGTCCGGGTTCTTCGCTGCGCGAAGCCCCGGAATGACAGCGGCGGAGCTCGAAGCCGCTTTGGCTCAGTGCCAGCGGTACCTATCGATCGCCTCACTCGATCCGGAAATACTTGATGCCCAGGCCGAGCTTGCCGCTCTGGCGGGCGAGGTCGAGCTTGAGATTGGCGAAGAACTCGCTCGCGGGTGACGGATTTGGCCCTGACAGTGCCGGCAGCGCCTCCTTCGTGACCAGTGCGAGCACGGTCTGCGGGCGCGCCGCGCCGCCGGTCGATTCGAGCTTGAGATTGAAGGTGACCTTGTTGCCCTCGCGCTTGGTGAAGCTCGCGAGATTGTAGACGAGCCCGTCGTCGCCGATCAGCACGACGTCGAGATTCTGGCCGCCGCCGGCCTCGACCGAGCCGTTGAGGATCTCACCGCTCTTCATGTTGAAGGCGCCGATCTGGATTCGCGGGCTGCGGTCGATGCCGACGCCGGGCCGGCGCAGGAAATCGACCATCGGACACTGTGCCTCGGTCATCGGCCGCAGATGGATCTGCGCCTCGAAGCCCTGCGCGGCCTTGAAGGCACCGTCGAAGGCGACGAAGGGGGCCGACGCGCTGCCGAAGCCTTCCAGCGTGGCCTTGCGGTCGCCGATCTCCAGTGGCCAGAGGAAGAAGCAGGAGCCGCCGTCATAGTCGCGGACATAGCGCTCGATCCGCTCGGCCGACGTGCGCGGCTCGGGCTCGGGCACCATGGCGGCGACCTGCGGCGGCGCGACGCTCTGGCCGGGCGGAGGCGTCGGAATGACGACAGCGACGGGCGGCGGCTCCGGCGGCTTCACCTCGACGGCCGGAGGAGGCTTGATCGGCTCGGCTGCGGGCGGACGCGTCGGACCCTGTTGCTGGGGCGGCTCGGCATTTACCGCGACTTGCGACGAGCCGGATGGGGGCCGTTGCGGTGGTCGTGAAGGCTGCTGCACGCCTTGGGATGGCGTGGCCGGAGGCGGCGAGGGCGGGTTCTGCGAAGCGGCAGGCCTCTCGGCGGCCGGAGGCGCAGCCGGCGCCGCGGGCAGGGATGGCTGTGCCGGCACTTGTGGCGGCGCAGCTGGCGCGCTCGTCGCCGGCGATTGCGTTGCAGGGGCCTCGGTCAGCGCGGGCGGCGCGCTGGTCGCGGGCTGTTCCGCAAGCGACGGCGGATCATTGGTCGCGATGCGCCCTGGTTCTTTGCCGCCGAGCGTCGTCCAGGCGTAGAAGCCGCCGCCGGCCAGCAAGGCAAGGACGGCGATGCCGGCGACCAGCGGCAGGGGCGAGCGCCCCGATTTTTCCGAAGGTGCCTTTCCGACTTGCGCCTTGGCGGCCGCCTTCTTGCCGCGAGCCGGCGCCTGCCAGTTGGCGACCTCGGCCATGTCAGCGGGGCGGTCCTTCGGATCGGGCGCGAGCATGCGCGCCAGCAGGGGGCGGATTCTGGCATCGACGCCGGAGAGATCGGGCAGGCGGCGGCGCTTGTCGATGATGTCGACCTGGGAGCCGCCCATGTCGATGGCGCGCCCGGTCAGGGCCTGCGCCAGCACCAGCGCGAAGGAATACATGTCCGAGCGGCCGGAAACCTCGCCGCCATAGAGGCCGAGCTGCTCGGGCGAGACATAGTTGTATTTCCCGGCGAAGCCGGAGCCGATCACCGTGCCCTCGCCGAGGATGCTGGAGCGGGCGATGCCGAAATCGATGATCTTGGCGCGGGAGGGATCGGCGTCCGGCAGGATGATGTTGTCGGGCGAGATGTCGCGATGGATGATGCCGAGCCGGTGCGCGGCATGCAGGCCGGGTCCCACGCGTTGTCGCAGGATATCGGCCTCCTCGACGCTGAGCGGCCCCTGCTGGATACGCTCCGAGAGCGGTTGTCCGTCGACGAATTCCATCGCGAGATAGGGCGTTTCGCTCACCGGATCGATGGCGAAGACGTAGTAGCGGACGATGGCCTCGTTATAGAGGTTATGCAGGGCCGCCGCCTCGCGCCGGAACAGGGCGAGAACGGACTCGTCGCGGGCCATGTCGGGGCGGATCATCTTGATCGCCACGGCGTCGCCGGTCTGGATGGCGCGGCCCTTGTAGACCTCGCCCATGCCGCCGACCGCGATCAGGCTCTCGATTTCGTAGATGCCGTTGAGCTTCGTGCCGATGCGGGCATTCGCACGCGGGGCGAAGACGGTGCGCTCGGAGTCGTCGCTCATGACGTGGGGCTCCCTGGCGTGGTGACACCGCGCATGGACCGGTTCGGCATCCACCGTGTCCTTTCGCTCGTGCCCTGTCGATAGCGCACGATGACGACGGTGACGTTGTCGCGCGCGCCGCGCTCCAGCGTCAGCGCCAGCAGGGCGTCGCAGGCTTCCTGCGCGCCGCCGGCCTCGACGGCGGCGAGGATCTCGGCGTCAGCGACATGCTCTGTCAGCCCGTCCGAGCAGAGCAGGAAGGTGTCGCCATCGGCGATCTCGCCGTTCTCGAGGTCGAGCTCGGGCGTCTCGTGCACGCCGATCGCATGGGTGATGATGTGCCGGCGCGGCGAGCGCTTCGCCTCCTCGGGCGTCAGCAGGCCGCGATCGACCATGTCCTGGACCTCGGTATGGTCGCGCGAGACCTGCGCGATCCGGCCGCCGCGGATCAGGTAGATGCGGCTGTCGCCGGACCAGAGGCAGGCGAAATGGCGCTGGTGGATCAGCAGGCAGACGAGCGTCGCGCCCATGGTCGCGCCGCGCCGGTCGATCTCCGAGCGCAGGTCTTCGTTGGCCTTGAGCACGCCGGCTTCCAGCATGGCGAGGAGGTCCGGGGCAGAGCCTGCGGCCCCGACCGCCTCCAGCGCCGCGACCACAGTTGCGCTGGCGAGCGCGCCGTTCTCGTGCCCGCCCATGCCGTCGGCGACGGCCCAGAGGCCGATTTCCGGCCGCAGGATGAAATTGTCCTCGTTGGCCGTGCGGACCTTGCCGGTATGGCTGATGCAGCCGGTCTCGAAATCCGGGTTCCGGCGCGGGGCGTCGTTCATGGCATCGCCCTCATGGCCCGGCGCGCTCGGGCGCGAGATGGCCGTCGAAGCGGCCGGTGAGCAGGCCGGCGAAGAGATAGGGATCGGGCAAGGCGTGGCCGGTCAGGGCCAGCGGCTCGAAATTCGGGCCGCCGACCGTCCAGAGATAGCATGAATGGGCATAGGCGCGGGCATGGTCCTCGACGCGCAGGGCCGCGAGACGCTCCGGGAAGCCGGAGGCGATCGCGGCGCTGACGATGGTGCCGTCGGCGAGCCGGACCATATCCTGCGGCGGCGCTGCAAGGTGATGGTCGTGCGGGACGGGGAGTGTGGCCAGCCGCTGCGCCACGGCCTCGTAGCTCGCCTGGGGCTCCAGCGCCTGCAGCAGGAAATCCTCGATGGCCTCGAACCATGTGTCCTGAGGGTCGAGCTCCGGCGGCGGGATCGCGACGCCTGGACCGGCGGCGGCGAAGACCGTCAGCGGGAAATAGCGGCCGACGCCGTCGACCGAGGGCATGAAGGCGCCCGCGACCGTCTGCCCGCCATGGGCGCCGCCCAGCCAGAAGCGCCAGATCGGGGCGTTGAGATAGGCCTCCTGCCAGCGATTGCCGAGTTCGAGCCGGCTCGCGGTAAGGCCGCCCTGCTGCCATTTCTCGTAAGGCCCGAGGAAGCCGGAGGGGGCGTTCAGCGCGATGAAGTCACGCTTGGCCGGAAGCTTGCCGAAAAGGCCGCAGCTCAAGGCTCAAATCCCGGATGGGCAGCGGATTTCCCGCAGCGCCGGCAGGATCAGGGGGTTCTTGAGCGAGCCGACGCCGAAGGAATAGCCGACCTGCCGGCCGCCGGCACTCAGGTTGAAGCCGACATTGTCGCCCTGTTTCAGCACTGAGCCGGCATCGAGCAGACGGAAGAAGGACCAGGTGCCGTCCTTCTCGAAGAGCTTGGCCTCGCCCTGCGCAGCGCTGCCGCTCTGTGAGCCCGAGGAGAAGAAGCCGCCGCTGAACATGCCGCCGGAATTGCTGCTGCCGCCGCCGAGCGTCAGCGTCACCGCCGTCTTGCCGACGCCGCCGCCCGGCCACATTACCGGGGCCGGCGTATTGACGCCCTGCTGGCTCGTCACGGTGAAGCCGTTGATCTCCAGCTTGGCGTTGGACGCATCGGCCGAGAGTGCGGTCGGCGTCACCACCATCTGGAAGGAGGGCAGGTTGCCGCCGGTCGGGAAGAAGGCCTCTTTGATCTCGCTGGCGCGCTGGAATTCGCGCAAGGTCGTCGGCGAGAGAGCGCGCGCGACGCGGCTGTCGACGCGCCAGCTCCATTGCGGCTTCGAGGTATCGACGAAGGGCTCCAAACGCTCCTTGTAGAACTTGTCCATGATCTGGCCGGGCGCGAAGAGCCTGGCGAAATCGGCGAGCGGCACGTCGCGGGCGCTCGCCTTGGTGAAGGGGTAGCGGTTGGTGACGATCTCGTTGCAGACGCCGGTGACCTGTTCCGCCAAGGCCTGTCGCAGCAGGGCGACGGTGGCGCCAGTGGCATCGCCCTCAAAATCGTTGACCGCTTGCACGATCATGCCGTCGAAGGGCGCGGGGTAGCGCGAGGAATTGGCTCGCAAGGTCGCGATCAGAGGCACGAGCGCTGCATTCGCGGCCGCCGACTGGGACGGATTGGTCGCGGCGATGGCGAGGTTCTGGCTGATCTCCGAGAAGGTCTGGAGGAGCTGGTCGACCGGCCGG
Organism: Allobosea sp. ASV33; assembly: GCF_016428755.1. GTDB lineage: Bacteria > Pseudomonadota > Alphaproteobacteria > Rhizobiales > Beijerinckiaceae > Allobosea. The sequence continues at coordinate 13,996 of NZ_JAELTI010000013.1, forward strand.
CGGCCGAGATCGCCGTCGACGAGGACGTGGTAGGGCTTGAACTGCGCCTCGATATCGGCGCCGAGCGAGACGTCGTTGCTGCCGGCGAGCACGCGGTCGACGCCGGCCGAGGCCATCGGCAGGTTGGCGCCGAGACGGCCGAGCGCCTGGCTGGCGCGCTCGTCCAGCGTCTGCGCCGCGTTCTTCGCGGCGGTCTGCGCGACGGCCTTCTTCGCGTTGGGGCGCTCCTTGGTGAGCTGCGTCTCGTCGCGCAGGGATTCCAGCACCTGCTTGAAGGGCGATGTCGCGGCCGAGATGGCGCTGAGCGCGACATAGCGCGGTTTATCGGCATTGAGCGGCCGGAGCTTCAGCCGCCGCAGCGTCTTCTGCCAGGTCGCGACATAGTCGCGGCTGTAGAGTTTCATCAGGTCCTGGAACAACGTCGCGTATTGCGCGGTGATCGCCTGCTGGTCGACGTTTTCGCCCAGCACCCAGCGTTCTTTCTCGATGCGGTCGCCGATATCGCCGAGCCGGCCGATGAAGGCGCTCTGGAAGCCGTCATAGGTGTAGAAATACGGCACGCGGACCTGATCGAGATCCTCGCCGCCGGTGCCTTCGAAGACCAGGCGGACATCGGAGCCGCCGCGCTGCGAGACGACCCAGTCCTTGGCGCTGTCGCTGCGGGACTGGGTGCGTAGCAATTCATAGGCGCGCTCGGCGATGCTGAGGCGGCGGAGCGTACGCTGGCTCTGCTCGATCAGCGACTGGTTGAGCTTCACCATCGGCTCGCCCGTGCCCTCGTCGAGGTCGAGCATGGCGGTCAGGTGCTCCTCCAGCGCCTCGCGGCCCTTGGCGTTGGCCGGGCCTGGGAAGAGGTTCTCGGCCCAGTCCAGTCGCATCCAGGAGGTGACAAGATCGCGGTCGAGCTTCGCCTGGCCGCCGATCATCATGTAGACCTTGAGCGCCTCGTAGACGAAGCCGGGATTGTTGGCCTGCTGCTCGAGCTGCTCCTCCAGGCGGAAGATGATGCGGGGCCGCAGCATCCGCTCCAGACCCTGCTGGTAAGTGATCTCGCTCGCGTTCTGGAGGCGCTCGCGCTGGCTGAGCCCGAAGGTGGCCAGCGTCGGCGTTGGCTCGGCTTGCGTGGCGTAGCCCGCCGGCATGTTCCGGAGCTTGTGCAGTAGGGGCAGCACGCGGCTAAAATTGCGGTCGGAGATCGTGGTCTCCTGCAGCACGGGCGCGGCCGCGCTGCGATAGTCGGAAAGCCCGTAATTGGTCGCGGTGATCAGGTCGCTGTTGCGCGAAAAACTCGTCCACCACAGGCCGAGCGCGGCGAGCGACAGCAGCGTGACCGTCGCGAAGCCGGCGATGCGCAGCGCGGTGGTGCGGCGGGCGGCACCGAGATCGGTCGAGACCCAGCCGGATTCACCGATCACGACCTTCTGGATCAGCTCTGTCAGGAAATAGCTCTTGCCCTTGCCGGAGAAGGAGGCCGCGCCGGCATGGTCCGAGCCGAAATTGCGCGAGAGCGCGCCGATCAACTGGTCGATCGGGGTGCCTTCCTGCGTGCCCGAGGTGAAGTAGAAGCCGCGGAGCGTCGCGTTGGCGTGGTAGCGCGTCGGCTCGAAGACGCGGGTGAGGAAATCGACGATGGAACGCTTCAGCGTCGCCATCTGGCTGGGGAAGCCGAAGATCTGGGCGCGCGCGGTCGGGTTGTGCTCGTCCTGCAAACGATCGGGCAGGCGCTCGTTCAGGCGCTCGATCAGCGCGTCATATTCCGGCGGCACGTCGCCGATCATGTTGCGGGTCTTGTCGGCGGTCTGGAAGGTGTGGCCCCAGACCATGCGCCGCTGCGGCTCGGTCAACTGGCCGAAGAACTCGTTGAAGCCGGCGATCAGGTCCGCCTTGGTAAAGACGGCATAGACCGGGAAATCGACCTTCAGGCGCTCGTGCAGCTCAAGCAGGCGGGCGCGGATCGCGTCGGCATGGGCGGCGATCTCCTCCGGCGAGGAGGTCAGCAGGTCCTCGACGCTGATCGCGACGAGCACGCCGTTGATCGGCTGGCGCGGACGGTTGGTCTTGAGCAGGTCGAGGAAGGCAAACCAGCTCGATTTCTCGGCCTTGGTGTCGGTGTCCTGCGTGGTGTAGCGGCCGGCGGTATCGATCAGCACCGCATCCTCGGCGAACCACCAGTCGCAATAGCGCGTGCCGCCGGAGCCGGCGACGGCAGCTGGCGTCGCGCCGCGTGCCAGTGGGAATTTCAGGCCGGAATTGACCAGAGCGGTAGTCTTGCCGGCTCCCGGTGGGCCGATGATCACGTACCAGGGCAGATCGTAGAGATAGTCGCCGCCCTTGCCCCGCGCGCTCTTCAGGGTCGCCAGCGCATCCTTCATCGCGCTGGAGAGCGCTGCGCCGTCGCCGGTGGTCTCTTCCTTCTCCAACGCCTCGGTGAGGGCTGCCGTCGCCTTGCGGCGGCGGATGACGATGAGGGCGATCCAGGCGAATGCACCGAGCAGGAGCACGGCCGCAAGGGCTAAGCGGACCCAGAAAGACTCGAACGGTCGCACCTCGCCGAAAGCGACGAAGGGGCCGCCGAACCAGATCAGCGCGGCGAGCGCAAGCGCGCCGATCAGGATCGCGAGGATGCGCAGCCAGGTGGCGAGATTCATAGCTTCGCCCTCCTGTTTTTCACTGCCTCGACGCAACTCGCGCCGTCATTCCGGGCTTGACCCGGAATCCATCGTAGAGCGCGGAGCCTTCCGATGGATTCCGGATCGGCGCTGCTGCGCAGCTTGTCCGGAATGACGGTTGTGGTTCGAAAGCCCGACATCGTTCAGCCCTGACGCTGGATCAGGATTTCGACGCGCCTGTTCTGAGCGCGCCCATCTGCGGTGTTGTTCGGCGCGATCGGCGTATCCGCGCCCTTGCCCTCGAAGCTGATCCGGTCCGGCTTGCTGAGCTTGGCCTTCAGGCCGTCGCCGACCGCCTTGGCGCGCGCCTGCGACAGCTCGACATTGGAGGGGAAGCGGGCGGTGCGGATCGGGACGTTGTCGGTATGGCCGACGACCTTGATCGCGCCGCCCTCCTGCTCCAGCACGGCGGCGATGCGCTCGATCAATGGCTGGAACTCGGCGCGCACGGCGGCCTGGCCGGGCTCGAACAGGGTGATGCCGACGAGGCGGACGATGACGACATTGGGCGTCACCAGGCAGACGATCGGCGGCTGCACGGCCGCGCAGACCTTGGGCGGCTGCGGCGGAGGCGGGGGAGGCGGCGGCGGGGCCGAGAAGACCTTGCGCATGATGCCGATCTCGCCCTTGGGGTGGACCGAGAGCAGGGCGGTCGAGGCCGCCTCGGCATTGCCGGCAAGCAGCGCGCGGAAGACGAAATAGACGCCGAGCAGAGCAATGGCCGCGATCGCCGCCACCGACCAGACCGGGACCTTGAAGCCGGCGAGTGCCTGCGCGATCGCCTGTCCGCGCCAGCGTGGCGACAATTCGGGGTCGGGCTGTTTCACCCGGCGCAGCGTTTCGAACAGGTTGCGCTGGATCATCTGGAGATTGTTGGCGCCGCCCGCCGACGTCCGGTGGATGCCCTGGAAGCCGAGCGCGAGGCAGGCATGCATCAGTTCGAGCAGGTCATAATTGACCGACGGATCGGCCTTGGCCTTGTCGAGCATCTCAAAGAAGCGCACGCCGCCGATGCGCTCGCCGAAGAAGCGCGAGAGCATGCTGTACTGCGTCCAGACATGGCGGTCGTCGCCGGGGATATTCTGGACGATGTCGTCGGCGCTGGCCGCGATGACGTATTTCGCCGTCTGCGCGGTTTCGTGCGAGACGCCGGCAGCGCGGACCTCATGCTCGAAGGCCTCGATGGACTCGCCGACCTGGCCGAGAAGCTGGGCGAAGGGCGCGTTGGAGAGGTTGGCGCGCATCCGCCCGAGCAGGAGCAGGAGCGGACCCGCGGCGCGCAGCAGCGGGTTGGCGTTCGGCGTCAGGAGCTGGTCGCGGCGCGGCAGGGCCTGGCCGCCGCCGCCCGAAGGCGGCGGGGCCTGCTGCTGGCGTTGCGGGATCGGCGCCGGGTTCGACATCCACTCGTCGCCAGTGCCGGGCACGCCGGGCGAGGGCACTTGCGGTGGCTGATAAGGCTGTGGGGCCTGCGGCGCGGCCGGTGCCGGGGTAGCGGGAGCGGGCGGCAGGGGCGCGCGGCGCCCGCCAGGGTTCGGCCTGATGATCGTGCGCTCGGAGCGCCCGAACGGATCTGAGGGCGAACCCGGATCGCTCATCGCCTGCCCTCCAGAACGGCCCAGAGCTCGAGTTCGAGATCAGGCCAGTCACCGGAAAAATGCATGCCGATCGAACTCGCCGTGCTGAACTCGGGCCAGAGCGGCGAGGTGCGGTCGAGATAGAAATAGACATGATCCGTCAGCGCGCGGATCTGCGGCGGCGGCGTCGGCAGATGGACGAGATTGATGCCCGGCAGATGGGTATGGACGATCTCGTTCATCTTGGTGTTGGGGCCGACCTTGAAGAGCTGCGGGAACTGCGCCTGGATCTCGGTCAGCGGGCGGCGTGCGGCGACTTCCAGCACCAGTGTCGCGTTGCGCACGAGGCTGCGGTCGCGGATCGTCGACATGAAGGCGTTCTGCGCCCGCTCGACGATCTCCAGCCGGATCGCCCGGCGGCCGAGATTGGCCGAGAGGAAGTCCTGGATGTCGCGGACGACCGGGGCGAAGCAGTTCTCCAGGTCGTCGTGATCATAGGCCGGGTAGTCGCGGGTGCGGCGCTCGGCGGTGGTGAAGGTGGCAAGTTCGCCGGCGAGCGCCAGGAAGGCCGAGAACAGCCGCTCGGGATGGACGAAGCGCGAGCGGCGCATGTGCTTGAGCACGGGGATGCTGCGGTTGAGAAGCTGGAGCACGAAATAGTCGGCGCTCTGCAGGCCGCCGCCGGCCGTTGGATCGGCGGCGTAGCGGGCGAGCTCTTCCAGCTTGTTGTCGATCCAGCCGATGACGCGGTCGAGCCAGCCCTCGATCACCGGATAGGCCGAGCAGACCAGCACCGGCGGGGCGAATTTCTCGTCGAACAGGATGGCGCGATCGCGCACTTCGAGGATGCGGCCCAGCGCCAAGCCGACATAGCCGGCCTTGGAGGTCTTGCGCAGCTCCAGTGTCAGGCGCGGATGGGCGACGTCGATCTCTTCTTCCGTGCGCAGCGAGGCGGTGGAATCGATCAGCATCTCGTTGGCGGGGACATAGCGGCTGGCTGAGCCGTTCAGCGTGTCCTCGACCTCGCGCGTATTGGCGGCGGCGAGCGGCAGCGAAAGCCAGACGATCTGCCCGGCGGCGTTCTCCGGGACCTCGATCGCGGCCGGGAGCGGGCTGTTGTCGGGCAGCGCGAAGGGCGTGCCGTCCGGCATCACGCCGACGGCGCGGCGCAGGCCGATGCGGCTCTGTTGGGCGAGGTCGCGGTCGATCTCCAGCACCGAGAAGCCCCATGGATAGGGCGTGACGTTCCTGACGCGGCTTTCCAGCAGGTTTTCGAGATAGCGATCGCTCTGCTGGAAGTGATGCGGCCTGAGAAACAGTCCTTCCGACCAGACGACCTTGCTGTACCACGACATTCCGGTCTCGCTCACTCGAAGGCAGGCGGGCTGAGCTTATACGGGCCTTGCCCAAGCGTCACCAAACGAATGCTAGCGCGCCGTGCGACAGCCGCCATCATTGACTTGAAGGATGCGGGGGAGCGATTTTCGCGGCAGTCCTCGGAAGAGCGAATCCGTTCGAGCAGGGGAGGCCCGCATGCCCAAGGGACCGGCCGCACGCGTGATGGATCCGGTGCTGCACCCGCTCCCGGGCATGCTTCAGCCCGGGCCGGGCAGCCTGAACGTGATCATCGGCGGCATGCCGGCCTGGCGCGGTGTGCCAGCCGCAGCCGCCGCCGCGCTCCAGTCGGCCAAAGCCACGTCCGACACGACCCTTCAGGCGGCGCAGGCTGCGACATTGGCGGCTGCCGGAACGCCCGGCGCGCCCGCCGCCAAGGCGGCGGAAGAGGCGGCGAAGACGGCGGCGCTTTCCGCCATGAGCGCGGCGATCACCGGCGGAGCGGGGGGGGCGGACATCCATAACTGCCTGACGCTGATGCCGCCGCAGCCGCACGGGCCGGGCGTGGTAATCGACGGCTCGCAGACCGTGCTGATCAACAACCTGCCGGCCTGCCGGGTGGGCGACACGATCCTCGAGGCGCTGGGGCCACCCAACAAGATCATCATGGGGTTGCCGACCGTGATCATCGGCGGCTGATCGCAGATTGATTCAAGACAGCGGCGGAAGCCGTTGAGGCGGAATCGTTTTCTCGCTGGCGAGGTGCGATGGCGAAGAGCAGGCGGACGGTCCCGGACCGGGCCGAGGCGAAGCAGGAGCGCTTCCGCCACAAAATGGTGCAGCGCTTTTCGTCCGATCATCAGCGGGCGATCAACCATGGGCTCGCCCGCAACGGGCGCGTCGCCGAGACGCTCTGCTTCATGGCGCTGATCCGTGACCCAGCCCGGCGCCAGCGCCCGATGCTGCCGATGCCGCATGTGAGTTGCACGGCGGCAGTGCGCCAGTTCTTCAGCGCCGACGACGGCGAGCAGGCGGCGCATCTGCTGCCGGGGCAGCTCTCGATCGACGGCGCCTTTCCCTGGCTGTTCCTCGCGGGACCGGCGGCGCAGCAGCTCGAAAATCTCTTCGCCTATGTCGAACCGCTGCGCGCCGACTACAACAAGGCCGATTCCGCGGCCGAGGCTAACGGATTGACCGAGGCCTTCGCCGATGCCTGCCGGCGGGTTTTGACGGGCAAGGGCGAGGCTCCCGCCGATATCGCCGCAGCCTATCAGCAGGTCTGGATACCTGGCGCGCTCGCGGCCTTCGCGGCGGCCGAGGCCCAGAAGCGCAGCAAGCCGACCCCGCCGCCGATCGAGCGCGGCGTCGGCATGGAATACGGCATGATCCTGAATTTCGAGGAGCGGATGGCCGCCTTCGAGGACGACTCGATCTGGGCGACCTACGAGCAGCTCAGCATCCTCGGCTACTACAAGGTCGCGATGGACGACATGCCGCGCCAGCTCAAATTGCAGGCGATCCGCGAGATCCTGTCGCTGCCGCCGGCTTGACCAAGCCGGGTGGGCGGGCCAAGCGGGCGCTTTCCCTCCCGCGACAGGACTTGAAGCCCATGACCATCGAACGCATCGGACTGGCCGCCCGCTACTGCGACGCCGCCATCTTCAACGGCATCGTCTTCCTGGCCGGCCATGTCGCCGAGAAGACCGAGGGCGCCTCGCTGACCGAGCAGACGCAGGAGGTGCTGGCGTTGCTGGAGGATACGCTGGCCCAGGCCGGCAGCAGCAAGGAGCGCATCCTCTCCGTCCAGATCTTCCTGACCGATATCGGCAAGATCGGCGAGATGAACGCGGTCTGGGACAAGTGGGTCGCGAAGGGCCATTCCCCGGCCCGTGCGACGGTGGAAGCGAAGCTGGCCTCACCCGGCTACGCCATCGAGATCACGGCGGTGGCTGCGAAGGGCTGAAGGATATCCCTCGTCATTCCGGGACATTGCAAAGCAATAGGCCCGGAATCCAGAACCGATGAGCTTTGTCGTCAATATTACAGGACACCGCCCCTGCGATCAGCGGCATCGGTTCTAGGTTCCGGGCTCAGGCCTTTGGCCTGCCCCGGAATGACGGTGTTCCGGAGACACCCCGGTCAAACCCGAGCATGACGGCGGCGTCACTTCCCGCCGCGGTCGTAGCACTCGGCGAAATAGATCATGAAGGCGTCGACGAGGCCGTTCTCGTAAGGCGCGGTCTTGGCGTCCCAGCGGGCGACATAGGCCTCCCACATCTTCGCCTTGCGCGAGCCGATCAGCCCGCCGAGCCCACCGACATCCTGTGCGGTCGCCTCGCTGATGGCCTGCGGATCGAGATCCTCGACCAGCATCTTGAGCGCGTGCTGCATCGCCGAATAGGTCTTGATCTGGTGGGCCTTGAGATCGCGAAAACTCTCATCGAAGGCGCGCTTGGCGTCGAGATAGCCGCTGCGCGGTTGCCCGAAGATCAGTTGCAGGGCGTCGTCGACCGTCGGCGAGAATTTCAGCGGGTTGTTGTCCTGCGCCTGGATCATCGTCTGGCTGGTGCTGCGAGCGATTCGCTTGGTTTCGGCGCGGGCGGCGAGCAGGCCTTTCAATTCCTCCGCGATGAGCCGCATCAGGCCGCCGAGCTGCTCGGCGAAGGCGCCGGGGTCCTGCGTCGCCAATGCCTGCGGCGAGACGCCGGCACCCTTGGCGAAACGCTGCATGAATTCGCCCATCGAGATCGGCGCAGGTGAGCCGGCTTGCGGCGTGGCGGGCTCGGCCGTGAAGGGCGGCGGCGCGTAGGTCGGCATGGGCGCGGGAGCGGGTTCTGCGGCCGGCTCGGGCGGTATCGCATCCTCGGCGGGCTCGTCCCAGGGATTGGCCCCGGCCGGGCTGCTCGCCGGCGGACGACGCGGCGTCGGGATCGGCGCGACCGGTTCCTCGGGCGGAAGGGGTTGCGGCTGCAGCGGCGCCCAGGCGAACTCGTCGCTCCGCGCGGCGGAGGGCGACCAGCCCCGTGCCGGGGGCGGTTCGGCGCTTGGGGTGGGGATATCGGCCGCCCAGTCGATGAAGCCGGCATGGACGGGCTTGGCGTGGTTCGGCGGCATCAGGTCGCGGCGCGGGATCGGCGGCGCAGCTTCCTCGCTCGATGCCCAAAGCGCTTCCGGCTGGGCCGCATAGGGCGGCGGGGCAGGGGGCGCGCCGGGGGCCTGCCCGGCCTCGTCGTCGATGGCGACGGCGACGATGTAGTGGCCGATCTCCAGCCGGTCGCCGTTCTGGAGCCGGTAGGGCGACTGGACGCGATGCTCCCCGCCATTGACGAAGGTGCCGTTGGTCGAGATGTCGCGCAGCCACCAGGCGCCGTCGCGGAAGCGGATTTCGCAATGCCGGCCGGAGACGGCGCGCGAGGGATCGGGCAGCGCCCAGTCGAGATGCTGGTCGCGGCCGATATCGAGGCCGCGCCCGCCGCTGGTCGTCACGCTGAGCGGGCCGCCATCGGGCAGGGAGGTCTGGTTCTCGATCGTCAGTGTCAGCGCCATCGCGGACGTCCCGTTACGGCCTGGGCGGAAAAATCAGCGCTTGCCGGCATCATCTTCAGCCAAACGAATGCATGCTTCGATACAGCCACGCAACGCAGCCTCGCGCTCGCGGGCCGGCAGGCGGTTGATCGCGTTGAGCACCGCGATGCGGGCCATCTTGGCCGTCAGGTCCGGCGGCGTGGGAATGGGGTGGGCTTCCGACATGCTGCCGCCGGAATAGCCGGCCGCCCAGGCGACGAAGGTGCCCGGCCGCGCGCTGTCGCCGGCCTGCGCCTGCCGCAAGGCCTCGAAGCGGGTGCGGTCGCCGGGCTCGCGCACCCAGGCTTCCGCTGCGGCGAGGCCGGGGTCCTGTGTGCCGGGGGGCTGCATCGAGCGCACCGCCTGGAGCGCCCACCACACCGTCTCGCGCCGGGGCAGCAGGAAGGCGCAGAAGCTCGCCGCCTCCGTCGGCGCGGGCCCGCGGATGAGGCGGCCGAGGAAGGCCAGCGGCGGCTCGGTGGTCGGCGCCATCGTCACGGCCTGGCGGGCCGCGGGATAGGTCTCGAACACTTCGCGGGCGGTGCTGAAGCGCAGGCGTGACATGGAGGCTCCGGCCGTTCTGTCGCTGATGCTATCCGGCTCAGTTGATGTTCACCATCGGGGCGTTGATGACGAGCATGCCGTCGCTTCTCACCTCGGTCTTGGCCTGGCTGTGGATCGTGATGGTCGGCGATTTGATCTCGATGCTGCCGGGCGTCATCTTGATCGTGCTCTCGCCGACCTTGAGATTGATCTCGCGGAGCGCTTCGACATCGAGCTTGCCGTTCTGGATGTCGAGCTTGTCGTCGCCCTTCTTCAGCGTGGTCTCGCGTGAATAGCCGCCGTCCTGGTAGCGTTCGCCGATCTCGCGGGTCTCGATGTTGTTGACCGTGATCTTGTGGTCCTTCTCGGTCCTGATCTCCAGCACCTCGTGGTCCTTGCGGTCCTCGAACTTGATCTCGTTATAGGTGTCGGTGATGCCGGCGCCGTCGGTCGATTCCGACTTGAGGCCCGACTGGGTCTTGTTCGCCGGCAAGTCGTAGGGCGGCTTGTGCTGGTCGTTGACGACGGCGCCGACGACGAGCGGCAGGTCCGGATTGCCCTCGATATATTCGACGATCACCTCCTGGCCGATGCGGGGGATGACCTGCCCGCCCCAGCCCTTGCCGGCCCACATCTGCGCGACGCGGGTGCGGCAGGAGGTCGAGCCGTCCTCGCGGTCCCAGTGGAAGCGCAGCCAGATGCGGCCGTATTCGTCGACGTCGATATCGCCTTCCTCGCCCTTGTTCTTCTCGCCGACGACCTTGGCGGTGTGCGGCCCGTAGACGGTGGGGCGGGGCGTGACGATCGGCGCGCGGAAGCGCCTGTCGCTTTTCTGGAGCTCGTAGGAGCCGTGATAGAGCGCCTCGTCCCGGCGCCCCGAGGAGCGATAGCTCTGGATGCCGAAGGCATGGGTCGCGCGGACGACGATGTACTCCCCGTTCTCGGCGCCGGTCGGGTGCTCGGAGAGCTTCATCAGCGCGCCCGGATAGAGGCTCGCGGCATCGCCGCCGGCATAGCGGCGGTCGTCCTGCGCCTGCTCGGCCTGCGCCATCACGCGGGCGAAATGCTCGCCCTGGTCGCGCTTGGTATAGGCGGCCGGGTAGTCATAGGCCTCGTAGGATTTCGCCTTGGGGAAGCCTTCCTCGGCGCGGGCGGTGAGATCGGACTCGGACTTCTCGAAATCATAGTCCTTGAGCTCGAACTTGCCGGTGCGCAGGCGCCGGATCGTCGACCAGTGCGTCAGGTGCTCGACGGCGCTGCGCGCGAGACGGTTGCCCTGGCGGACGAAGGCGTAGGCGGATGAATCGCCCTGGAAGCTCGGCTCGGCCGCGGCCGTGACTTGGTCATGGGCGGAACGGGAATCGCAGAGCACCAGCTTGTGGTCGCCGTCGCTGTGCTTGAAATAGTAGTAGATGCCGTATTGCTCCATCAGCCGGAGCACGAAGTCGAGATCGGTCTCGCGATACTGGACGCAGTAGTCGATCGGCTGGAGCGTCTCGCTGGTGCGGTCGTCGACGCTCGCCGAGCCCTCCTTCTCGAAGATCTTCTTGATGATCTCGACCGCCGTCTTGTTCTTGAAGATCCGGCAGTCGGCCCGCTGCGAGAGCAGCCAGAGCCAGGGCTTCAGCGTGAAGCGGTAGATGAAGAGATCGTCCTGCTGGCCCAGCCACTGCGCGTCGACCAGCGTGCCGTTCAGGACGCGCTCGCTCTTGTTCTTGAGAGTGAACTTGATCGAGCATTTCTCGCTCATGATGCTCTGCAGATCAGCGTTCTCAGTTTTGCTGACTGCCTCGACGTTATAAGTAAATAATTCGCTCAAAGCTTCGTTGGCTTCGAACTTGATAAGTGTAAATTCGTCTTTCCCCGTTGGCGTCGAGAAAGATGCAATTCTTTGAGTTTGCCCAAGAGCGGATGGCATCAACTGAACCTTTCGATTCGGGCCTCTATTTTTATCTTGACGTAGGTGATTTCTGGAGTCATCCTTCCATCCCTAAGTCATCAACTGCCAGACGGCGAATTCCAGCGGGAGTGTTCCCATGCGCAAGCAGCCCGGCTTCACTGCCTTTGTCGCTCTGAGCGGCGCCTTGGTTCTCTCCATGGCGAACGCGGCGCGCGCGCAGACCTACAAGGCCGACGACATCGTCAAGCATTTCGAGCCGGCGGTCGTGCCCAAGGCCGGCGTCACGCGGGGCCTGTGCGTCGGCACGGAAGCCGAATGCGCCAGGGCCGGGCAGGTGGTCGAGCCGGCCAAGCCGGTCAGCGCCTTCGATCTCGTCGTGAAGTTCAAGTACAATTCCGACGAGCTGGAGCCCGAGGCCAAGCTCAATCTCGACGAGTTCGCCAAGGCGCTGAAGACCCCGCAGCTCTCGAAGCAGACCTTCATGGTCGAGGGGCATACCGACGCCGCCGGCAGCGCCTCCTACAACCTCAACCTGTCGCAGCGCCGCGCGCAGGCCGTGGTCCGCTATCTCGGCGGGCACGGCGTCAAGGCTTCCAACCTGGTCGCCAAGGGCTACGGCCAGAGCAAGCCGATCGCGGCCGATCCGCTCTCCGGCGACAACCGCCGGGTGGAGACCCGCCTGCGCACCGAGTGATGCCTGACAAGAAACGGCCGCGGCGACCCCGGCCGTGGCCGGACCGCCGCTTCTGCAAGCGGGGGAAGCGATGGCGGGCCTGAATTTCGCCGAACTGACGAAGCCGGTCTCGGCTGACGAGCCCTGCGGGCCGGATCTCGAAGACGATCTCGATTTCATGAACGCCACGGCGCGGCTCGAGGTCGCGTTGCCGGCGTCGTATTTCCGCCGCGACGACGACGGGCGGCAGGTCGCCTTCGACCGGACCAGCATCGAGTTCCCCCCCGCCTTTGCCGAGCTCGGCAAGCTGCTGGAGCGCTCGCGCGACTTCAGGCTGTTCGTGCTCGCCGCCAAGCTCACGATCCTCAACCGCGACGTGGCGGGTTTCACGGCTTGCCTCTCAACCATGGCCGATCTCCTCGGCGCCTATTGGGAGGAGGTGCATCCGCGGGCGCTGGACGGCGATTTCGTGATGCGCGAGGTCGCCCTGCAGGGGCTCGACGAACTGGCCACCGTGGTCCTGCCGCTGCAGCACGCGCCGCTCTTCGTCAGCCGGCGGATCGGGCCGTTCATGTTCCGCAGCCAGCTCGTCGCGACCGGCGAGACCAAGCTGGTCGAAGGCGAGCAGCATCCCGATGCGAGCGCCATCCAGGCGGCGCTGGGGGAGGTCGAAGTCGACGATCTCGTCGCGGTTCTCGGACAGATCAATGCGGCGCGCGACGCGCTCGCGCGCCTGCGGACGATCTGGCTGGAGAAGGTCGGTGTCGATCATCCCCTTGGCTTTCCGCGATTGGCGACGCTGCTGGACCAGATCGCCGCCTTCCTGGACGCGGCGGTCGCACGGCGAGTCCCGGGCCATCAGGCGGCGGGACCGGAGCTCGTGGCGACCGGTCCGCAGGGGTCGGCAGCAAACACCGCCAGCTTCGTTCCCGGCAGCCTGTCGAGCATCCTCCATGTGAAGGATACGCTCTCTGCCTGCCTCGGCTACTTTCGCAAAACCGAGCCTTCGAGCCCGGCCGTCCTGCTGATCGGGCAGGCGCAGCAGCTGATCGGAAAGTCGTTGATCGAGGTCATCCAGATCATGTTCCCCGAGCATGTCGACAAAGCGGTGATCGAGATCGGCGACCAGCGCCGGTTCCGTTTGCCGCTCGAGCGGCTGCCGGCGCCGGACGGCTACGAGGCGGAGAGCGAATACCAGGCCGAGAGCGAGGCCGACGAGGGCTATGGCGACAGCTCGGGCGAAGCCGAGGGCGGCTACAACAGCGATGCCGAGACGGGCGAAGAAACGTCCGATGAGAGCGATGGCGAGACGGCTGCCGAGGAGGTGGTCGCGGCTGCTGCTGCGCCGGTCGTGGCCGTGCCCTCCGCGATCGTGATCGGCAGCCGCGCGGATGCGGTCAGCGCCATGAGAGCGGTCGCCGCCTTCTACCGCCAGGTCGAGCCGTCGCACCCGACTCCGCTTCTGATGGACAAGGCCTGTGCTCTGGCGCAGCATGATTTCATGTCGCTTCTCGGCAACATCCTGCCAGATGTCGCACCGTTGCCGGAGGCCGACAGCTAGGGAAGTTTTTCGTCATTGCCTTGAACCTTCCGTCGCGGTCGCGAGACTATATCGATGACGGGTGAAACCGAATAGGATGTCACGTTACGTCGGCGTGGCACGAATGCAGAGGGGCACGTCACATGGCCGGAGATTCTGGACAGAAGTTCATCCGCCGCAACAGGCCGCCTCGGGTCCACATCACCTATGAGGATCCGTACAACGCGGAGCAGAAGATCGAGCTGCCCTTCGTCATGGGCGTGATGGCCGATCTCTCCGGCAATGCCTCGGCTGTCGACAAGCCCGATATCTCGCAGCGCAAGTTCCTCGATTTCGACATGGACAATTTCGATCAGCGCATGGCCGCGATCGAGCCGGCCGTGTCCTTCAACGTGCCCAACAAGCTGGGCGAGGACAGCAGCGAGAAGCTCTCGGTGGCGCTGAAATTCTCGAAATTCGAGGACTTCAACCCGGCCGCGATCGCCCGCCAGATTCCGGCGACGGCGAAGCTGCTGGAGGCGCGCGAGCAACTCGCCAATCTCCTGCGCTACATGGACGGCAAGATGGCTGCCAGCGACCAGATCAAGGCGCTGCTGGCCGATCCCCAGCTGATGTCGGCGCTGAAGGACAGGCTCGGCAAGGCAGAGCCTTCGGAAGACAAGACGGCGAACTGAGGGCAGGGCGCAGGCCCGCCCCGGAGCGCGCTGCGAGCGGTCGGGAGCCGACTTTCGCGGAAGCGGTGCTCCGGATCATCTGAAACGATCCCGTCCGCATGGACGGGGCAGGGCCTGCAATCGGTTAAGCGAGCGAGGCGGCAATGGCAGCGGAAGCACAAACCCAACAGCCCGGCGGGGCAGCAGTCGAGACGCGTGAGATCGACGATTTCTCGGCGATCCTGAAGCAGAGTTTCAAGCCCAAGACGGAACGCGCGGCGACCGAGGTCGAGAACGCGGTCGCGACCCTGGTCAACCAGGCGCTGGCGGACCAGACCCTGATCAAGGGCGACGTCATCGACACGATCGAAGAGATGATCGCAAGGCTCGACGCCAAGCTGACCGAGCAGATGAACGAGGTGCTGCACGCACCCGAATACCAGAAGATCGAAAGCGCCTGGCGCGGTCTCAACTACCTAGTCTTCAATTCGGAGACGGATGCGCAGTTGAAGATCAAGGTGATGAACGTCTCGAAGAACGAGCTCTATCGCAACCTCAAGACCTATCCCGGCGCGCGCTGGGACCAGAGCCCGCTGTTCAAGCAGGTCTACGAGCAGGAATTCGGGCAGCTCGGCGGCCAGCCCTTCGGCTGCCTGGTCGGCGACTACCATTTCAGCCATGTCCCGACCGACGTGCAGCTGCTGCGCGACCTGTCGAAGGTGGCGGCGGCGGCGCATGCGCCCTTCTTCGCCGGCGCCGATCCGACCCTGATGGGCATGGATGCCTGGACTGAGCTGTCGAACCCGCGCGATCTCGGCAAGGTCTTCGATACGCCGGATTATGCGGCCTGGAAGGGCCTGCGCGACGCGGCCGACTCCCGCTATGTCGGCCTGTGCCTGCCGCGCGTGCTTGCCCGGGTCCCCTATGGCGCCAAGTCCGAACCGGTCGAGGAGTTCGCCTTCGAGGAGGATACCGACGGCCACAAGGGCGACAAATACGCCTGGATGAACGCCGCCTATGCGATGGCGGTCAACATCAACCGCGCCTTCAAGGAATATGGCTGGTGCACGCGCATCCGCGGCGTCCAGTCGGGCGGCGAGGTGCTCAACCTGCCGACCCATACCTTCCCGACGGATGACGGCGGCGTCGACCTGAAATGCCCGACCGAGATCGCGATCAGCGACCGGCGCGAGGCGGAGCTGGCCAAGTCCGGCCTGATCCCGCTGATCCATCGCAAGAACACCGACAAGGCCGCCTTCATCGGTGCCCAGTCGCTCTACAAGCCCAAGGCCTTCTCGGGGCCGGACGGTGTGGCGGCCACCGCATCCGACAACCTGTCGTCGCGGCTGCCCTACATGTTCGCGGTCTCGCGTTTCGCGCACTACCTGAAGTGCATGGTCCGCGACAAGATCGGCTCCTACAAGGAAAAGGAGCCTCTGCGCCGCTGGTTGCAGGAGTGGATCACCGATTATGTCGACGGCGATCCGGTCAATTCCAGCGAAGAGACGAAGGCGCGGCGCCCGCTCTCCGATGCGCGCATCGACGTTTTCGAGGACGAGGAGAACCCTGGCTACTACTCGGCCAAGTTCTATCTGCGGCCGCACTTCCAGCTCGAAGGCATGGATATCGGCCTGAGCCTGGTCTCGCGACTGCCAGCTCCCAAGCAGTGACCGTCACCTGATCACCAGGTGACGGCAAGAACGAGGATCTTCAGCGCGCCGGCCGCTCAAGGGCGGCGCGACAGGAGAAGTGCGTCCACAGCGGGTCCGCATCCGCGCGCCCACATCAATCCCACCATTGGAGGTAGACATGGCTAGCGACTTCCTGCTCGAGATCGACGGCATCAAGGGCGAAAGCAAGGACAAGAAGCATCAGGATACGATCGAGGTCGCGTCCTTCTCCTGGGGCATCAGCAACCAGGGCTCGCATGCATCCAATGCCGGCGGCGGCGCCGGCAAGGCGAGCTTCCAGGACATCCACTTCACGAGCTCGGTCGGCAAGGCCTCGGCCAACCTGGCGCTCTCCTGCGCCAGCGGCAAGCACATCAAGAAGGCGGTGCTCTACGTCCGCAAGCAGGGCGAGACGCAGCAGGACTATTATGTCGTGACGCTGGAGGACCTGCTGGTGTCGAGCTACCAGTCCGGCGATCACGCCGGCGGCTCGAGCATCCCGACCGACCAGTTCTCGCTGAACTACGCCAAGATCAAATACGAGTACAAGCCGCAGAAGCAGGACGGTTCGCTCGACGCGCCCATCACCATGACCTGGGACGTCAAGGCCAACCACAAGTAAAACGAAGGAGATCGGCTCCGGCGCCCGCCGGAGCCGATGTCTAGAGGCTGCAAGTGGCCATGGTCGACCCGATCTCGAAGAAGCGGCTGCGGCCGCCCTTGATGTTCGCCTTCCGGGAGGCGCATCTGGAAAAGGATGCGAGGACCGCGCTCGACCTGAGGGACGAGGGCGGCGAACGCGTGATCGCGCCGCGCCGGGCCGCGCCCCGGGCCGCGATCACCGAGCAGAAGCTGCGCCGCGAGATCGCGATCGATCTCGACGCGCTGGTCAACACCATCAATCTCGGCTCCTGCCTCGACCTGTCCGGGCTGGAATATGTGCGCCGCTCAGTGCTCAACCACGGCTTTCCTGATATGACCCGGCTGTCGATCGACGAGCACCGCGTCGATGCGATCCGCGAGGACCTGGCCAATGTGCTGGTCGGCTACGAGCCGCGGCTCATCCGCAAGTCGGTCGCCGTCGAGCGCGACGGCAGCCTCGATCCCGCCGAGCTGAAGATCCGCTTCCTCGTCCGTGCCGACCTGAATTGCGAACCGCTGAATATTCCCGTCCAGTTCATTGCCGATCTCGAGCTCGATACCGGCAAGATCGCCATCAAGGGCCGATGACGATGAACCAGGAGTTTCTAGACCTCTACAACCAGGAACTCCGGCTCTTCATGGAGCACAGCAAGGAGTTCGCGGAGGAGTATCCGGGCATTGCCGAGCGGCTCGGCGGGCTTGCCGGCGAGCGCATGGACCCGATGGTCGGCGGCCTGCTGGAAGGCGCGGCCTTCCTCGCCGCCCGCGTCCAGCTCAAGCTGCGTCACGAGTTCCCCGAATTCACCAACAACCTGATCGAGCAACTCCTGCCGAATTATCTCGCGCCGACGCCCTCGGCGCTGCTGGCGGGGATCGTTCCGACTTATTCGGACCCGGCGCTCCGCGAAGGCATGCGGATCGCGCGCGGCTCCTATATCGACGCGACCTATCTCGAGCGCGAGCGCCGGGTCGCCTGCCGCTACCGGCTGGGCGGCGACGTGACGCTCTGGCCGTTCGAGATCACCGCCGCCGAATACATCCCGGCGCCGGGGCCGTTGCAGGCGCTCGGCTTGCGCACCGGGCCGCGGGCGCTGGCGGGCCTGCGCATCTCGCTGACCCACCGGATGATGGCCGACCGGGAGCAGGAGCCCTCCGCGGCGCAGGCGCTGAAGAATCCGGCGAGCTGGTTCGCCGGTTGCCGGACCCGCGAATTGCCGTTCCATCTGCTCGGCAGCGAGGGTGACGCGGTCGCGCTCTACGAGCAGCTCTTCGCGAACTGCATCGGCATCCATTTCCGCCATCTCGACGAATTCGGCGATCCCGTGGTGACGCCGGGCGATGGCTGCCGGCTCGAACAGGTCGGCTTCGAAGAGGACGAGGCGCTGCTGCCGGCCGATACCCGCGTCTTCCGCGGCTTCGACCTGCTGCGGGAGCTGTTCTGGTTCCCGCGCAAGTTCCTCGGCTTCCGGCTGGAAGGGCTCGGCGGCATCATGCCGAAGCTCAAGGCCAAGACGGTCGACATCATCTTCGTCTTCGACGAGGTCAATACGCGTTTGCCCGGTGCCGTGCGCAAGGAGATGTTCGCGCTCTACGCGGCGCCGGCGATCAACCTGTTCGAGAAGACGACGGACCGCATTCCGGTCAAGACGAACCAGCACGAATTCCATGTCGTGCCCGACCGCAGCCGCGTGCTCGATTACGAGCCGCACAGCATCCTTTCCGTCCACGCGCATTACGTCGGCGGACGGGAGAAGCAGCCGGTCCATCCGCTCTATTCCTCGCCGGAAGGCGCCTCTCCGACGCAGGGGCTGCATTACACGCAGCGCCGCCTGCCGCGGCGTCGCTCCTCGGCCGAGCGTCGGCAGGGCAAAGCTTCCGATTATACGGGAACGGAGATGTTCATCTCGCTGGTCGAGCCGGCGGGCGTTTCCGACACCGCTTCGGTGGCCGAGCTCAGCGTGCGGGCGCTCTGTTCCAACCGGCACCTGACCGAGCATCTGCCGACCGGGCAGGGCGGCGCCGATTTCCGCCTGATCGACAATGTCTCGCTCGATATCGCCTGCCTGGCAGGGCCGACGCCGCCGCGCGAGCCGGTCGTCTCTCAGCTCAAGCTGCGCTCGGAGACTGCGAGTACCGGCGTCGTGACCTGGCGATTGGTCAACCTGATCAGCCTGAACCATCTCGGCCTCGTCCAGCGCGGGGCCGGCGAGAACGGCGAGGCGCTGCGCGAACTGCTCTCGCTTTTCGCCGATCTCGCCGATAGCGCGACCGAACGGCGCATCCGCGGCATCAAGGGCGTGGATAGCCGCGCGGTCGTGCGCCGCTTTCCGCAGCGGGCGGGGACCGGGGCTGCGCGCGGGCTCGAAATCACCGTTCTGCTCGACGAGAAGGCCTTCGAGGGCTCCGGCGTCTTCCTGCTCGGGGCGGTGCTCGACCGCTTCTTCGCCGAATATGCGGCGATGAACCATTTCACCCAGACGGTGATCCGCACCGTCGAGCGCGGCGAGGTCATGCGCTTTCCGCCGCGGGCCGGCGCGAGGCGCATCCTGTGAGCGAGGACGCCGACACCCCGCTGGAGAAGGCCCCGAACTACCAGGTGCAGCTCGAGGCCGAGCCCTGGCGCTTCGACTTCTACGCCGTGATGCGCCGGCTGGAGCGCAGCTTTCCGGACCGGCCGCGCGTCGGCGACGTCGCTTCGCGCCGCGACGAATATGTCGCGCTGGGCGAACAGCCCTATCTTGATTTTCCGGCGTCGAGCCTCGCCGAAGCCGATCGCGACGGGCAGGGGCGGATGCGGCTCTTCGTCAAGTTCCTGGGCCTGCTCGGGCCGCAGGGGCCATTGCCGCTGGCGACGACCGAGGAAAGCTATCACTGGAAGATCGCGCGCGACGACGCGTTCCCGCGCTTCCTCGACATCTTCAACCACCGCTTCCTGCAATTGTTCTACCGGGCTTGGGCGGATTCCCGGCCGATCGCGCAGCATGACCGGCCCGACCTCGACCGTTTCGCCGCCTATATCGGCAGCATGATCGGGGTGGGCTCGAAGCCTTATCTCAAGCGCGACAGCGTTCCGGATGCCGAGAAGCTCGCACATGCCGGGCTGATCGGTGCGCAGGCGAAATCGGCCTCGCGCCTGCGGCGCTTCCTCGCCGGGTTGTTCAAGGCCGATATCGAGATCGAGCAGTTCGCCGGGATGTGGCTGGCCTTCGATCCGGGGGACCGCACGCGGATTGGGCAGGCGCATTGCGCGCTCGGCAGCGACGCCTTGCTGGGCGGCAGCGTCTACAGCGTCGAGGACAAGTTCCGCATCAAGATCGTCGCCCGCGACCTCGAACAGTTCGAGCGCTTCCTGCCGAACGGGGATCGCTGCGAGCCGCTGGCGGATGCGGTGTTCTTCCACCTCGGCGAGCAGTTCGAATGGGATGTCGAACTCGCCTTGCCGGTCGGCGCGGTGAAGCCGGTCCGGCTCGGCCAGTCCGGCCATCTCGGCTGGACGAGCTGGATGGCGCCGAACTGGGATGTCGAGGAAGGCGCGCTACGCCGCGACGCCCGCTTCCATCCCGCCGAAAGCCTGCGCCTGAAACGAAGCCGCACCGCCGCCACCGGACATTGAAGGGGACGACCATGGCCGATATCAGCCTCGAAGCCGTCACAGGCAAGCTCAACCGGGTCGGCTACGACACCTTCCTGCAGGCGCTGCGGCAGGCGAAGGGGGCGGGGAACCGCAATGTCGAGCTGGCGCATTGGCTGCTGCAGATCCTGCAGGGCACCAGCAACGACCTGACCCTGACGGCCGACCATTACAAGCTCGACCGCGCCAAGATGCTGATGGAGCTCGGCGGCGTGGTTGAGGGCTTCCGCCGCAACGAGACGGAGATGCCGGGCATCGCCAACCACATCGTCGATATCCTCGACCGTGGCTGGCACTACGCGACGCTGTTCTTCGGAGAGACGCAGATCAGGACCGGCCATCTCCTGGTCGCGGCGCTGAAATCGACCGAACTGCGCCGGGTGCTGAGCGGGCTCTCCAAGGAATTCTCCAAGATCCCGGTCGAGGAACTCGCCGCAGGTTACGGCAAGATCTGGGAAAGTTCGGAAGAAGAGAACCTCCGGCCGATGGACGGCTCGGGCTTGCGCGCGGCGGGCACGCCCGGCGCCGAGCAGGCGGAGGGGGCGAAGGGCACGACCGCGCTCGACCGTTTCTCGCAGGATCTCACCGTCAAGGCTCGCTCCGGCACGATGGACCCGATCCTCGGCCGCGACGACGAGATCCGGCAGGTCATCGACGTGCTGATGCGGCGGCGCCAGAACAACCCGATCCTCACCGGCGAGGCCGGCGTCGGCAAGACCGCGATTGCGGAAGGCTTCGCCCAGCGCGTCGCGTCCGGCGATGTGCCGCCACCGCTCCGGGGCGTGCGGGTCTGCGCGCTCGATATCGGCCTGATGCAGGCCGGCGCCTCGATGAAGGGCGAGTTCGAGCAGCGGCTGCGCTCGGTGATCGACGAGGTGCAATCCTCGCCGACACCGGTGATCCTGTTCATCGACGAGGCGCATACGCTGATCGGCGCCGGCGGGCAGGCCGGCACAGGCGACGCCGCCAACCTCCTGAAGCCGGCGCTGGCGCGCGGCACGCTCAGGACGATCGCCGCGACGACATGGTCGGAATACCGCCAGTATTTCGAGAAGGACCCGGCCCTGACCCGGCGCTTCCAGCCGGTGCAGGTCGACGAGCCGGACGTGGCGCGCTGCTGCACCATGCTGCGCGGGCTGATCGGGCCGATGGAGAAGCACCACAAGGTCCGCATATCGGATGCGGCGATCGTGGCGGCGGTCTCGCTCTCGCATCGCTACATCCCGGCGCGGCAGCTTCCCGACAAGGCGGTGAGCCTGCTCGACACGGCCTGCGCCCGCGTCGCCATCAGCCAGAGCGCGACCCCGGCCGCGATCGAGGATGCGCGTGTCGCGATTTCCTCGCTGGTGCAGGAGAAGGCGGCGCTGACGGCGGATGCCGATCTCGGCACCGATGCGACCAAGCGCCTCGGCGAGATCGAAGCCGAGATCTCTGAGCGGCAGGAGAAGCTCGCGGCGCTCGAAGGCGCCTGGGCGGGCGAGCTCGCCATCGTCGAGGAGATCAAGACGCTGCGCGCGAAGCTTGGGGAGAAGGCGCCTGGCGGGGAGGCGAAGACGGAAAACGGTAAGCCGGAGGCGAACGAGAACGTAGCCCCTGCGCCTGCTGAAGCGGAGGCCCCGGCCGCCGAACTCGCGGCTGATCCCGAGGATGCGCGCGCCGTGCTCAACGCCAAATTCGCGGCGCTGGGCGAGATCGATCCGGCCAACCGGATGATCTACGCCCATGTCGACGAGCAGTCGGTCGCCTCGGTCGTCTCGGACTGGACCGGCATCCCGGTCGGGCGGATGGTCAAGGACGAGATCGAGACCGTGCTCAACCTTGCCGAGACGCTGAACAAGCGCGTCGTCGGGCAGGGCCATGGCATCGGCATGATCGCCAAGCGCATCGAGACCAACCGCGCCCGGCTCGACAATCCCAACAAGCCGATCGGCGTGTTCATGCTCTGCGGCCCCTCCGGCGTCGGCAAGACGGAGACCGCGCTGGCGCTGGCGGAATCGCTCTATGGCGGCGAGCAGAACGTCATCACCATCAACATGAGCGAATTCCAGGAGGCGCATACCGTCTCGACGCTGAAGGGCGCGCCTCCCGGCTATGTCGGCTATGGCGAGGGTGGCCGGCTGACGGAAGCGGTGCGGCGCAAGCCCTATTCGGTGGTGCTGCTGGACGAGGTCGAGAAGGCGCATCCCGACGTGCACGAGCTGTTCTTCCAGGTCTTCGACAAGGGCCAGATGGAGGACGGGACCGGCCGGCGCATCGACTTCAAGAACACGCTGATCATCCTGACCTCGAATGTCGGCACCGACGAGATCATGAGCCTGTCCGCCAACGGCGCGGCCAAGCCCGATCCCGAGGTGATGGCGGTGAGCCTGCGGCCCGCGCTGCTCAAGGTCTTCCCGCCGGCGCTGATCGGGCGGCTCGTGACCATCCCCTATTATCCGCTGTCCTCTGACATGCTGGCGGGGATCGTCAGGCTCCAGCTCGGGCGCATCGGCAAGCGTCTGGCCGAAAATCACAAGGCGAGCTTCGTCTACGACGATGCCGTGGTCGAACACATCGTCGGGCAGTGCAACGACCCGGATTCGGGCGGGCGCATGATCGACAACATCATCACCAACTCGATGCTGCCGGCGCTATCCCGCGCGATCCTCAACCTGCAACTGGAGAAGAAGCCGCTGACCGAGGCGAAGGTCTCGGTCGAGGACGGCAGCTTCGCCTATCACGTGGCGTGAGCCGCCTTTCCGCAACATCCCAGCGAGGCGAGGGCCCATGGTACCGGATCCGAGCAACCCGACCGATATCGCCAATGGCTCGCCGTCGCCGGCGGACTGGGTCGACCGCTACTGGAACGTGCCGGCGGGCGACACCCTGGTCTCGATCAACAAATACATGATCGGCACCCATAATTCCGATGCGGGGGCGACCAAGCGCAGCCTCGTCCTGCAGGAGGCGGCGAAGCGAAAGCTCAGCGTCGACAAGAAAGCCTTCACCCGCGCTAGCATGGGCAAGGTCAGCCCGGGCGATTGCGAGCATATCCTCAATCTCGCCCTCGACACCGGCAAGGCGACCGAAGACACGATCCAGGCCTGGGCCGACCAGAGCCTCGGCGTCGACTGCACCGGCTTCGTCGTCGCCTATTACAACGAGATGAAGCGGATCAGCATCGACAAGTATTCGGGCGGCGCGGGCTGCCCGTTCCTCGTCGGGGCCGCCAAGGCGGGCAAGCCGCCGGGCCTTCCCAGCGCCCTGATCTGGGATTTCGACGAGATCCGGACCGGCGACATGGTGGTCTGGATGACCGACAAGATGCTGGAAACCCGCAAGCCCGGCCATATCGCGCTGGTGTCCTACACCAATGTCGTGCCGGACGCGCTGCTGATCGCGCATTCCAACGGCGCCAATGACGGCTCCGGCCATTTCGGCCCGAAGCACGGCAGGCTTGGCTGGGACGGGGTCAAGACTAGCAGCAACGGCAAGTACATCCAGGTCGACGGAACCGGCAAGGTGATCGTCGTCAGGCCGCCGGCCTGGATCCCTTGAACGCGCCTAGACCGACGCAGCGTCCTGCATGAAGTCGTCGAGCGCTTCGCTCTCCGCCTTCGACAACCGCAAGCCGAGCTTGCCGCGGCGCCAGAGCACGTCCTGCGCCCGGCGCGCCCATTCCGCCTTCATCAGGTAGCGCACCTCGCGCTCGTAGAGATCGGCGCCGAAATGGCGGCCGAGATCGGCCACGCTCTTCGCGTCGCCGAGGATGTCGCGGGCGCGGGTCCCGTAGGCGCGGACAAGCCGCGTCGCCGTGCGTCGTTCGAGCCAGGGATAGGCAGCAGCAATCTCACCGACCAGCTTGTCGAAGCCGCCGACGGGGAAATCGCCGCCGGGCAGCGCGCCTGCAACCGTCCATTCGGCGCGGGCGGCCCAGGGTGCGAGCGGCGCGAGCTTCGCGATCGCGGCCTCGGCGAGGCGGCGATAGGTGGTGATCTTGCCGCCGAAGACGGAGAGCAACGGCGCTTCGCCTTCGGGCGCATCGAGCGTCAGCACATAGTCGCGCGTCGCTTCCTGCGCCTTGGATGCGCCGTCGTCATAGAGCGGGCGCACGCCCGAATAGGTCCAGACCACCGATTCCGGCGTGACGGGCTGGCGAAAATATTCGCTCGCGGCAGCGCAGAGATAGGCGATCTCGTCCGGCGTCGCGACGACCTCGGCGGGGTCGCCGTGATAGTCGCGGTCGGTCGTGCCGATCAGCGTGAAATCCTGCTCGTAGGGGATCGCGAAAATGATGCGGCCGTCCGCGTTCTGGAAGATGTAGCAGCGGTCGTGCTCGTAGAGTCGGGGCACGACGATATGGCTGCCCTGGACCATGCGGACGCCAGCCTTGGCGTTGGTGTGGATCACGCCGTTCAGGACATCGCCGACCCAGGGGCCGGCGGCGTTGACGAGCGTGCGCGCCCAGATGATCTGCCGGCCTTCCGGGCCGTCGGTGTCGAGCTGCCAGAGCCCGTTCTCGCGCCGTGCCGCGGTGACGCGGGTGCGGGTATGGATCGCGGCGCCGCGGACGGCGGCATCCATCGCGTTCAGCACGACGAGGCGGGCGTCCTCGACCCAGCAATCGGAATATTCGAAGGCCTTGGCCCGGTCGTCCTTCAGCGGCCTGCCGGCGGCGTCATGGGCGAGGTCGAGCGTGCGCGTCGCCGGCAGCAATTTGCGGCCGCCGATATGGTCGTAGAGGAACAGGCCGAGGCGGAGCAGCCAGGCCGGGCGCAGGCCCTTGTGATGTGGCAGCACGAAGCGCAGCGGCCGGATGATATGCGGCGCGATGGCCCAGAGCCGCTCGCGCTCCATCAGCGCCTCGCGCACCAGCCTGAACTTGTAATGCTCGAGATAGCGCAGGCCGCCATGGATCAGCTTGGTCGAGCGCGAGGAGGTGGCGCTGGCGAGATCGTCCTTCTCGAACAGCACGACCGAGGCGCCGCGCCCGGCCGCGTCGCGGGCGATGCCGCAGCCATTGATGCCGCCGCCGATGACGGCGAGGTCGTAGGGCGTGGTGGGGTCGGTGCCAAAGCCGGCTAAGGGCGATGTCGTTTCGGAAGCCATGCGCGTCTTCTGGAAAGGCTGGAAAAGGCTTGAGCGATGGCGCCATCCAATCCCGGCCGAGACCGCGCCACAAGTCTGCTCCTGCGGCCAATTCGAGGATGATGTCAATTCCGGCGGCTTGACGGGGCGTGCCCGAGACCGGCAGACAACCGGACGGGGATGGCGGCGGGATGAGCCAGTCGGACGATCGAGAGCGCGGGAGCCGTTTCCCGGAGCGGGCGGAGGCTGCCCTTCGCATGGTGCTGGAATATTCCGGCGCTGCGATCCTCGCCGCCCTGTTTCTCGTGGTCATGGCGGCGGTTCTCCAGCGCTATCTGTTCGGCGGCGGCTTCGTCTGGTCCGACGAACTCGCGATCTGGCTGAATCTGGCGCTGATCGCGGTCGGCGCGCCCCTCGCCGTTACCGGGACGCTGGCGATGCGGCTCGATGTGCTGGTGCGCCTGTTGCCGGCGCTGCCGCGCCGGATCGCGGCCGTGTTCGCGGATGCGATCGCTTTCCAGGGAGCCATGGTGTTGGCGGCTGGCGGGGCAAGCGTCGCCGGGCATGTCGGAGGGCATTCCACCGTGCTCGGACTGCCGGAAGCCTTGCGCTTCGCCGTCTTCGCCTGCGGCGGCGGGCTGACCATTCTGGCGCTGTTCCTGCGGGCCGGGCAGGAGCGGGGCTGGGCGGGCGCCGTCGCGGCACTCGTTCTCGGCGCATGCCTCTACGCGCTGGCGCAGCTCGCCTTCGATCTGTTTCCGACGCCGAGCTTGGTTGCCGCGCTCGTCGCGGGGGCGGGGCTGCTGCTCGGCGCGCCGTTGCCCTTCGCCCTCTTGGCCGGAGTTTCGCTGACGGGCCCGTTCGGCGGGCTGATGCCGGAGCCGGCGATCGTGCAGACCATGGTCGGTGGCGTCGGCAAGTTCCTGCTGCTGGCGATTCCGTTCTTCCTGCTGGCCGGCGAATTGCTGACCGAAGGCGGGCTCGCCGAGCGCCTGATCCGCTTTGCCACGACGCTCGTCGGCCATTGGCGGGCGGGGCTGGCACAGACGGCGCTGGTCGCGAGCGTGCTGTTCTCCGGGGCCTCCGGCTCGTCTGTGGCCAACGCCGCCTTCGGGGCCAAGGTGATGGCGCCGACTTTGGTGGCGCGCGGCTATCCGCCAGCGAACGCGGCGGCGATCGTCGCCGGCGTCTCGATGCTCGACAACATCATCCCGCCGTCGATCGCCTTCCTGATCCTGGCGAGCGCGACCAATCTCTCGGTCGGCTCTCTGCTGGTCGGCGGTTTCGTCGCGGGCGGCGTGCTGGCGCTGGCGCTGGCCGTCGGCATCCATCTCAGTGCTCGCGGCGTCGTCGATGCGGCGCCGAAGGCGAGCATGGCCGAGCGGGGCAGGGCGCTGATCGGCGCCATTCCCGCGATCGGGCTCGGCATCGTCGTGGTGGTCGGCATCCGTTTCGGCGTGGTGACGGTGACGGAGGCCTCGGCGCTCGCCGTCGCTTATGCCGCGGTCACCTGTCTCGCGCTGCGCAGCCTGGACGGGCACGGCGTCCTGGCGGCCCTGCGGAAATCGGCTGCCGAGGCGGCAGCGATCGGCCTGCTGATCGGAGCCTCGGCGCCCTTCGCCTTCCTGCTCGCGGTCGATCGCGTCTCCGAGCAGATGGCCGGGCTCGTCACGGCGTTCGGCGCCGGGCCCTATGCAGTGATGCTGCTCGCCAATCTCGTGCTGCTGGTCGCCGGGGTCTTTCTCGATATCGGCGCGGCGATCCTGCTGCTGGCGCCGCTGCTGCTGCCGGTCGCGGTGGCTGCGGGGCTCGATCCGATCCAGTTCGGCGTGGTGCTGGTCGTCAACCTGATGATCCATGGGCTGACGCCGCCGCTCGGCATCCTCGTCTATGTCGTCAGCGGCATCACGCGCGTGCCGGCGGGCGCGGTTTTCCGGGCCGTCCTGCCGCTGCTCGGCGTATTGCTGGTCGCCCTCATGGTGCTGTCGCTGGGCATGGCTGCGTGGCCCGCGCTTGCGCCGGGGCTCAAGGCGCTGTTCTGATGCGCCTTCCTTCGCCCGGCGCCCGCGCCGTTCCACCGCCTACGCCGTGAGCCGGCCCGGACTTCGATATGATCTTCACCGACATCGCGACGCGGACCTACAACCACGGTTGGCGGCTCGACCCGATCATCCGCAGCCTGCTCGACACGGATTTCTACAAGCTCCTGATGCTGCAGATGATCCGGGCCTTCCATCCGGACGTGCAGGTCACCTTCTCGCTGATCAACCGCTCGAAGCATATCCGGCTGGCGGACATCGTCGACGAGGGCGAGCTCAGGGCGCAGCTCGACCATGCCCGCTCGCTGCGCTTCACCAAGAACGAACTGATCTGGCTCGCCGGCAACAGCTTTTACGGCAAGACGCAGATGTTCTCGCCGGATTTCATGGCCTGGCTCGCCGATTTCCAGTTGCCCGACTACGACCTGCGCAAGGTCGACGGCCAGTACGAGCTGCATTTCGAGGGACCCTGGACCCACAGCACGATGTGGGAGGTGCCGGCGCTGGCGATCGTCAACGAGCTGCGGGCAAGGCGCGTCATGCTCGGCCAGAAGCGCTTCTCGCTCGACGTGCTCTATGCTCGCGCCAAGGCCAAGATGTGGGACAAGGTCGAGCGGCTGCAGAAGCTGCCCAACCTCAAGCTCTCCGATTTCGGCACGCGGCGGCGCCATGGCCATCTCTGGCAGCGCTGGTGCGTCGAGGCGCTGAAGGAAGGGCTGGGCTCGGCCTTCACCGGCACTTCGAACGTGCTGCTCGCGATGGATGCCGATCTGGAAGCGATCGGCACCAATGCGCATGAACTGCCGATGGTGCTGGCGGCGCTTGCCGATTCGGACGAGGAATTGCTGCGCGCGCCCTATCGGGTGCTCGACGAGTGGCGCCAGGTCTATGGCGGCAACCTCTTGATCGCGCTGCCGGACGCCTTCGGTTCGCAGAGCTTCCTGCGCCATGCGCCGGACTGGGTCGCCGACTGGACGGGCTTCCGCCCCGACAGCGCGCCGCCGATCCCGGCCGGCGAGACGATCATGGCCTGGTGGCGCGAGCATGGGCGCGACCCGCGCGACAAGATGCTGGTCTTCTCCGACGGGCTCGATGTCGACGCGATCGAGCGCGTCTACCACCATTTCGACGGCAAGGTCCGCATGGCCTTCGGCTGGGGCACGGACCTGACAAACGACCTCGTCGGCTGCTCTCCGGACGGTTCGCGCGCGCTCGATCCGATCTCGCTGGTCTGCAAGGTCACCAAGGCGAATGGACGCCCGGCGGTGAAGCTCTCCGACAACCCAGAGAAGGTCTCGGGCGATCCGGAAGCGGTGAAGCGCTATCGGCGGGTGTTCGGGATCTGATCGGCATCCGACCGGACGGGCCGGTACTCCGGCTCGTCAGCGCTGAAGGCCCAGGAACGGAAACGGCTTCGCGGGCATGAAACGCTCGGTGGCATCGCCGGCATAGACATGGTCCTGGTCAGGGCCGAGATCGAGCTTGCGGGTGCCGGCCGCCGCAAACTCGATCTTCTTAAGGTCGACCCAGAAAGTGTTCGGCGTCAGCGCCGATTCGAAGAAATAGAGCTTGCGGGCGTGGTCGACGACGGTGCGCCAGCGCGTCGACGAGATATTGGGCTCTTCCGGCGTGTTCAGTCCGAACGGCACCGAGACGTTGCGGATCACGCTGAAGACGCTAGCGACGGCCCGGTTCGGGTCGTCGAATTTCGGGATAGCGTTCGCATAAAAGGAGGCGCGGGCGAAACGGTCTGCCGCCCGGTTCGTGCCGGGTAACATCACCGTGCCACCGATCTGTTTCCAGTAGGCGTCGAGGGCGAGCTGCTGGTCGAAGATCGGCGAGTTGGTCATCACCTGATATTGCCGGCCGTGGTGGATGACCTGCTTGCCGCCGATATATTCGACGATCGCGCTGTCGCCGGTCGCGTCCGATAGCGAGAGATGGAGCGTTGCCAGACGGGTCTCGCCGGGGACCGCGTCGGTGACGATTGTGAACGGCTCCTGGCGCAGCGCTTCCACGGCCTCGGCCACCGTGCCGAAATTGTCCAGCGCATATTGCGCCCAGGCGGCGATGGTCAGGCCCGGCTTCGCGCCGGCCTCGAATTTCGGATACTCCGATTCCACGAGCCAGAGCACATTGGCCGAAAGCCCGGCTTCGTTGACGCCGTCCGTGGTCGAGATGTCATAGCCCGAGGCGATGACGCTGCCGTATTTCGCGGTCCAGCGGATCGAGTTCGGGCCGGCTTCGCCGGTGCGCTCAACGCCGCGCGGCATGATCCAGAGATTGGTCGCGACATCGCTTTTCCAATCCATCGAGCGCGCCGTGATGACGCGGCCCTCGGCCCCGAAATAGACGAAGCGCGTGCAGGCCTGTGCCGCCTCGCCGGCCAGGACGGTGCCCGCTATGGCAAGTGCTGCCAGGTGATGCCGTGCGGGGCGGGTGTTTCGGGGCATCGCTCGACCTCCGATCTGCGGCGTTCTCGAAGCGCGGGAGACCGCGCCTTGACGGCCTTCCATGACCAATCTTGCATCCCCGCGCAAAAACCCCTAATGCGACCCGCGTTTCTAGGCCCGAAGGGCCGCCTTCGAGGACAAGGGTGTCATGGCCAAAGAGAAATTCGCTCGCAACAAGCCGCACTGCAACATTGGAACGATTGGTCACGTCGACCATGGCAAGACGTCTTTGACGGCTGCGATCACGAAGGTTCTGGCTGAGTCTGGCGGCGCGTCGTTCACGGCGTATGACCAGATCGACAAGGCGCCGGAAGAGAAGGCCCGCGGCATCACGATCTCGACCGCGCATGTCGAGTACGAGACCCCGGCCCGCCACTACGCTCACGTCGACTGCCCCGGCCACGCCGACTACGTGAAGAACATGATCACGGGTGCTGCGCAGATGGACGGCGCGATCCTGGTGGTGTCGGCTGCCGACGGCCCGATGCCGCAGACCCGCGAGCACATCCTGCTGGCGCGCCAGGTCGGCGTTCCCGCGTTGGTGGTGTTCATGAACAAGGTCGACCTGGTCGACGACGCCGAGCTGCTCGAGCTCGTCGAGATGGAGATCCGCGAGCTCCTCTCGAAGTACGACTTCCCGGGCGACGACATCCCGATCACCAAGGGCTCGGCCAAGGCCGCCCTCGACAACGTCACGCCGGAAATCGGCCATGACGCGGTGATCGCGCTGATGAAGACGGTCGACGACTACATCCCGCAGCCGGAGCGTCCGATCGACCAGCCGTTCCTGATGCCGGTCGAGGACGTGTTCTCGATCTCGGGCCGCGGCACGGTGGTGACCGGCCGCGTCGAGCGCGGCATCGTCAAGGTCGGCGAGGAAATCGAGATCGTCGGCCTGAAGGACACCGTGAAGACGACCGTCACGGGCGTCGAGATGTTCCGCAAGCTGCTCGACCAGGGCCAGGCCGGCGACAACATCGGCGCGCTGCTGCGCGGCACGAAGCGTGAGGACGTCGAGCGCGGCCAGGTGCTGTGCAAGCCGGGTTCGGTGAAGCCGCACACGAAGTTCAAGGCCGAGGCCTACATCCTGACGAAGGAAGAGGGTGGCCGTCACACGCCGTTCTTCACCAACTACCGCCCGCAGTTCTACTTCCGCACGACGGACGTGACCGGCGTGGTCTCGCTGCCGGAAGGCACGGAGATGGTGATGCCGGGCGACAACATCTCGATGGAGGTGACGCTGATCGCCCCGATCGCGATGGAAGAGAAGCTGCGCTTCGCCATCCGCGAAGGCGGCCGCACCGTCGGCGCCGGCGTCGTCGCCAGCATCATCGCCTGATCGTCCTGCACGATTTGGTTTGGAAAGGGCGGTGGCGACACCGCCCTTTTTCTTTTTGCGACGGCTTTTCGGAGCCATGCCGTGAACGCAGAGGCGGCCAAGGCCAACTGAGCTGCTCGGGCTGTGCATTCCATGCTCTCAATCGCTGCGAGAGAGCGGACCAGCCGCTCCCGTTGCGGAGGAGCCAGTCCATGCCGTTCAAGCCGCCGTTTCCAGGCATCCATTCGATCGTCTTTGCGCTGTTCGACGACCATGAACGGCTCGACCGGGCGGCGATGCGCAAGCAGACTGAGATCAGCCTCGCTCTCGACGTGCACGGCATGGCTGCGCTCGGGCTCGCCACCGAAGTCTCGAAGCTGAGCTTCATCGAGCGCTGCACCGTGATGGAATGGATGGCGGAGGATGTGGCGGGCAGGAAGCCGCTCGCCTTCACGATCTTCGGCTCCTCGGTGGCGGAGCAGGCCGCGCTGGTGAAGGTCGCGGAAAAGAACGGCGCCGACTGGGTGATTCTACAGCCGCCGATGGTAGGCAGTTTCGGGGTGGCCGAGTATATCAATTTCTTCGGCCGCATCGCCGAGACGACGTCGCTGCCGGTCGCGATCCAGAACGCGCCGGCCTATATGGGCCGCGGCCTGTCGGCGGAGGATATCCGCGAGCTGACGCGGCGCCATCCGAACATCAGCCTGATCAAGGGCGAGGGCTCGGCCATCGAGATCGAGCGCCTGATCGCGGTGACCGAAGGCCGCCTGCCGATTCTCAACGGGCGCGGCGGGCTCGAGCTCATCGATAATTTCCGTGCCGGCTGCGCCGGCATGATCCTGGCGCCGGACACGATCGATTATGCGCTGCGCGCCTATGCCCGCTACAAGGCTGGCGACGAAGCCGGGGCGGATGCCGCCTATCGCGACGTGCTGCCGGCGATCACCTTCATCATGCAATCGATCGAGACGCTGATTTGCTACGGCAAACGCATCTTCGGGGCGCGGGCGGGCATCCCGATCCATGACCGCGGCCCGGCGTTGAGGCCCACCGAATTCGGGCTGAATCTGGTCGCGCGCTATGCGCGGGAGCTCGGCCCCTACAGCAAATGAGGATGATCAGCGATTTCGACTTGAAATGCGCCGCGCCTTGGGGCACATGACGCCCACCTGCAGGGGTATAGCTCAGTTGGTAGAGCGGCGGTCTCCAAAACCGCAGGTCGCGGGTTCGAGCCCTGCTGCCCCTGCCAGTCGTCCCACTGGCGACGTCAAGCCCGGATGCCCAAGCAGGTTGGCGAGGCATCCATGACCCAGAACATCTACGACGACGAGACCTTCTTCGCGGGCTACAGCCAGCTGCCGCGTTCCGTGCACGGCCTGGACGGTGCGCCGGAATGGCCTGTGCTGCGCGGGATGCTGCCGGAACTCGCAAGCAAGCGCGTGCTCGATCTCGGCTGCGGCTTCGGCTGGTTTAGCCGTTTCGCGGCGGGCGAGGGGGCTGCGGGCGTGCTCGGCGTCGATGTCTCCGAGAAGATGCTGGAGCGGGCGCAGCGCGAGACGCCCGATTCCCGCGCCGCTTACGAGCGCGCCGATCTCGAAACCTATGCGCCGCCGGCCGGTGCCTTCGATCTCGCCTATAGCTCGCTCGCTTTCCACTATGTCGAGGACCTCGCCGGGCTGTTCGGGCGGGTTCATGCGGCGCTGAAGCCGGGCGGCTGCCTCGTCTGTTCGGTCGAGCATCCGATCATGACGGCGCCCGCGCGGCAGGAATGGCTCGTCGATGCCGACGGCCGCGCGGCCTGGCCGGTCAACGGCTATCACGACGAGGGCAGGCGGGTCAGCAACTGGCTGGCGGAGGGCGTGGTCAAGCGCCACCGTACCATCGGCACCTATCTCGACCTCTTGCTGGGCGCTGGCTTCCGGCTGGACAGGCTGGTGGAATGGGCGCCGAGCCCTGAGCAGGTCGCCGACGAGCCGGGCTGGGCGAAGGAGCGCGAACGGCCGTTTTTCCTGCTGATCGCGGCGAGCCGGCACGAGGAGAGAGCTGCCCGAAAGGGGCTTGGCTAAAGGCTGCAAGCGATGTAAGAGGCTAGCCATGACGGCGCGCGACCCTCCCCGGGTCCCGCGCCGCGAATGTTTCAGGACGGCCGAATCGGCATCGCGCAGGGGCGCGGGCCGGATCGGAACCCGAGGTGGTTCATGGCGAAATCCAATCCCTTCCAGTTCCTGCAGGATGTGCGCTCCGAGGCGTCCAAGGTCACCTGGCCTTCGCGCCGCGAGACGCTGATCACCACGGGCCTCGTGCTCGCGATGGTCGTCCTTTCCAGCCTGTTCTTCCTCTTCACCGACACCGTCATTCGCTGGGTGCTCGGTCTCATCCTCGGCGCCCGTTGAACGGAATTACGAACGTGAGCACCCGCTGGTATATCGTCCACGCCTATTCGAACTTCGAGAACAAGGTCGCCCAGTCGATCCGCGATCAGGCGGGGCAGCGCAACCTCGCCGACAAGTTCGAAGAGGTGCTGGTTCCGACCGAGAAGGTCGTCGAGGTCCGCCGCGGCCGCAAGGTCGAGGCCGAGCGCAAGTTCTTCCCGGGCTATGTTCTGGTGAAGTGCGAGATGACCGACGAGGTCTACCACCTCATCAAGAACACGCCGAAG
Organism: Allobosea sp. ASV33; assembly: GCF_016428755.1. GTDB lineage: Bacteria > Pseudomonadota > Alphaproteobacteria > Rhizobiales > Beijerinckiaceae > Allobosea. Next base: position 47,926 of record NZ_JAELTI010000013.1, read on the forward strand.
GTCACCGGCTTCCTGGGCGCCGACAAGGCCAAGCCCATGCCGATCCCCGAGAGCGAAGCGATGCGGATCAAGGGCCAGGTCGCCGAGGGCGTCGAGCGGCCGAAGCCGACGATCGTTTTCGAGGTCGGCGAGCAGGTCAAGGTCGCGGACGGACCCTTCGCCTCGTTCAACGGCGTCGTCGAGGATGTCGACCACGCCCGTGCCCGGCTCAAGGTCGCGGTCTCAATCTTCGGCCGCGCTACGCCGGTCGAGCTCGAATACAGCCAGGTCGAGAAGCTCTGAAGCCAGATCAGCCCGAAGCGCGCTTCGGGCTGTTTTCGTTAGGTTAATCGGCTTTTAAGATCACTTGGGCCATGTTCTGCGCGGTCATCCGGCGCAGGGCACCATGTTCCCCAGTTTCTTCAAGGCTACGGTGCGCCAGCGCCTCACGCTCTGGGCATTGATCCTGGGCGTGCTCGCCTGCGTCTTCGGCGCCGCGCAGTTCATCAGCTCGGTCAAGCTCGCCGGTTTCGCCCGCTCGATCACAGCGCAGGCGGGTGCCGCGGCGGCTCTCTCGGATACCGATGCCGCCTATAGCCGCGTGGTCGTGGCGATCGTTTCCGGTCAGGAGCGCGACCATCTCGCCGGCGATATCGAAACCCTGATCGCGGCGATGTCGATCGTTGCCGTCCAGAGCGGGGGCGAGGCTGCGGAGCAGGCGCGTCAGGCGGTGCTCGGCTTGCAGGAACTGGCCAGCAAAAGCGACGCCGAGAAGGCTGTCATGCGGGATGCGTTGCGCAAGGTTGCGACGCATCGCAACGAGTTGCGGGTGAGCCTCAACGGCGCGATTGCCGGCGTCAGCGACGCGCTCGGCACCCATGTCGAAAACTCCCGGCACAACACGCTGCTGCTGGTGACGCTCGGGCTGGTGCTGGTGACCCTCATCATCTCCTTCGAGCATCGCTGGCTGGTACGGCCGATCGCGACCATGGCGACGGCCCTGGGTGCGCCGGGGCAGGATTCCGGCTGGGTCCGCCGGCTCGCGCGCCGCGGCGACGAGATCGGCATGCTCGGCCGGGCGTTGCATGCGCATCTCTCGGACGAGAAGGCGAGGCAGGACGCGGCCGGCAAGCGATTGGCCTCGCTGGCCGGAGAGGTCGAGCGGCAGCAGGCCCTGCGGGTTCGCGGTCAGGCGTTCCAGGACGGGATCGCCCATATCGCCGGCGCGCTGGAAACCCATGCCGCGAGCATGACGGACGCGTCCAACGAATTGTCGCAGCTCTCCGGTTTCGTCGACCAGCATGCCGGTGCGGCCGCGCAGTCGAGCCAACGCGCAGCCGTTCATGTCGACGAGATGTCCTCATCCCTGAATGAAATCGCCGAACTGCTCGCGATCACGGCCGAGGAAGCGCGGCGGGCGTCGGGCATCGCCGGCGGGGCGAAGACACTTGTCGAGGAAGCCGCCGACGACAGCGTCATGCTGCGCGAGGCGGTGGGGTCGATCTCGGCCGTCGTCACGCTGATCAGCAATGTCGCCAACCAGACCAATCTGCTGGCGCTCAATGCGACGATCGAGGCGGCGCGCGCCGGCGAGAGCGGGCGCGGCTTTGCCGTGGTCGCGGCCGAGGTCAAGCAGCTCGCCAACCGGACGGCGGAGGCGACCGGCCATGTCCGGCGCGGACTCGATTCGATCGGCACGGCGGCCGAGCGGATCACGGGGCGCATCGGGGCGCTGGTGACCTCGGTGAACGATGTCGAGACCGCAGCCGATGCCATCGCGGAGCTGGCCCGCCGGCAGGACGAGGCATCGCGCTCGATCAATGCCGGCACCGCCCGGACCGCCGGCGATGTGCGTGGCACGGCCGAGCAGGTCGAGCAGGTCGCCGGCATGTTCGAGGACTGGCGCAGGATGACGGAACGCATGGCCCGCACCTCCGCCGATATCGACGGCCAGGCCGCGGCCCTGCGGCAGGCGGTCGACAGCTTCATGGCCGATACGCAGGGAGCCAGGCAGGCATGACGATGACGGCCGATTCTCCGGCGATCGCGATCGCCCCTGCGCGGCGCATCGACGCGCATGCCTTTCCGCTGGTCGCGAAGGTGCTGCACTGGAGCACGGCGGTCCTCATCTTGGTGATGTTCTGCGTGGGCATCCTGATGAAGGAAATCGGCAGCGGGCCCTGGGCCGACGCGCTGATGACCTTCCACAAGACGGCAGGCTTCGCCTTGCTCCTGCTGGTCATGGGCCGGCTGGCCTATCGCATCGTCCAGCGCCTTGCTGGCCGCTGGTCCCGGAGCGCGGGCGGGCGGGCGGTCCACCGCGTCCTGTATGGGATGCTGGTCGCGATTCCGCTGCTCGGGCTGGCCGGCATCTCGGATTTCGGGGCGCGCGAAATCTATGGCGGGCTGTCGCTCCCGGCGATCTGGCCGAAAGGCGCAGGCTATGCCGATGCGCTGTTCCAGGGGCATGCCATCCTGGCCTTCGGGCTGATCGGGCTCGTCGCGCTGCATATCTGCCTCGCGCTCGACGACTATATCCGGCAAGCTCCGGCGGCCCATCCGAAAGAGCCGGCGAGCACCGAAACCTCTTCCCTTCCGCGTCCGGATATGCCATAGGCCCGGCCTCAACCGCGTGGGAGGCGTGCCGGTCGCCAGCCGGATCACAGGCGCCGCACCACGCACTGCAACCACCCCGGCCCCGATGAAGAGCATCGGCAGGCGGGGTCGTCGTCGTTCCGGATAGGCATCGGAGCGGACGGCAGGAGCAGCCATCATGGCGAAGAAGATCACGGGTTACGTGAAGCTTCAGGTTCCGGCGGGCGCGGCCAATCCGTCGCCGCCGATCGGTCCGGCGCTGGGTCAGCGCGGCCTCAACATCATGGAATTCTGCAAGGCCTTCAACGCGAAGACCCAGCAGATGGAAAAGGGCATGCCGATCCCGGTGATCATCACCGCGTATGCCGATCGCTCCTTCACTTTCGAGATGAAGCAGCCGCCGGTCTCGTACTGGCTGAAGAAGGCCGCCGGCCTGACCTCGGGCTCGAAGACTCCGGGCAAGGGCGGCAATGTCGGCAAGGTCACCACTGCGCAGATCGCCGAGATCGCCGAAAAGAAGATGGCCGATCTCAACTGCGACACCGTCGAATCGGCTTCGGCCATGATCCGTGGCTCGGCCCGCTCGATGGGCCTGGAAGTCGTGGGCTGAGGGGGCGATCATGGCACATATCGGAAAGCGCGTCGTCAAGGGCCGTGAAGGCATTGACCGCACCAAGCTGTACTCGCTCGACCAGGCTGTCACGTTCATCAAGGAACGCGCCAACGCCAAGTTCGACGAGACCGTCGAGATCGCGATGAATCTCGGCGTCGATCCGCGTCACGCCGACCAGATGGTCCGTGGCGTCTGCAACCTCCCGAACGGCTCGGGCCGCACGCTGCGCGTCGCCGTCTTCGCCCGCGGCGCCAAGGCCGAAGAGGCCAAGGCCGCTGGTGCCGATATCGTCGGCGCCGAGGAGTTGGTCGAGTCCGTCCAGAAGGGCGAGATCAATTTCGATCGCTGCATCGCGACCCCGGACATGATGGGTCTCGTCGGCCGTCTCGGTAAGGTGCTCGGCCCGCGCGGCCTGATGCCGAACCCGCGCGTCGGCACCGTCACCATGGACGTGACCGCCGCCGTCGCCGCCTCGAAGGGCGGTTCGGTCGAGTTCCGCGTCGAGAAGGCCGGTATCGTCCACGCTGCGGTCGGCAAGGCCTCGTTCTCGGCCGAGAAGCTCTCGGAGAACATCAAGGCTTTCGTCGACTCCGTCGCCAAGGCCAAGCCCGCCGGCGCCAAGGGCACGTACATTCAGCGTGTCGCCCTGTCGTCGACCATGGGCCCGGGCGTCAAGATCGAGCCGAACACCGTCATCGGCGGCTGACAAGCTACGAGGGAAGGGCGGCCGGCTGACCGGTCGCCCACCCGCTCTTGATTTCGTGAAGTCAAGAGCCTACTTGGCAGGAACAGGCGAAGGCGCTATACGCACGCCTGTTTCCATGAGTGAAGGGGCTCCGGCGTGCCTGGCACGAAGGGGTCTGTTTCGCGTTTTTCGGCGGTTTTCCGCTGAAGAATGGGTGATTGGGGCCGCGGAAAGTGATTTCCAAGGCCAGAATCATCCAGTCCTGTCTGAGACTGCAGGTGCTTTCCCGGTTCGTCCGGGAGCATAATTTCGCCAAGAGGCCTGCATAGACGGTGCAAGAGCTTAGTCCCGGATCGCGAGATCCGGACAAGACGGTTCGAACCATCTCGCCCGATCGTGACCCTCAGGGGTCGGGAGCGGGGACAGGGCACCAAGCGTCGCTTTGCGGGACGCCGGTGTCAACCGGGGTTTCGGGAAGCGGCATTTGCAACCGGCGGCGAGCCCTCAAAGCTTGTCGCCTACCGGAGAGAGCCCAGTGGATAAAGCGGCAAAAAAAGATGCCGTCGCGTCGCTGAACGATGTGTTTGCGAACACGTCGGTCGTCGTCGTGGCCCACTATGCGGGTTTGACCGTGGCCCAGTTCCAGAAGCTTCGTCGCGAGATGAAGGCGAATGGCGCCACTGTTAAGGTCGCAAAGAACCGCTTGGCCAAGATCGCTCTTGAAGGCACCGACGTCGCGTCCATCAGCAAGCTGCTGACGGGTCCCACCCTGATCGCTTATTCAAACGATCCGGTCGCGGCGCCGAAGGTCGCCACCGCTTTCGCCAAGGAAAACGACAAGCTCGTCATCCTGGGCGGCGCGATGGGCACGACCGCCCTGAACCCCGATGGTGTCAAGGCCCTGGCCACGATGCCCTCGCTCGACGATATGCGCGCCAAGCTCATCGGCCTTATCCAGGCCCCGGCTACGAAGCTCGCGCAGCTCACGAACGCGCCCGCCGGCAAGCTGGCTCGCGTGGTTCAGGCTTATGCCGACAAGAATGCGGCTTGATAGCCAGCAAACCCTTATCGTTCGAACCTCTTAAGACAGGAAGTTAAACATGGCCGATCTCGCCAAGCTCGTCGACGATCTCTCGTCGCTCACCGTTCTCGAGGCCGCTGACCTCGCCAAGATGCTCGAAGAGAAGTGGGGCGTTTCCGCCGCCGCCGCCGTCGCCGTTGCGGCTGGTCCGGCTGCTGGCGGTGGCGCTGCCGCCGCTGCTGAAGAGCAGACCGAGTTCACCGTTGTCCTGGCTTCGGCCGGCGACAAGAAGATCGAGGTGATCAAGGAAGTCCGCGCCATCACCGGCCTGGGCCTCAAGGAAGCCAAGGACCTGGTCGAAGGCGCTCCGAAGCCGGTCAAGGAGTCGGTTGGCAAGGACGAGGCCGAGAAGCTCAAGAAGCAGCTCGAGGCCGTCGGCGCCAAGGTCGAGCTCAAGTGAGCTTGGGCCGGCTGATGCCGGTCCGACCGTAGTCACTATCGACAGTCCCGGGGCGGTTCACGCCTCCGGGGCTGTTGCGTCGTTTCCGCAAGGTGCGGCGAATCAGTGAGGCAGATCACAGGATTTGCCTCGAACGGCTGACCCGGCGGCCTTGCAGTCGCTTCCGTCGGACCTCCGGGTCAGCCGTCTGCAACAGCGGTTCGTCGTCAGATGAATCTGCGCGGATGTGTCAAGGTTGGGCATGGCGTCCTCCGCCGGGCCCGAAGAACGCGAGGAACAACATGGTCAATTCGCTCCAGGGTCGCAGGCGCGTCCGCAAGTTCTTCGGCAAGCTCAAGGAAGTGGCTGAGATGCCGAACCTCATCGAGGTTCAGAAGGCGTCCTACGACCAGTTCCTGATGGTCGACGAGCCCAAGGGTGGCCGCGCCGACGAGGGCCTGCAGTCCGTCTTCAAGTCCGTCTTCCCGATCGGCGATTTCTCCGGCGCCTCGCTGCTGGAATTCGTGAAGTACACCTTCGAGCCGCCGAAATACGATGTCGACGAGTGCCGCCAGCGCGGCATGACCTTCTCGGCGCCGCTCAAGGTGACGCTGCGCCTGATCGTGTTCGATATCGACCCGGACACCCAGGCGAAGTCGGTCAAGGACATCAAGGAGCAGGATGTCTACATGGGCGACATGCCGCTCATGACCGATAACGGCACCTTCATCGTCAACGGCACCGAGCGCGTCATCGTCTCGCAGATGCACCGTTCGCCGGGCGTGTTCTTCGATCACGACAAGGGCAAGACCCATTCCTCGGGCAAGCTGCTCTTCGCTGCGCGCATCATCCCCTATCGCGGGTCCTGGCTCGACATCGAGTTCGACGCCAAGGACATCGTCTATGCCCGTATCGACCGGAAGCGTAAGATTCCCGTCACGTCGCTGCTGTTCGCGCTCGGCATGGACGGCGAGGAAATCCTCAGCCGCTTCTATAACCACATCACCTATACCAAGGACGCCAAGGGCTGGCGCGTTCCCTACGACGCGGAGCGCATGAAGGGCTTCAAGGCCTCCGAGGACCTGATCGACGCCGATACCGGCGAGGTCGTGGTCGAGGCCGGCAAGAAGCTCGTCGCCCGCACCGCCCGCCAGCTCGCCGAGAAGGGCCTCAAGTTCCTGCGTGCGCAGGACGAGGACCTGTACACCCAGTACATCGCCGAGGATCTGGTCAATCCGGCAACGGGCGAGGTCTATGCCGAGGCCGGCGAGGAGATCGACGAGAAGCTGCTGAAGCAGCTGACCGACGACGGCTTCGACGAGATCCCGGTGCTCGACATCGACCACATCACGGTCGGCCCCTATATCCGCAACACGCTGAAGGTCGACAAGAACTCGCGTCGTGAAGAGGCGCTGTTCGACATCTACCGCGTGATGCGTCCGGGCGAGCCGCCGACGCTCGAGACCGCCGAGAACATGTTCCAGTCGCTGTTCTTCGACTCGGAGCGCTACGACCTGTCGGCCGTCGGCCGCGTCAAGATGAACATGCGCCTCGACCTCGACGCCGAGGACACCGTGCGCATCCTGCGCAAGGAAGACATCTTCGCGGTCGTCAAGGCGCTGGTCGACCTGCGCGACGGCAAGGGCGAGATCGACGACATCGACCATCTCGGCAACCGCCGCGTGCGCTCGGTCGGCGAGCTCATGGAGAACCAGTATCGCCTGGGGCTGCTCCGCATGGAGCGCGCCATCAAGGAGCGCATGTCCTCGGTCGATATCGACACGGTCATGCCGCAGGACCTGATCAACGCGAAGCCGGCGGCTGCCGCCGTGCGCGAGTTCTTCGGCTCGTCGCAGCTCTCGCAGTTCATGGACCAGACCAACCCGCTCTCGGAAGTCACCCACAAGCGCCGCCTTTCGGCGCTTGGCCCGGGCGGCCTGACCCGCGAGCGCGCCGGCTTCGAGGTGCGCGACGTGCACCCGACGCACTATGGCCGCATCTGCCCGATCGAGACGCCGGAAGGCCCGAATATCGGCCTGATCAACTCGCTCGCCACTTTCGCGCGGGTGAACAAGTACGGCTTCATCGAGAGCCCCTACCGCCGCATCCGCGACGGCAAGGTCACGGACGAGGTGATCTATCTCTCGGCGATGGAAGAGGCGAAGTACAACGTCGCCCAGGCGAATGCTGCCGTTGACGCCGAAGGCCGCCTGACGGACGACCTGATCGTCTGCCGCCGCGCCGGTGAAGTCATCGTCACGCCGGTCGACAAGGTCGACTTCCAGGACGTGTCGCCGAAGCAGCTCGTCTCGGTCGCCGCGGCGCTGATCCCGTTCCTCGAGAACGACGACGCGAACCGCGCGCTGATGGGCTCGAACATGCAGCGCCAGGCGGTGCCGCTGGTTCGCGCCGACGCGCCCTTCGTCGGCACCGGCATGGAAGCGGTCGTCGCCCGTGACTCGGGCGCCGCGATCGCGGCCCGCCGCGGCGGTATCGTCGACCAGGTCGACGCGACCCGTATCGTCATCCGCGCGTCGGACGAGATGGATCCGACCAAGCCGGGCGTCGACATCTACCGCCTGCAGAAGTTCCAGCGCTCCAACCAGTCGACCTGCATTACGCAGCGCCCGCTGGTCCGCGTCGGCGACATCATCAAGAAGGGCGACATCGTCGCCGACGGCCCGTCGACGGAGTTCGGCGAGCTCGCGCTCGGCCGCAACGTGCTCGTCGCGTTCATGCCGTGGAACGGCTACAACTTCGAGGACTCGATCCTTCTCTCCGAGAACATCGTGGCCCAGGACGTCTTCACCTCGATCCATATCGAGGAGTTCGAGGTCATGGCCCGCGACACCAAGCTCGGTCCGGAGGAGATCACGCGCGACATTCCGAACGTTTCGGAAGAGGCGCTGAAGAACCTCGACGAAGCCGGCATCGTCTATATCGGCGCCGAAGTGGCGGCCGGCGACATCCTCTGCGGCAAGATCACGCCGAAGGGCGAAAGCCCGATGACGCCGGAAGAGAAGCTTCTGCGCGCCATCTTCGGCGAGAAGGCTTCCGACGTCCGCGACACCTCGCTGAGGGTTCCGCCCGGCGTGCAGGGCACGATCGTCGAGGTCCGCGTGTTCAACCGCCACGGCGTCGACAAGGACGAGCGCGCCCAGGCGATCGAGCGCGAGGAGATCGAGCGTCTCGCCAAGGACCGTGACGACGAGCAGGCGATCCTGGACCGCAACACCTTCGCGCGTCTGGCCGAGATCCTGACCGGCAAGACCGGCCTCGCCGGCCCGAAGGGCTTCAAGAAGGACACGGTCATCACCCGCGAGGTGATGAGCGAGTTCCCGCGTTCGCAGTGGTGGCTGTTCGCGACCGCCGAAGACTCGCTGATGACCGAGATCGAGGCGATGCGGAAGCAGTACGACGAGTCGAAGAAGCGCCTCGAGCAGCGCTTCCTCGACAAGGTCGAGAAGCTGCAGCGCGGCGACGAGCTGCCCCCGGGCGTGATGAAGATGGTCAAGGTCTTCGTCGCGGTGAAGCGCAAGATCCAGCCGGGCGACAAGATGGCCGGCCGTCACGGCAACAAGGGCGTCGTTTCGCGCATCGTGCCGGTGGAGGACATGCCGTTCCTCGAGGACGGCACCCACGCCGACATCGTGCTGAACCCGCTCGGCGTGCCCTCGCGTATGAATGTCGGGCAGATCCTGGAGACGCATCTGGGCTGGGCGGCTGCGGGCCTCGGCAAGCAGATCGGCAAGGCGCTCGATGCCTACAAGAAGTCGAGCGACTTCAAGGCGCTGAAGGCGGAGTTCGATGCCGTCTACGAGGATAACGAGATCATCGCCTCGATGGACGAGGCGGAACTCGTGGAGATGGGCCAGAACCTGCGCCGCGGCGTCCCTGTCGCGACCCCGGTGTTCAACGGCGCCAAGGAGGCCGATATCGAGCGGCTCCTGGAGCAGGCCGGCCTGCATTCCTCGGGCCAGTCGACGCTCTATGACGGCCGCACGGGTGAGCCTTTCGACCGCAAGGTGACGATGGGCTACATCTACATGCTCAAGCTGCACCACCTGGTCGACGACAAGATCCACGCGCGTTCGATCGGTCCGTACTCGCTCGTCACCCAGCAGCCGCTGGGCGGCAAGGCGCAGTTCGGCGGCCAGCGCTTCGGCGAAATGGAGGTCTGGGCGCTCGAAGCCTACGGCGCCGCCTACACCCTGCAGGAAATGCTGACGGTGAAGTCGGACGACGTCGCGGGCCGCACCAAGGTCTACGAGTCGATCGTGCGCGGCGAGGACAACTTCGAGGCGGGCATCCCGGAGAGCTTCAACGTTCTCGTCAAGGAAATGCGCTCGCTCGGCCTCAACGTCGAGCTGATCAACAACAAGGTGAAGCCGGGCGAGTTGCCGCCGGCCGAAGCGGCCGAATAAGCCGCTACCCGACACCTTGAACAATGCCGGCGGCACTCACGCCGCCGGCTGACGGAATTGACGAGCCGGGCAGGGCGGCCTTTGCCCCCGCCGGCGGAAGGAGACAGGCGATGAAGCAAGAGGTCATGAACCTTTTCGGCCAGCAGCCGGTCCAGCAGGCCTTCGACGCGATCAAGATTTCGATCGCGAGCCCGGAGAAGATCCTGTCCTGGTCCTATGGCGAGATCAAAAAGCCGGAGACCATCAACTACCGCACGTTCAAGCCGGAGCGTGACGGCCTGTTCTGCGCGCGCATCTTCGGGCCGATCAAGGACTACGAGTGCCTGTGCGGCAAGTACAAGCGCATGAAGTTCAAGGGCGTCATCTGCGAGAAGTGCGGCGTCGAAGTCACGCTCGCCCGCGTCCGGCGCGAGCGCATGGGCCATATCGAGCTCGCCGCCCCGGTGGCGCATATCTGGTTCCTGAAGTCGCTGCCCTCGCGCATCGGCCTCCTGATGGATATGCCGCTCAAGGACCTCGAGCGCATCCTCTATTTCGAAAGCTACGTCGTCATCGAGCCGGGTCTCACCCCGCTCAAGGACCGTCAGCTTTTGTCGGAAGAAGAGTATGTCCGGGCTCAGGAAGAGTACGGCGCGGACACCTTCACCGCCATGATCGGCGCGGAAGCCATCCGCGAGATGCTGCGCGCGCTCGACCTCGACCAGATCAACGCCGATCTCAAGCATGAGATCGCGACGACGACGTCCGAGCTGAAGCCCAAGAAGCTGATGAAGCGCCTCAAGATCATCGAGGCCTTCCAGGAATCGGGCAACAAGCCGGAATGGATGGTGATGACCCAGATCCCGGTCATCCCGCCGGATCTGCGCCCGCTCGTTCCGCTCGACGGCGGCCGCTTCGCGACCTCCGACCTGAACGACCTCTATCGCCGCGTCATCAACCGCAACAACCGCCTGAAGCGCCTGATCGAGCTGCGCGCGCCGGACATCATCATCCGCAACGAGAAGCGGATGCTGCAGGAATCCGTCGACGCTCTGTTCGACAACGGCCGCCGCGGCCGCGTCATCACGGGTGCCAACAAGCGCCCGCTGAAGTCGCTCGCCGACATGCTGAAGGGCAAGCAGGGCCGCTTCCGCCAGAACCTGCTCGGTAAGCGCGTCGACTATTCGGGCCGTTCGGTCATCGTGGTCGGCCCGGAGATGAAGCTGCACCAGTGCGGCCTGCCGAAGAAGATGGCGCTCGAGCTGTTCAAGCCGTTCATCTATGCGCGCCTCGACGCCAAGGGCTACTCGACCACGGTCAAGCAGGCCAAGAAGCTCGTCGAGAAGGAGAAGCCGGAGGTCTGGGATATCCTGGACGAGGTCATCCGCGAGCATCCGGTGATGCTGAACCGCGCGCCGACGCTGCACCGCCTGGGCATCCAGGCCTTCGAGCCCGTGCTGATCGAGGGCAAGGCGATCCAGCTCCATCCGCTGGTCTGCGCCGCCTTCAACGCGGACTTCGACGGTGACCAGATGGCCGTGCACGTCCCGCTGTCGCTCGAAGCGCAGCTTGAAGCGCGCGTGCTGATGATGTCGACCAACAACATCCTGCACCCGGCGAACGGCATGCCGATCATCGTGCCGTCGCAGGATATCGTGCTCGGCCTCTACTATCTCTCGATCATCTCGGACGGCGAGCCGGGCCAGGGCAAGATCTTCGGCGATTTCGGCGAGCTCGAATACGCGCTGCACGAGAAGGTCGTGACGCTGCATTCGAAGATCAAATACCGCTGGACCGGCGTCGGCCATGACGGCAAGCCGTATACGAAGATCTACGACACCACCCCGGGCCGCGTGATCCTCTCGACCGCGCTGCCGGAGCATCCGGCCGTGTCCTTCGACGTCGTCAACAAGCTGATGACGAAGAAGGAGATCTCCGGAATGATCGACGCCGTGTATCGCGGCTGCGGTCAGAAGGAATCGGTGATCTTCTGCGACCGCGTCATGGGGCTGGGCTTCAAGCACGCCTTCAAGGCCGGCATCTCCTTCGGCAAGGACGACATGGTCGTGCCGGAGAACAAGTGGGAGATCGTCGACACGACCCGCGCGCTCGCCAAGGATTACGAGCAGCAGTACCAGGACGGCCTGATCACGCAGGGCGAGAAGTACAACAAGGTCGTCGACGCCTGGGCGAAGTGCTCCGACAAGCTCGCCCAGGAGATGATGGCCCGCATCTCGACCGTCCAGAAGGACGAGACCGGCCGCGACAAGCAGATCAACTCGATCTACATGATGTCGCACTCGGGTGCCCGTGGTTCGCCGGCGCAGATGCGCCAGCTCGCCGCCATGCGCGGCCTGATGGCCAAGCCGTCGGGCGAGATCATCGAGAGCCCGATCATCTCGAACTTCAAGGAAGGCCTCGACGTTCTCGAGTACTTCAACTCGACCCACGGCGCCCGCAAGGGCCTCGCCGACACGGCGCTCAAGACGGCCAACTCCGGTTATCTGACCCGCCGTCTCGTCGACGTGGCGCAGGACGCGATCATCTCCGAGGTGGATTGCGGCTCGGATAACGGCATCAAGATGCGCGCCATCGTCGATGCCGGCCAGGTCGTGGCTTCGCTCGGCATGCGTATCCTGGGCCGCGCGACGGCCGAGGACATCGTCGATGTCGAGGGCAAGGTCATCGTCGCCAAGGGCATCGTGATCGAAGAGAGCGACATCGCCAAGATCAACGCCGCCGGCGTCCAGGAGGTGAAGATCCGTTCGGTTCTCACCTGCGAGACCAAGAACGGCGTCTGCGCCACCTGCTACGGTCGCGACCTGGCTCGCGGCACGCCCGTCAACATGGGCGAGGCCGTCGGCGTCATCGCGGCGCAGTCGATCGGCGAGCCGGGCACGCAGCTCACCATGCGTACCTTCCACATCGGCGGCGCGGCCACCATCGCCGACCAGTCCTTCGTCGAGTCGAACTTCGAAGGCACGGTCAAGATGCGCAACCGCAACGTCGCGCGGAACTCGGACGGCGACCTCATCGCCATGGCGCGCAACATCGCCATCGTGATCGTCGGCCCGGACGGCGCCGAGCGCGCGGTCCATCGCGTCCAGTTCGGCTCGAAGCTGCGCGTGGACGAGGGCGACAAGGTCAAGCGCGGCCAGCGCCTGATCGAGTGGGATCCCTATTCCCGCCCGATCCTCGCGGAAGTGGACGGCAAGGTCGGCTACGAGGACCTCGTGGACGGCATGTCGATCACCGAGACGACCGACGAGGCGACCGGCATCTCCAAGCGCGTCGTCATCGACTGGCGCGGCTCGGCCCGTACGGCCGATCTCAAGCCGGCGATGGTGATCTACGGTGCCGACGGCAAGGTCGCGAAGCTCGCCCGCGGTGGCGAAGCCCGCTACATCCTGCCGGTCGACGGCATCATCTCGGTGGAGCCGGGCCACGCGATCAAGGCTGGCGACGTGCTGGCGCGTGTCTCGACCGACTCGGCCAAGACCCGCGACATCACCGGCGGTCTGCCGCGCGTCGCGGAGCTGTTCGAGGCCCGTCGTCCGAAGGATGCGGCGATCATCGCCGAGAAGTCCGGCGTCATCGGCTTCGGCAAGGACTACAAGAACAAGCGTCGCGTCACGCTGACGCCGCACGATGGGTCCGACGGGGTCGAGTACCTGATCCCGAAGGGCAAGCACATCCATCTCCAGGACGGCGACGTCGTGGAGGTCGGCGACTACATCCTCGACGGCAACCCGGCCCCGCACGACATCCTGGCGATCAAGGGCGTCGAGGAACTGGCGGCTTATTTGGTCAACGAAATCCAGGAGGTCTATCGCCTCCAGGGCGTGACCATCAACGATAAGCACATCGAGGTCATCGTCCGGCAGATGCTGCAGAAGGTCGAGATCACCGAGTCCGGGGACAGCGACATCCTGACCGGCGACCAGGTCGATCGGATCGAGCTGGAAGAGGTCAACGCGAAGCTGCGCGAAGAGGGCAAGAAGCCGGCCTCCGGCGTTCCGGTCCTGCTCGGCATCACCAAGGCTTCGCTGCAGACCCGCTCCTTCATCTCGGCGGCGTCCTTCCAGGAGACCACCCGCGTCCTCACCGAGGCGGCGGTCAACGGCAAGTCGGACCTTCTCGAAGGCCTCAAGGAGAACGTCATCGTCGGCTCGCTCATCCCGGCCGGCACCGGCGCTCAGGTCGCCCGCATCAAGCAGGTGGCGACGCGCCGCGACGATCTCATCGTCGGCCAGAAGGCGGACGCGGCGGCGAAGGCCGCCAAGGCCGCCGCGGCGGTTCTGCCTGCTGCCGAGTAAGAATCGGCAGCAAGCGAGCTTCGCAATCATCGGAAAGGCCGCCCCTCCCGGGCGGCCTTTTTGTTTCAAGAAGGGTAGGGGCGTGACCTATCCGGGCGGATCGCTGCAAAACCCCGGCCTTTTCGGCCGTTTCGGGGTTGACGCGAATCTCCGTTCGAGTCATAAGCGCGCCACTGTCGACGGTTGTCGGACACGTTTGTCGCCTGCGCATCGTTCGCAAGCGAGTTTCGCGACCGAAACTCCGTCGGAATTCCAGCGTCGATTGACGACATGGCAGGATGCATGAACGCGGGTTCCCGTGTTCCTCTGCTGGCGAACGCGCCTGAGGCCCCTGAAAGGGCGCCGATGGCGCGGCTTCGTTTATGTCATGGCTTTGCTCGGCCTGGGAGATTGACCAGGAATTTCCAAACGCTCAATGGGGCGAGAGGCCAGAATGCCGACAATCAGCCAGCTCATCCGCAAGTCGCGGTCGCCCGTGAAGGCGCGCAACACCGCCCCGGCGCTTGAGAATTGCCCGCAGAAGCGCGGCGTTTGCACGCGCGTCTACACGACGACCCCGAAGAAGCCGAACTCGGCGCTCCGTAAGGTTGCGAAGGTTCGCCTGACCAACGGCTTCGAGGTCATCGGCTATATCCCCGGCGAGGGTCACAACCTCCAGGAGCACTCTGTCGTCATGATCCGTGGCGGCCGCGTGAAGGACCTTCCCGGCGTGCGCTATCACATCCTGCGCGGTGTGCTCGACACGCAGGGCGTCAAGAACCGCAAGCAGCGCCGTTCGAAGTACGGCGCGAAGCGTCCCAAGTAATTTCGGCCTGACCGGCCGGGCGTCCTGCCTGGGCCGGTCCGCCGCGTTGAAGATTTACGGAGACTAGACGATGTCCCGCCGCCACAGTGCCGAAAAGCGCGAAGTTATCCCGGACCCGAAGTTCGGCGATATCGTCGTGACCAAGTTCATGAACTCGGTCATGTACGAAGGCAAGAAGTCGACCGCCGAGCGGATCGTCTACGGTGCCTTCGATATCATTGAGGCGAAGACCAAGAGCGAGCCGCTCGGCGTCTTCAAGTCGGCGCTCGAGAACGTCGCTCCGGCGATCGAGGTTCGTTCCCGCCGCGTCGGTGGCGCGACCTATCAGGTTCCGGTCGAAGTCCGCACCGAGCGCCGTCAGGCGCTGGCGATCCGCTGGCTCATCACGGCTGCCCGCGGCCGCAACGACAAGACCATGGTGGAGCGCCTGTCGGCCGAGCTGATGGACGCCGCCAACAACCGCGGCAACGCGGTCAAGAAGCGCGAAGACACGCACCGGATGGCGGAAGCCAACCGCGCCTTCTCGCACTACCGCTGGTAAGCGGCGCGCTGACCCGAGACATAGAGCACGATCATGGCCCGTTCCCATCCCATCGACCGTTATCGCAACTTCGGCATCATGGCCCACATTGATGCCGGCAAGACGACGACGACCGAGCGCATCCTCTACTACACCGGCAAGTCCCATAAGATCGGCGAAGTCCATGACGGCGCCGCGACCATGGACTGGATGACGCAGGAGCAGGAGCGTGGCATCACGATCACCTCGGCTGCGACGACCTGCTTCTGGCAAGACAACCGCCTGAACATCATCGACACCCCCGGCCACGTCGACTTCACCATCGAAGTCGAGCGTTCGCTGCGCGTGCTCGATGGCGCCGTCTGCGTTCTCGACGGCAACCAGGGCGTCGAGCCTCAGACCGAGACCGTCTGGCGCCAGGCCGACAAGTACGACGTCCCGCGTATCGTGTTCGTCAACAAGATGGACAAGATCGGCGCCGATTTCTATCGCTGCGTCCAGGACATCATCGACCGCGTCGCCGGCAAGCCCGTCTGCCTGCAGATTCCGATCGGTTCGGAGTCGAACTTCGCCGGCGTGATCGACCTCATCAAGATGAAGGCGATCGTCTGGAACGGCGAGGCGCTCGGCGCTTCGTTCGAGGAGCAGGACATCCCGGCCGACCTCGCCGACAAGGCTGCCGAGTACCGCTCGAAGCTCGTCGAGGCCGCCGTCGAGATGGACGACGTCGCGATGGAAGCTTATCTCGAAGGCACCGAGCCGGATGCCGCGACGCTGCGCAAGCTCGTCCGCACCGCCGTGCAGCGCCGCGCGTTCCACCCCGTGCTCTGCGGCTCGGCCTTCAAGAACAAGGGCGTGCAGCCCCTGCTCGACGCGGTCGTGGACTTCCTGCCGTCGCCGGTCGATCGCGGCGCGGTCGAAGGCATCGACTTCAAGACCGAAGAGCCGACCACCCGCAATCCGACGGACGAAGATCCGTTCTCCATGCTCGCCTTCAAGATCATGGACGACCCCTTCGTCGGCACCATCACCTTCTGCCGCATCTATTCGGGCAAGGTCGAAGCGGGCCAGGGCGTCATCAACTCGACCCGCGACAAGAAAGAGCGCGTCGGTCGCATGCTCCTGATGCATGCGAACAACCGCGAGGACATCAAGGAGGCTTATGCCGGTGACATCGTCGCCCTGGCCGGCCTGAAGGATGTCCGCACCGGCGACACGCTCTGCGATCCGACCAACGCGGTGATCCTGGAGCGCATGGAGTTCCCCGAGCCGGTCATCACGATCGCGATCGAGCCGAAGTCCAAGGCCGACCAGGAGAAGCTGGGCCTCGCCCTGTCGAAGCTCGCGAACGAGGATCCGTCCTTCCGCGTGTCGACCGACCAGGAGAGCGGCCAGACCATCCTGAAGGGCATGGGCGAGCTCCATCTCGACATCAAGGTCGACATTCTGAAGCGCACGTACAAGGTCGATGCCAATATCGGCGCGCCGCAGGTTGCGTATCGCGAGACGCTGACCAAGAAGGCCGAGATCGACTACACCCACAAGAAGCAGACCGGCGGTACGGGCCAGTTCGCCCGCGTCAAGCTCGTCATCGAGCCGAACGAGACCGGCAAGGGCTTCGAGTTCGAGTCGAAGGTCGTCGGCGGTTCGGTGCCGAAGGAGTACATCCCCGGCGTCGAGAAGGGCCTTAACTCGGTCATCGGCTCCGGCGTGCTCGCCGGCTTCCCGGTCGTGGACGTCAAGGTCACGCTGATCGACGGCGCCTTCCACGAAGTCGACTCGTCGGCTCTCGCCTTCGAAATCGCCTCCCGTGCAGCGCTGCGCGAAGGTCTGCAGAAGGGCGGCTCCGTGCTGCTCGAGCCGATCATGAAGGTCGAGGTCGTGACCCCGGAGGACTATACCGGTTCGGTCATCGGCGACCTGAACTCGCGCCGTGGCCAGATTCAGGGCCAGGACATGCGCGGCAACGCCGTCGTGATCAACGCGATGGTTCCGCTGGCGAACATGTTCGGCTACGTGAACCAGCTTCGCTCGTTCTCGCAGGGCCGTGCGAACTACACGATGCAGTTCGACCACTATGAGCAGGTGCCGTCGGCGGTGGCCGCCGAGGTCCAGGCCAAGTACGCCTGAACCCCGCACCGACCCGACTGACCATTTGAACAAGATCTGACGGAGGCTACGATGGCCAAAGAGAAATTCGCTCGCAACAAGCCGCACTGCAACATTGGAACGATTGGTCACGTCGACCATGGCAAGACGTCTTTGACGGCTGCGATCACGAAGGTTCTGGCCGAGTCGGGCGGCGCGTCGTTCACGGCGTATGACCAGATCGACAAGGCGCCGGAAGAGAAGGCCCGCGGCATCACGATCTCGACGGCTCACGTCGAGTACGAGACGGCCAACCGCCACTACGCGCACGTCGACTGCCCCGGCCACGCCGACTATGTGAAGAACATGATCACGGGCGCGGCGCAGATGGACGGCGCGATCCTGGTGGTTTCGGCGGCCGACGGCCCGATGCCGCAGACCCGCGAGCACATCCTGCTGGCGCGCCAGGTCGGCGTTCCCGCGCTGGTGGTGTTCATGAACAAGGTCGACCTGGTCGACGACGCCGAGCTGCTGGAGCTCGTCGAGATGGAGATCCGCGAGCTCCTCTCGAAGTACGACTTCCCGGGCGACGACATCCCGATCACCAAGGGCTCGGCCAAGGTCGCTCTCGACAACGGCGACAAGGCGATCGGCCATGACGCGGTCGTGGCGCTGATGAAGACGGTCGACGACTACATCCCGCAGCCGGAGCGTCCGATCGACCAGCCGTTCCTGATGCCGGTCGAGGACGTGTTCTCGATCTCGGGCCGTGGCACGGTGGTGACCGGCCGCGTCGAGCGCGGCATCGTCAAGGTCGGCGAGGAAATCGAGATCGTCGGCCTGAAGGACACCGTGAAGACGACCGTCACGGGCGTCGAGATGTTCCGCAAGCTGCTCGACCAGGGCCAGGCCGGCGACAACATCGGCGCGCTGCTGCGCGGCACGAAGCGTGAGGACGTCGAGCGCGGCCAGGTGCTGTGCAAGCCGGGTTCGGTGAAGCCGCACACGAAGTTCAAGGCCGAGGCCTACATCCTGACGAAGGAAGAGGGTGGCCGTCACACGCCGTTCTTCACCAACTACCGCCCGCAGTTCTACTTCCGCACGACGGACGTGACCGGCGTGGTCTCGCTGCCGGAAGGCACGGAGATGGTGATGCCGGGCGACAACATCTCGATGGAGGTGACGCTGATCGCCCCGATCGCGATGGAAGAGAAGCTGCGCTTCGCCATCCGCGAAGGCGGCCGCACCGTCGGCGCCGGCGTCGTCGCCAGCATCATCGCGTAACGCGTTTGCGTGAGGGGCAGGGGCCCTTCGGGGCCTTTGCCTTTTCTCACGTCACGGAGAATTGAGACCATGAACGGTCAGAACATTCGGATCCGCCTCAAGGCGTTCGACCACCGCATCCTCGACGCCTCGACGCGCGAGATCGTGTCGACCGCGAAGCGGACGGGCGCCCAGGTCCGCGGACCGATTCCGCTGCCCACGCTCATCGAGAAGTTCACCGTCAACCGCTCGCCGCACATCGACAAGAAGTCGCGCGAGCAGTTCGAGATGCGGACCCACAAGCGGGTTCTCGATATCGTCGACCCGACCCCCCAGACGGTCGACGCCCTCATGAAGCTCGATCTCGCCGCCGGCGTCGACGTCGAAATCAAGCTTTAAGTCGGAGATGGTCTGAACGACGAAGCGGTTTCCACTTCGTCTGACCATCTTCGGATCCGATTAAACGGGTCCTCTGTTTCCGGCGACCCCGGATGGACATGACCCCAAAGGAAGGTATGCACCGATGCGTTCCGGTGTGATTGCACAGAAAGTCGGGATGACCCGCATCTTCACGGATGCCGGCGAACACATCCCGGTCACCGTGCTGAAGCTCGACAACTGCCAGGTCGTCGCGCATCGCACGATCGAGAAGAACGGCTATGTGGCCGTGCAGCTGGGCTCCGGCCAGGCGAAGGTGAAGAATGTCTCGAAGGCGGAGCGCGGTCATTTCGCGGTCGCCAAGGTCGAGCCGAAGCGCAGGGTGGTCGAGTTCCGCGTCAGCAACGACGCGCTGATCCCCGTCGGCGCCGAGCTGACCGCGGACCACTTCGTCGTCGGCCAGTTCGTCGACGTCTCCGGCACCACCACCGGTAAGGGTTTCGCCGGCGGTATGAAGCGCTGGAACTTCGGCGGTCTGCGCGCCACGCACGGCGTGTCGGTCTCGCATCGCTCGATCGGTTCGACCGGTGGCCGTCAGGACCCGGGCAAGACCTTCAAGAACAAGAAGATGCCGGGCCATCTCGGCGCCGAGCGCGTCACCACGCAGAACCTGCGCGTCGTCCAGACGGATGCCGAGCGCGGCCTGATCCTCGTCGAGGGCGCCGTTCCCGGCGTCGCCGGCGGCTGGATCCATGTCCGTGACGCCGTCAAGCGCGCCCTGCCGAAGGATGCGCCGCTGCCGGGCAAGTTCAAGGTTTCCGGCGAGGGCAAGGCGGAAGAGGCTCCTGCGGCCCAGGCTGAGGAGAACGCGTGATGAAGTTCGATATCACCACTCTCGAGGGCAAGTCGGCCGGTTCGGTCGAGCTGTCGGATGAGGTGTTCGGCCTCGAGCCGCGCGCCGATCTGCTGGCTCGCATGGTCCGCTATCAGCTCGCCAAGCGTCGCGCCGGGACCCACAAGTCCAAGGGCCGCTCGGAAGTCGATCGCACCCGCAAGAAGATCTACAAGCAGAAGGGCACCGGCGGCGCTCGCCACGGCGCGGCTTCGGCTCCGCAGTTCCGCGGCGGCGGCAAGGCCTTCGGCCCGGTCGTTCGCGATCACGGCCACGATCTTCCCAAGAAGGTCCGTGCGCTGGCTCTGCGTCACGCTCTCTCGGCCAAGGCCAAGGATGCCGGCATCATCATCATCGATGATGTGACGCTGTCCGAGCCGAAGACCAAGGTGCTGCTCGGCCATTTCGGCAAGCTCGACCTGTCGAGCGCGCTGATCATCGGCGGCGCCGAGATCGATACCAATTTCGGCCTGGCCGCTCGCTCGATCCCGAATGTCGACGTGCTGCCGGTTCAGGGCATCAACGTTTACG
Organism: Allobosea sp. ASV33; assembly: GCF_016428755.1. Classification (GTDB taxonomy): domain Bacteria; phylum Pseudomonadota; class Alphaproteobacteria; order Rhizobiales; family Beijerinckiaceae; genus Allobosea. Next base: position 68,454 of record NZ_JAELTI010000013.1, read on the forward strand.
ACATCCTGCGTCGCGACAAGCTTGTCCTGACGCGCGCGGCCGTCGATGCGCTGGAGGCGCGCTTCAAATGAGCCAGTCCGCCAAGAACCTCGACCCGCGCCACTACGATGTGATCGTGGCGCCGGTCATCACCGAGAAGGCGACGATGCTCTCCGAGCACAACAAGGTCGTCTTCAAGGTTGCCAAGACCGCAACGAAGCCGCAGATCAAGGCGGCGATCGAGAAGCTCTTCGACGTCAAGGTCAAGAGCGTCAACACGATCGTCACCGAGGGCAAGGTCAAGATGTTCCGTGGCCGTCCCGGCCAGCGTTCGGACGTCAAGAAGGCGGTCGTGACCCTCGAAGAGGGCCACTCCATCGACGTGACCACGGGCCTGTGAGGGAAGCATCATGGCTTTGAAACACTTCAAGCCGATCACGCCGAGCCTTCGCCAGCTCGTGATCGTCGACCGCAGCGAGCTCTACAAGGGCAAGCCGGTCAAGGTGCTGACGGAGGGCAAGTCGTCCTCGGGCGGCCGCAACAATCTCGGCCGCATCACCGTCCGCTTCCGCGGCGGTGGCCACAAGCGGACGCTGCGTCTCGTCGACTTCAAGCGTCGCGGCAAGGCCGGCATCCCGGCGACCGTCGAGCGGATCGAGTACGATCCGAACCGCACCGCCTTCATCGCCCTGATCAAGTATCAGGACGGCGAGCAGTCCTACATCCTGGCGCCGCAGCGCCTGGCTGTCGGCGACACGGTGGTTGCCGGTGACTCGGTCGACGTGAAGCCCGGCAACGCGGCCCCGATGGGCACGCTGCCGATCGGCACGATCGTGCACAATGTCGAGCTGAAGATCGGCAAGGGCGGCGCGCTCGCCCGTTCGGCCGGCAACTACGCCCAGATCGTGGGTCGCGACCAGGGCTACGTCATCGTCCGCCTGAACTCGGGCGAACAGCGCCTGATCTCGGGCCTGTGCTATGCTACTGTCGGCGCCGTCTCGAACCCGGATCACATGAACCGGAACGACGGCAAGGCTGGTCGCTCGCGCTGGCTCGGCCGCCGTCCGCATAACCGCGGCGTCTCGATGAACCCGGTCGACCACCCGCACGGTGGTGGTGAAGGCCGGACCTCGGGTGGCCGTCATCCGGTCACGCCCTGGGGTCTGCCGACCAAGGGTAAGAAGACCCGCTCGAACAAGCGGACCGATACGTTCATCGTGTCGAGCCGTCACGCCCGCAAGAAGAAGAACTGAGGTCCGTCATGGCGCGTTCGCTTTGGAAAGGTCCGTTCGTCGACGGATACCTCCTGAAGAAGGCCGAGGTCGCCAGGACCTCGGCTCGTAATGAAGTTATCAAGATCTGGAGCCGTCGCTCCACGATCCTGCCGCAGTTCGTCGGTCTGACGTTCGGCGTCTACAACGGCCATAAGCATGTGCCGGTGTCCGTGTCCGAGGAGATGGTGGGCCACAAGTTCGGCGAGTTCTCGCCGACGCGCACCTTCCACGGCCACGCCGCCGACAAGAAGGCGAAGAGGAAGTAAGCCATGGGTAAAGCATCCGCCCCCCGTGCGCTGCCCGAGAACGAAGCCACTGCGATCGCTCGCAACCTTCGCGTCTCGCCGCAGAAGCTGAACCTCGTCGCTCAGCTGATCCGTGGCAAGAAGGTCGCGACCGCGCTCGCCGACCTCGAGTTCTCGCGCAAGCGGATCTCGCTCGATGTGCGCAAGTGCCTCCAGAGCGCGATCGCCAACGCCGAGAACAACCATGATCTCGATGTCGACGATCTCGTCGTGGCACAGGCCTTCGTCGGCAAGGCGCTCGTCATGAAGCGCTTCCATGCCCGCGCCCGCGGCCGTGGCGCCCGTATCCTGAAGCCGTTCTCGAACATCACGATCGTGGTGCGCGAAGTGCAGGCTGCGAAGGCCTGAGGAGAGAACGATGGGTCAGAAAATCAATCCGATCGGCCTTCGCCTCGGCATCAACCGCACCTGGGACTCGCGTTGGTTCGCCAACAAGGGCGAGTACGGCAAGCTGCTGCATGAAGACATGGCCATCCGCGCCGCGCTCATGAAGCTGCTGAAGCAGGCTGCCGTCTCGAAGATCATCATCGAGCGTCCGCATCGCAAGTGCCGCGTCACCATCCACTCGGCTCGTCCGGGCGTGGTGATCGGCAAGAAGGGTGCCGACATCGAGAAGCTCCGCAAGGAAGTCTCGAAGCTTACCAAGGCCGACGTGACGATCAACATCGTCGAGGTGCGCAAGCCCGAGATCGACGCGACGCTCGTCGCGGACTCGATCGCTCAGCAGCTCGAGCGCCGCGTCGCCTTCCGTCGCGCCATGAAGCGCGCCGTGCAGTCGGCGATGCGTCTGGGCGCCGAGGGCATCCGCATCAACTGCTCGGGCCGTCTCGGCGGCGCCGAGATCGCCCGCCTCGAATGGTACCGTGAGGGCCGCGTGCCGCTGCATACGCTGCGCGCCGACGTCGATTACGGCGTCGCCACCGCTTTCACGACCTACGGGACGTGCGGCATCAAGGTCTGGATCTTCAAGGGCGAGATCCTGGAACACGACCCGATGGCCCAGGACAAGCGCCTCTCCGACGAGGGCGGCCGCTCCGGCGGTCGTGACCGTGATCACCGCGATCGCGATCGTCGCGAGCAGGCTGCGTAAGGCTGATCGAGAAGAGCCATGCTGCAACCAAAACGCACCAAGTTCCGCAAGCAGTTCAAGGGACGCATCTCCGGCGTCGCCAAGGGCGGCACGGACCTCAACTTCGGCCAGTTCGGCCTGAAGGCCCAGGAGCCCGAGCGCGTCACCGCCCGGCAGATCGAGGCGGCCCGCCGCGCGATCACCCGCGCCATGAAGCGCGTCGGTCGTGTCTGGATCCGCGTGTTCCCCGACGTGCCGGTTTCCAAGAAGCCGACCGAAGTCCGCATGGGTAAGGGCAAGGGTTCGCCCGAGTTCTGGGCGGCCAAGGTCAAGCCGGGCCGGATCATGTTCGAGCTCGACGGCGTGTCCGAGGAGATCGCCCGCGAGGCGCTCCGTCTCGGCGCCGCCAAGCTGCCGATCAAGACCCGCTTCATCCAGCGCATCGCCGAGTAAGGGAGGCCGACATGAAAATCGCACAGCGTCAGTCCGACCTGAAGGCCATGAGCACGGACCAGCTGCAGGACGAGCTCCTGAAGCTCAAGAAGGAGCAGTTCAACCTGCGCTTCCAGAAGGCCACCGGGCAGCTCGAGAACACCGCGCGCGTCACTGAAGTGCGCAAGGACATCGCCCGCATCAAGACGCTGCAGCGGTCGAAGACCGTCGCGGCGAGCGCGTGAGGAGAGAATAATGCCTAAGCGCGTACTGCAGGGCGTCGTCGTCAGCGACAAGCAGAACAAAACTGTTGTGGTCAAGGTCGAGCGGCGTTATACGCACCCGCTGCTCAAGAAGACGGTGCGCCGCACGAAGAACTATCACGCCCATGACGAGGCGGGTTCGTTCAAGGTCGGCGACACGGTTTGGATCGAGGAGTCCAAGCCGATTTCCAAGCTGAAAAGCTGGGTTGTGCTCGAAGACGCCCCCAAGGCGTGATTCGAGACGGCTTCGCCCGGCCCCGAATCAGGGGCAGGGCGGGGCAGGAAAGAAGCCGGACATGTTTCTCCGCAAAGGTGGAAACCACTTTTGCGGATCGTGTTTTGTTTGAGGCCAGGGGGCGATCGACCCCCGTCAGTCGTAGTCCCGGATGGCACTGATGCGGTCCGGGAAACCGCGCTGATACACAGATTGGAAGGATCAAGGCCATGATCCAGGTGCAGACGAATCTCGACGTCGCCGACAATTCCGGCGCCCGTCGCGTGATGTGCATCAAGGTTCTCGGCGGATCGAAGCGGCGCTATGCCCGCATTGGCGACATCATCGTCGTTTCGATCAAGGAAGCCATTCCGCGCGGTCGCGTGAAGAAGGGCGACGTCATGAAGGCGGTCGTCGTTCGCACCGCCAAGGACGTCAAGCGCCAGGACGGTTCGGTGATCCGGTTCGACCGCAATGCGGCCGTGCTGATCAACAACCAGAAGGAGCCGGTCGGCACGCGTATCTTCGGACCGGTTCCGCGCGAGCTGCGCGCCAAGAACCACATGAAGATCATCTCGCTGGCGCCGGAGGTGCTTTGATGGCTGCGAAGATCAAGAAGGGCGACAAGGTCGTCGTGCTCGCTGGTCGCGACAAGGGCAAGACCGGCGAAGTGCTGCAGGTGCTCCCCAAGGATGCCCGCGCCGTCGTGCGTGGCGTCAACCTGGTGAAGCGCCACACCAAGCAGTCCCCGCAGTCCGAGGGCGGCATCATCAGCAAGGAAGCGACGATCGACCTGTCGAACATCGCCGTCGCCGACCCGAAGGATGGCAAGGCCACCCGTGTCGGTTTCAAGGTGCTCGATGACGGCCGCAAGGTTCGTTTCGCCAAGCGTTCGGGGGATCTGATCGATGGCTGAGGCTCAGCAGGCGGCTCTCTCGCCGCGCATGAAGAAGCATTACGAGGACGTCGTCCGTCCCGCGATGATCGCCGAATTCGGCTACAAGAACGTCATGGAAGTGCCGACGATCGAGAAGATCGTCATCAACATGGGCGTTGGTGAAGCGACTGCCGACCGCAAGAAGGTCGACAACGCTGCCGGCGACCTCGCCATGATCGCCGGTCAGAAGCCGGTCATCACCAAGTCCCGCCTCGCCATCGCCGGCTTCAAGCTGCGCGAGAATATGGCGGTCGGCTGCAAGGTCACGCTGCGCAAGACCAAGATGTTCGAGTTCGTCGACCGGCTCGTCACCATCGCCTTGCCGCGCGTGCGCGACTTCCGGGGCCTCAACCCCAAGTCGTTCGACGGGCGCGGCAATTTCGCGCTCGGGATCAAGGAGCACATCGTGTTCCCCGAGATCAACTACGACAAGGTCGACCAGGTCTGGGGCATGGACGTGATCGTCTGCACGACTGCGAAGTCGGACGACGAGGCACGCGCTCTGCTCAAGCACTTCAACTTCCCGTTCCGGCAGTGAACCTCAGCGTTCATACGCGGAAACCAGGAGAGATCGATGGCTAAGAAAAGCTCCGTCGAGAACAACGAGCGTCGCAGGAAGCTGGTGAAGAAATTCGCCGGCCGCCGGGCTCGCCTTCTCGCGATCGCCAATGACGACAACCAGCCCATGGACGAGCGTTTCCTCGCCCGCCTGAAGCTGGCCGAACTGCCGCGCAACTCGGCCAAGATCCGCATTCGCAACCGCTGCGAAGTCACGGGTCGTCCGCGCGCGTTCTATCGCAAGCTCAAGATGTCGCGTGTCGCGCTGCGTGAGCTCGGCAATAAGGGGCTGGTTCCCGGCCTCGTCAAGTCGAGCTGGTAAGGAGGACTGGAACAATGGCTATCATTGATCCGCTCGGCGATATGCTGACCCGCATCCGCAATGCGCAGATGCGTCGCAAGTCCCGCGTTTCCACCCCTGGCTCGAAGCTGCGCGCCCGCGTGCTCGACGTGCTGCAGTCCGAGGGCTACATCCGCGGCTACAGCCAGACCGAGTTCGGCAACGGCCGGACCGAGTTCGACATCGAACTGAAGTATCACGAGGGCCAGCCGGTCATCCGGTCGATCTCGCGTGTTTCGAAGCCCGGCCGCCGCGTCTATTCGTCGGTCGAGACCATGCCGCGCGTGGCCGATGGCCTTGGCGTGACGATCGTCTCGACCCCGCGTGGCGTGATGGCCGATCATGTGGCCCGCGAGCAGAACGTGGGCGGCGAAGTGCTCTGCAAGGTCTTCTGACCTTACAGGCGCCCCGCTCATTTTCAGGAGAGATCCAAATGTCTCGTATCGGTAAGAAGCCGGTTTCGGTTCCCGCGGGCGTCACCGCCTCGGTCACCGGCCAGCTGGTCAAGATCAAGGGCTCCAAGGGCGAGCTCTCCTTCACGGTTCCCGAGGACGTCTCGGTCGCCATGGAGGATGGCGCGATCGCGGTGCAGCCGCGTTCGCAGTCGAAGCGCGCCCGTGCGCTCTGGGGCACCTCGCGCGCCCGCATCAACAACCTCGTGATCGGCACCACCGCCGGCTTCGAGAAGCGCCTCGAGATCAACGGCGTCGGCTACAAGGCCGCCGTCAACGGCAAGGTGCTGAAGCTGTCGCTCGGCTACAGCCACGACATCGATTACGAAATCCCGGCCGGTGTCGCGATCGTGACGCCGAAGCCGACGGAGATCGTCGTCAGCGGCATCGACAAGCAGATCGTCGGCCAGACCGCCGCGGAAATCCGCGACTATCGTGGCCCCGAGCCCTACAAGGGCAAGGGCGTCAAGTACGCCGGCGAATTCATCTTCCGCAAGGAAGGCAAGAAGAAGTAAGGACGCCAGCCATGAGCAAGCAGAACGATGTGACTGCGCGCCGCAAGGCCCGCGTCCGCCGCGCGATCAAGGCGGTTGCCAATGGTCGCCCGCGCCTGTCGGTGCACCGCACCGGCAAGCAGATCTACGCCCAGGTCATCGACGACGTGAAGGGGGTCACCCTGGCCTCCGCCTCGTCGCTCGACAAGGACGTGCGCGAGCAGATCAAGTCCGGAGCCAATGTCGAGGCGGCCGGCCAGATCGGCAAGATCGTCGCCGAGCGCGCGGTCAAGGCCGGCGTGACGGAAGTGGTCTTCGACCGCGGTCCGTACATGTACCATGGCCGCGTCAAGGCGCTGGCCGATGCGGCCCGCGAAGCTGGTCTCAGCTTCTGAGGTTATCGGGTTTCGCCCGGCCTGGCGTTCTGCGCCGGCCGGGCGGCACTCGTTTACAGGCTTCCCCGCGCAATGATGCACGGGGTTAGGCTCGAGCGAGCGGCAGGGCTTCGACCCTCGTCCGCGCAAGTAAGAGGATAGACACATGGCTAGAGAGCCGCGTGAGCGTAAAGACCGGGAACAGGAAGTTTCCGAGTTCGTGGATAAGCTCGTCCACATCAACCGCGTCGCCAAGGTGGTGAAGGGTGGTCGTCGCTTCGGCTTCGCTGCGCTCGTCGTCGTCGGCGACCAGAAGGGCCGCGTCGGCTTCGGCCACGGCAAGGCTCGTGAAGTTCCCGAGGCGATCCGCAAGGCGACGGAAGCCGCCAAGCGCGGCCTCGTCCGCATCCCGCTGCGCGAGGGCCGTACCCTCCATCACGACGTGCAGGGCCGCCACGGCGCCGGCAAGGTCGTGCTGCGTGCGGCTCCGGCCGGTACCGGCATCATCGCCGGCGGCCCGATGCGCGCCGTCTTCGAGGCGGTCGGCATGCAGGACGTCGTGTCGAAGTCGCTCGGCTCCTCCAACCCGTACAACCTCGTGCGCGCCACCTTCGACGCGCTGAAGAACGAGGACAGCCCGCGTTCGGTCGCGGCTCGTCGCTCGCTCAAGGTTTCGGCCCTGCAGACCCGTCGCCGCGATGCCGGCACGGATGCGGCCGCGGAAGCGTGAGGGGGAAATCATGGCAAAGGCTGAGAAGACCTTCACCATCGAGCAGATCGGTTCGCCGATCCGCCGCGAGGCCACCCAGCGCCAGACCCTGATCGGTCTCGGCCTGAACAAGATCCGCCGCCGTTCGACCCTCCAGGACACCCCCGCGGTGCGTGGCATGGTCGAGAAGGTCAAGCACCTCGTGCGCGTCGTCGACGCGAAGTGAGGAGGGCGACACATGAAACTCAATGAAATCCGTGACAACGAAGGCGCTCTGAAGGAGCGCATCCGCGTCGGCCGTGGTATCGGCTCCGGCAAGGGCAAGACCGGTGGTCGCGGCGTGAAGGGTCAGACCTCGCGCGCCGGCGTCGCCATCAAGGGCTTCGAAGGCGGCCAGATGCC